>JADJTL010000011.1 GCA_016711215.1 Pseudomonadota bacterium | reverse complement strand
GCAAATTAACGCGAAGCCGGCGACGTTGGTGCAGGGCACGCCGTCGGTCTTTCCGGCGCAGCTCTGCTCCACCGAGCCATCGATCGCGACCAGGCCGTCACCGAGGACTCGCAGGTCGCGCAACCGGCCGCCATCCGCGACGCGTCCGTCCCGCGCGACGCCAGCGTCTCGCGCGAGCGGCGGCAGCATCACTGCAGCCGACCAGGAGCGCGATCCCCGCGACGAGCGCCGCGCGACCGCGGCCGTCGCCCGCGTCGCCGCCGCCGCCGAACCCACCGCGATCCCTGCGCCATCGTCGCTGCAACATCGTGCCCTCCGCCCTCTCGTTGCCTGCGAGGCGAGCTCCCCGCTGCTCATCAGTCGACGCAGGTAGCCTAGCCGATCGAACAATCGCCGGAAAGTTGGAGCCCCCCCTGGAGCGCCTCTGGAGCCACCCCTGGAGCCACCCCTCGGTCACGCCTCCGGAGCGCGGCCGCGCGACCCGCCCACCGCGACGCGCCGCCGGGTCGGCCACCAAAGCTCAGCGCCGCGGGCACAGCCTTCAGGCTGGAACTGGCAGCTCGAGCAGCATGCCGTCGCGCGCCACCTCGACCGCCGGGTGATGCGCGCCAGCCTCGACGCCCAGCACCTCGGCGCCAGCCGCATCGTAGCGCGGGCTGATGTGGACCAGCACGACCCGCCGGGCCTCGGCATCGCGCGCCGCCTGCGCCGCCTGCACGGCCGTCAGGTGCTTCTTCTCGTCGGCGTCGGCCTGCTCGGCCAGGGCAAACATGCCCTCGATGAAGGCGAGGTCGACGCTCTGCAGCAGCGGTCGGAGGCCCGCGCAGGGACCCGTATCGGTGATGAAGGCGAGATGCCGCCCGCGCCGTGCCGTGCCAAGCACCTGGTCCGGTCGCACCACCCCCCCACCCGCCAGCAGCACCTCGCGACCGCGTTGCAACTCGCCCCAGAGCGGCCCGCAGGGCACGCCCAGCTCACCAGCAGCGACCGCATCGAAGCGGCCTGGTCGCAGGTGCTCCTCGAGTCGATAGCCGAGACAGAGCACGCGATGGTCCAACGGCTGCCAATAGATCGTCACCTGATCGTCGCGATACGCGGGCGCCTGCGTCTCGCCGGACCACTCGATAACGTTGATCGGGTAGTTGATGAACATCCCGAGGTCGGCGCGGACGTTGTCGATGAAGCGCCGCAGGCCCGGCACACCGAGGAGCGTCAGCGGCGGGGGATCGGGCATCTGGGCGCGCAGCATCAGCAGACCCGGTAGGCCCAGGACGTGGTCGGCGTGCAGATGCGTGGTGGCGACGACCGCCAGCGCGCGCAGACCGATGTGGAGCTCCTTATAGGGGAGCTGCGTGCCCTCGCCGCAGTCGAAGAGATAGACCCTGCCGGCGTGGCGCACGGCCAAGGAGGTCAGCCGGCGCTGCGGCATCGGCATCATGCCGCCACTTCCGAGCACGAAACATTGCATGGCGCTGGGTGTGCCGCTGTGATCCGCCGCGCGGTCAGTCCAGGCCGCGCGGCATCGCCTCGACCTGCCTCAGCGAGGCCCAGCGCGGCAGCCGCGCTAGTGCGCGCGTCGCGCGCTCGGGATCGAGCTCGCGCGCGCGGACCAGCAGCTTGCGCGCTTCCTCGTCGCGCTGCTGCGTGGCGCAAAGCAGGGCTAGGTTGTAATGCGCGTGGAAATGCCGCGGATTCAGCGCCAGCGCTCGTCGCAGGCACTCCTCGCCCCGCTCGACGCTGCCGCTGCAGACGTAGGCCAGGCCGAGGCTGGCCCAGACCGGCACGACGCTGCCGTCCTGATCCAATTGCTCGAGCAGCACGGCGATCGCCCGGTCGTAGTCGCCGAGCGTGATCGCGACGTCGGCGAGCAGGAGCCGCGCGCGCGGGTAGTCGGGACAGGCCTTGATCAGGCGCTCGACGGCGTGCTGCGCCTCGATCGGATGCCCGGTGTCATGCTGCGCCGTGGCCAGGTTGAAGAGGGCCACCGGATGATCCGGCTCGGCGAGGAGCGCCGCCCGGTAGGCCTCGACCGCCTCTTCCAGCCGCCCGAGCTGCGCCAACGCCACGCCGAGGTTGACGCGCGGCGCTGACCAGTCGCCGGCGAGCTCCGCTGCCCGGCGAAAGGCTCGCGCCGCCGCAGCCCAATGGCTCTGCTGGTGCAACGCGATGCCCTCGGCGTTGTAGGTGCGCGCCATGCCGGTGCGCGCCGCCTCGTCGTCCTCGCCGAGGTCCTCGGCCCGGCAGACGTCCGCCGCGAGCGCCTGGGCAAACGCCACACGCGCCTCCTGATAGGCGTTCGCCTGCAGCAGCAGCTCGCCGCGCACAGCGCAGAGCGCGCGGGCACCGGAATTCTGCCGCAGGGCGGCGTGCAGCACCTCGAAGGCCTCTTGGCGTCGATCGAGGTGCAGCCCGAGCAGTCGCGCCAGCGCTGCCGCAGCGGCCGCGCTCGTCGGATCGAGCAGGAGCGCTCGGCGCAGCAGCGGCTCGGCCTCCGCATCGGCACGCGAACGCAGCCGTTCACGGCCGAGCGCCAGCAAGACGTCGGGCTGATCTGGGGCGAAGGCGTAGGCCTGGGCGAAGGCATCGGCGGCCGCGGCGTAGTCCGCAGCGCGCAGGGCCTCTGTGCCGCGCTGCAGCCACCTTCGCCAGGGCTCAACGACGGGCGCCACCTGCCGCGGTTCGTCAGACATTGCTCTTCCGATGAGGAAACGAACCTAACACCGCGTAGATCGAGCGTCAATCGGCTGCTATGATGCGCGCGCCATGCTTCCCCCGGTCAACGCCAGCGGCCCCTTTCGCGGCCTCGCGCCCTTCAACGAGGCCGACCAGGCGCAGTTCTTCGGCCGCGACACCGAGCGCGGGCGGCTGCAGCAGTGGCTGCGCCGCGAGCGCCCACCGATGGCGCTCGTCACCGGCGAAGCCGGCGCAGGCAAGACCTCGCTGCTGCGCGCGGCGCTGATACCGGCCGCCCGCGCCGCGCACTTCCTCCCGCTCTATTTCGAGGTCGGCGAGGGCTGGCACGGGGCCCTGCGCGCGGCGCTGGGAGAACAACTCGGCCGCCCTCTCGGCCCGGAGGACGATACCGCGCGCGTCTGTCTGGACCTCGCCGCGGCAGCTCCAGGGCGCGTCTTGGTGATCGCCGATCAGCTCGAGCAGGCGCTGTGGATCGAGGGCATCGCGCTCGACGAGCTCAATCGCCTGCTTGCAGCGCTGACGGAGGTCTCTGCCCCCGCGCTGCACCTCGTGCTGGGCGTCGAACGGCGCGAGCTGCATGTGATTGGCCAGCTCGCCCTCCCGCGCCCGCGCATCGCCGACGAGGCGCGCATTGAGGTCGGCCGCTTCGATCGCCACCAAACAGCCTTTCTGATCGAACGCAGCGTGCTCGTCGGCGGGGCGTACATGGAGGCGGGGCTGCCCGACCTGATCGCCGAGGAGCTCTGCACCCCTGGGCCGGTGCTGCCGGCGCAGCTTCAGTGCGTCCTACAGGCCGTCATGCTGCGGCGCAACAACACGCTCGCGGCCTATCGTCGCGGTGGCGACGCGGGTGTATTGAGCGTCCTCCACGTCGAGCTCTTGGCGGCCCGCGCGGGCGGCTGGCGCGCGCGCCGCGTGCTGGCAGCGCTGGCCGAGCCCGAGAACCCGCGTGGCTTGCTCACCACAGAGGAGGTTAGCCAGCGCGCCGGCATGATCGTACCTGCGGTCGAGCAAACGCTCGAGGGCCTGGCCAACGCCGGGCTCGTCCGGCACGGCGCGCCGCGTCACGACGGGCAGGCGGCCTTCGGCGTGCTTCACCCCTACCTGCTGCCCGGCATTCGCGATCTCGTCGCGCCCGTGCGGCGTGGACGCGCCCATGCCCGCCTCACGCTGCGACGCCGCGCGGATCGGCACAGCCTCCTCCGACCGCACGAGCTACTCGCGATCTGGCGCTACTGGGGCACCGCCTTGCCTGCCAAGGAGCAGCAGACCGTGCGACGCGGCCTCCGGACCTGGACCGCTGGCGCCGCCCTCTTTCTGCTGCTCGGCGTGCTGGTGGCGGGGAGCATCTGGTGGCGCCTGGCGCACTCGAGCTATCTGGCGGAGCTGCGGGGCGTCGGGGGACCCGCGCGCGTGGTCCTGCGCTCCGGTGATCCAGGTCTGCGCTTCGCGTTTCGGTGGGGTCCCGGCCGACTCGGCGCCATTACCGACGACACCGGGTTCGCCCTCGACACGCTTCCGCGCGCGGCCCAACGCGCGGTGCGGGGGCAAAGCGTCGTCCGTAGCGCGAGCCGCCGCGCAGGCGGCACGGAGCCGTGGTTCGACCGCCTGCTGGGCCCCCTGCCGCTGGCGCGGCGCGGCACGCTATTGGTGCTCGCAGGTGAGCGCGCCCGCGGCGGGCGGCTCCTCGTCGAGGCCGGCCGGCACCCCGACCAGCGCAGCCGCGCAGCGCAGGCGCTGGCGCTGCTGCTGCCGGACTCGTCCGCGGCGCGCGAGGTGCTGCTGAGCTGCCTCGGCGACGAACGCGCGCGGCTGCGCCGCTTGGCCGTCCGGCTCGCGAGCCGCCTGCCCGCGGCGGCCGCCGCAGAGGTCCTCGAGCGCGGCGCACACGACGCCGATGCGCAGGTGCGACTGCTGGCGTTGGCGGGATTGTCGCGCGTGCCACGCGCGCGCGCGCTGCGCGCGCTCGAGACGCTGATCATCGACACCGACCGGCGCGTCCAGCAGCAGGCGCTCACTCAGCTCGAGCGCGCCGCGAGCACCGATGCGGCGGCCGCCCTCGAGATCGTCGTACAGGCGCAAGCGCGACTGGTCGCAGCAGGTGCCCCCGCCACTGCGCCGCCCGCGAGGGCCCTGCCGCTGCTGCGGCTGCAGCAGCGCCTCCTGCAGCGGGCGCCCGGCGAGCTGGCGAAGCACCTGATCCGCCAGCTCGGCCAGACCAAGGACGTCGCGCGCCAAGCCCGACGCCTAGCGCTCCTGCTGCCGCTGGCCGAGCAGCTCGACGCCAGCGCCAAACCCGTTCTGGAGCGCTTGCAGCGCGCGGAGAGCGCGCTGGTCCGGGCGAACGCGACCGCGCTACTCGCGCGCCTCGGCGGCGGCGACGCGGTCGTCGACGCGCTGGCGGCCCTGGCCAGCACCCGGCGAACGGCCAGCGAGAGCGTGGCGCTGCGCCGTGCCGCCGCGCTCGGCCTGGGTTGGGTCGAGGCCCCCGACCGCCAGCGCCGACTCGATCTGCTCAAGCGCCTGCTGACCGATCCCGAGGCGTCGGTCGCGGCAGCCGCCGTCAGCTCACTGCTGCGCCTCGGTTATCTCGGGACGCAGGAGGTCGTCAGGCAGATCCGTCGCGGCTATGCCGCCGCCGCCGAGGGCGCTCGCGAGGTCATCTGCGACGGCGAGGTCCGCGACCGCTTTGCCCTGACGGCGCTGGTTAGCGCGATCTGGGCCAGCGATCGGCCGGCGCAGCGGCGCGGCTTGCTGAGCTGTGTCGAGGCGATCGCCAGCGCCCAGGCGCCGCTCGGGCAGTGGCTGGCCCAACGCGCTGCAGCCGACCGCGCCAGCGAAGTGCAGCGCGCGGGCGCTTTGGCACTAGCTGTCGCCCTGCAGCAGGGTGGTGCGCGCCTCGAGTCCTTGGCGCGCAGTTACCTCGCCACCGACGACGCGACCGGACGCATCGCCCTGCTGCAGGCGATCGCCGCGCGCCCCCCGCAGCGCTCAGCGCTCTTGTTCAAGGCAGTCGCCGCCTGCAGCAACGCGGCTGAGGTCGCGGTGCGCGCCGCCATCGCGCCCGCAGCGATCGCCGTCGCGCCCTCGCCGCTCGAGGCGGCCGCGCTGCTCGAGCGGCTGATCCGCGATCCGGCCACCGAGGTGCAAGCCGAAGCCCTGCACGCCGCACTACGGTTGGAAGCGCCCGCCGCCGGTCCGCAAAGCGAGCGCTGGCGTCTGCTGGCGGAGCGACTCGACGCCGCCGTCGCCCAAGCGCTGGCCACGGCCCACGGGGCCGCGGCTCAGGATGCCGCGGCGCTTGCCGTGAAGCTGCGCCTCGAGCGCGCCGTCGACGGCGCCGCAGGGCACCTCGAGGCGGAGGTGCGGGCGATCACGCTGCCGCGCCTGGTGTCGCGCGCGGCGCCGAGCACCGCGCTGGCGCTGCTCGAGGACGCGCGCCGCGCTGCCGCGCCCTCGCTGCGGCTGGCGGCGCTCCGCCTGCTCGGGGAGGAGAGTCCGCGGCTGGGCAAGCTGGTCGTCCCGTTGCTGGCACGCGGGCTGCGCGCCGCCGACCCGAGCGAGCGCGAGGCGGCCTTTACCGCCCTCGGCCTGCTGCGCGGCGAGGCCACCGACGAGGCGCTGCGCCTGCTGCGCGTCGCGGTAGGCGATCGCAGCGAGGAGCGGCGACGCCTCGCCTTCACGGCCCTCGGCGCGCTGGCGTCTAGCCGGCCCGAGGCTGCGACCGCGCTGATCGAAGGCGCGCTCGATCCGGCGCACGACGTTCAGCGCGCGGCGCGCACCGCGCTCGCGCGCCACCTCGCGCGAAGCTGCCCACCGGCGCGGCTCTGGCAGCTCTTGCGTGACAGCAGACGCGATTCGCTCCTGCGCTGGGTGAGCACGGTGGCCCTGGCCTGGTACGGGCGCGGCCACGGCGACGCGTGGCTGCAGGCGGCCTGGTCCAAGCTCCCACCGACCTCCCCGACCTCGATCCGCATCGCCGCCCACCTCGCGGTGGCCCTCGGCCGCTCCCACGAGGCGCCGCCGGAGCGGACGCTGGCCTGGCTCGTCGGCTGGTGAGCCGGCCGCGCGCGCACTGCCCAGCCTGCTGCCCTCGAGCCAGGTGAAGCCCTCGGCACTGAGGTCATCCGGCGCGGGGCGGGCGCCCACTGGTACCCCGACCGAGCGGCGCGACCGAGCCTGCACCTTCGATGGCAAGCCGATCGTGGAAAGCTCCGCTGAGCGGCGCGACCAATCCGCCGCGCGGAGGGGCCCCGAGTCGTTCAGACAGCTTTCAGTTTGCGCTACCCAGGCGGCGCCGCAGCGACTATCTTGCGCGGCGAATCGGCAATCGGAGGAGGGGTGGTCATGCGCGTCGCGATGTTCTCGTGGGAGTCACTGCATTCGTTCAACCTCGGTGGCCTCGCGGTACACGTGACCGAGCTCGCAGCCGGCCTGCAACGGCGCGGCCACGAGATTCACGTGATCACCCGCCGGCGCGGCGACCAGGGCTACTACGACTGTATCCACGGCGTGCACTATCACCGCGTCGACCACGGCGTGACCCAGAACATCGTCGAGTCGATGGACTGGATGTGTAAGGCGATGGCGCATCGCTTCCACGAGGTGACGTCCTTCGTCGGCCCCTTTGACCTGATCCACGCCCACGACTGGATGGCGGGCAACGTGATCAAGTACGTCCGCGACGGCCACGGCACCCGCGGCCTGCTGACGTTGCACTCGACCCAGTACGGCCGCGACGGCAACGTCTTCCACGATGGCTACGCGCGCTGGGTGCGTGACACCGAGGCCGCTGCCTGCTTTCACGCGCAGAGCATCATCGCGGTCAGCAACTTCCTTGCTGCCGAGGTCAGCCGTATCTACCAGGTGCCGCATTGGAAGCTGCACGTCGTGCCCAACGGCGTCAACTACCATGCCTTCGACGGCTTCATCGATCCGGGCGAGGTCAAGGCGCGTTACCATGTGGCGCCGATGGCGCCGACGGTGCTCACCGTGGCCCGGATGACCGCCCAGAAGGGCATCGACATGCTCGTCGACGCCGTGCCGATGGTGCTGGCCTCCTACCCGGAGACCAAGTTCTTCATCTCCGGCGACGGACCCGAGCTCGACGCCGTCGTGCGCCGTGCGCACGCGATCGGCGCAGCCCACGCGATTCGCTTCCTCGGGCCACTACCGCGCAACGACTACGCGGACCTGACGCGGGCGGTCGATGTCGTCGCGGTGCCGAGCCGCAACGAGCCCTTCGGTATTGTCGTGCTCGAGGCCTGGGCCGCCGGCAAGCCGGTAGTGGCCACGACCGCCGGTGGGCCGCGCGACTTCGTCTGGCATGACGTCAATGGCTTCCTCGTCGACGCCAACCCCGGGGGCCTGGCGCACGGCATCGGCTCGTTGCTCGCGGATCACGAGCACTGCCGCCGCCTGGGTCAAGCGGGCCGGCGCGCCGTCGAAGAGCACTTCAACTGGGACAACATCGCCGGCTTCACCGAGGGCGTCTATCAGGCTGTGACGCGCTGAGCGCTTGAAGCACGAAGCGCTTGAGGCACGAGGCGCGCGCGGCCAGCGGGCGCCGCTGAGTCCCCCAGCGCGCGCTCGACCCGCCCGCGCCCCTAGACTTGCACCCGCAACGAAGTGCACTGCCGCTCGAAGGTGGCGACGGGGCTCGCCGTCTGCGGCTTGAAGTAGATCCTCTCGTGCAGTCCGCTGCCGACATAGGCTGGCAGGTCGCCGACGTGACCGTAGCCCAGCCCCTCGTAGAAGCGATGGGCCAGCGCGTTGTCGTGCGCCGCTAGCAAGACGATGCCGCCGCGTGAGAGGTAGCGCTGCTCCAGCGCAGCGACCAGCGCCCGGCCCAACCCACCCCGCGTCCGCCCGGGAGCGACCGCAATCAGGCGCAGATAGCCGCTGCGATCAAAGGCGCCACGCTCGACGAACCACGCCACGGCGAGCGGCGTATCGGCCGGCGCGACAGCCACGAGGACGGCGCTGCGGGCATCATCCAGCGCCTCGCCGAGTTGGCGTGCTACCGCCTCGGCGCTCAGGCCATAGGCGGCGAACACTGACGTTTGCGCGACGATCGCCGCGCACGCCGTCAGGTCGGCCGTCCGCAGCGGACGCACGCTCACCGGCTGGAGACTCATCGCCGCGGGCCCATCAGTCGGGAGTTGACGTCAGCGCCGAGCGTTTGTCGAGCCTCGCGCCGGCCGGTCGCTCGCGCGCGCTCGAGCGGGCTGCCGCTGCACGCCGGCGCCGCCCGTGCGCGCGCGCCGCCCGTGTGCCGATGCCGAGAGCGCCGCACGCGCGACGTCTACCGTCCTGCCGAGCCCTGCTTCTTCCTCGGCCGCCTCGGCCGAGGGACGGGCAGGGCCGCCGCCGTGAGACGAATCAGCTCGCAGAGCCGATCGCCATCCTCGAGCTCCTCGGCGTCGATCAGCATCGACGGTTTCGCCCCCGGATAGGCCTCGCCCTCCGCGTAGCGCTCGCCGACCAACGCCCGTCCTGCCGGCGTGATCTTGACGAAGAGCTGGTTGTCACAAACCAGCGCAACGACCTTCTCGTCACAGTAGAGGGCGTACTCACCGAACATCTTGCGCGCGCGCACGGCAGGCAGCCCGCGCAGTTGATCGAGGAGGAAGTCCATCGTGCCTTGCTGGGTGGCCATGACGCTTGCCGCTCCCTTCAGAACGCTGCTGCTGCTGCCCCACGCCGTCGCGACGCCTCGCGCGACCCCTCTCGCAGAAGCGGGCGCAGCGTGATCGGCAGCCCTGCGGAGAGGTCGCACCAGGTCTCCAGCCGGCCCTCGCGGACGCGCCTGCCGCCGAGGACGACGCCCGCGCTGGGAATGACGTCGACGACGCCAGGCGGCCAGCGCAGCGTCACGGCGCGCAGCACGGCCGGGCCGTCGTCACGCGTGTAGCGCAGCCGCACGCTACCGTCCTGGGCGACCGGCTCGAGCGTGACGCGCATCGCACCGAGCAGGTGGTCCGCCAGCGCTTCGAGCCCGGTGACCCAGAGCGAGCCCTCGCGTTGGCGGCGCGCCAGCGCCACGAAGAGCCGATCCACGGCAGGCCGCAACACATAGCGCTCGCCTCCGAGCGCACGGAGCAGCTCACGCCCATGCAGGCGGCCGCGCGCCCGGCAGGTCTCGAGGTAGACATGCCCCACCGCTAGCCCGTGGTTTGCGGCCAACCGGTCGAGCGCGCGCGGCGAGAGGGCGGCGAGCAACTGCCGCCAGTGCGTAAAAAACAGCCAGCTCGAGCCGAAGAGCAGAAAGGGTCGCTGCCCCGCGACGACGAGCTGCTCGCCCCGGTAGAGCACCGCCGGCCGCTCGCCCGGTCGCTCGCTGCGCAGGAGATCAATCCCGGCGCGGCGACGCGCGCGCTGAGCGTCGGCGCCGCGCCACAGATAGCGCAGGCCGAACCGACGCAGGAGCGGCAGGATGAACCAGCGACTGGTCGGATCGGCGCCGCGATTGCTGATGGCCTCGCAGTTGGTCGTCGGTCGGTGGTCGATCCAAAGGCGACCGCCGGAGAGGGCGCGGAAGGCGGCGAAGGCCGCCACCGTGCGTGGATCGCCTGGGTCATCGGGTCCGCCGCTCAGGGAGTGGAGTCCAAGCTCGACGCCCTGCGCGGCCACGCGCGCGAGCAGCGCACGATAGCGCTCGTCGTCGAGCTGAACCGCATAGGGCGGCACGCGGCGCGCGAAGACCGTCTTGCTGTAGCTCAGCCCGCGATTGACCAGGCCGGGCCACTGCGGGCCGATCCTCCCCGCGCCCACCGCTCCGGTGGCACCGAAGGCCAGCGCCTCGAGCCGCTCAGCGCTCGATTGGTCGGCGTGATCTGTAAGGACCAGGGCGGACTGATAGCCGCTGGGAAAGCGCCGGACCTCGGGCAGCGACGCCTCACCAATCAGCCACTGCCAGCGATAGCGGCGTTGACTGCCGGCGAGTCGCAGCACCGGGTCGCGGAGCGCGAGGCCGCTCTGACTCCCCATCGGGCGCGAGCGGCGCGAGGGAGACGGGTGCGCCTCGGAGCAGCCGCGATAGCGCGCCAGCGGGCGATTGCGCGCGTCGTCCAGCTCGAGCTCGAGCTCGTAGCCACCGCGCGGCCGCGGACGCAGCCAGTAGCCTTGCAGACCCGCCGTCGCGCTCAAGGTGACCGCGGCGCCGCCCTCACCCCAGAAACGCAGCCGATGCGGGGTCAGCGCATCGACGAAGAAGGGCTGCAGCGGGTTAGCGACCGAACGATACCCACGATCGAGCGCCACGACGCCACGGGGCGCGAGGGCGACGAAGCGCAGCGCCTCCCGCAGCAGCGCCGCGGGGGCGGCCTGGCGCACGGTCAACTCGACGTCGATGACGCGTCCCTGCTCATCCCCTTCCAGCCGCAGCAGATAGTGCGCTGCCGCGACCACCAGCTCGCCCGCGAGCACCCACGACGTGCTGTGGCCCCCGACCGTCGCGCCGCGACGCTCCAACACCCAGCGCTGCCGCCGCCGGCGCCCAGCGGCCGTCACGACCTCCAGCTCGGGCGCGAGATCGAGCAGGGGCTCGCCATCACCTGCGCGCAGCTCGGCGTGCGTGCCGGCCAGCCGCAGAGCATATCCCCGAAGGGGCGCGACCGCCCGCACGCCCGTCGTTGCAGCGGCGGCCGCCCGGGCGAGCGCCGCCGGGCAGCAGGCGAGGCAGAGCGCGAGCGCCGCCCCGGCCGCGGTGCGTGCACGCCCAGCGCCCGACCGCCCGCGCCTGCTACGCACCCTGCTCCTCGAGCCTCAGTCCAAGCAACTCGCGCAGCCGGAAATGCGTCTCGGAGGCCATGAACTGCCCGAGCTCGGCGAGCCGCTCCTCGAGCGAAAAGGCACCCGCCACCGGATCGGCGGCGAGCGCGGCCGCGGCGAGCTCGAGGTCGCCGCAGAGCAGCAATCCGACGCGATCGGCCGTCAGCTCCGTCGCGTTCCACCAGGCCAGCAGGTCGAGGCTCTCCCACGGCAGGGCCTGCACCAGCGCCGCGAGCTGATCGAGCTGCGTCGCGTGCAGGTGGCGTCGCAGGCCCTTGACAAGCTGAGCCACCTGGCGCGCGAGGTCACGCGGCACGTCGGGTACGTCGGCGAAGAGGCTGCGCACCGCCAGGAGCACCGCCAGGAGCTGTGAGGGCGCATTGAGCGCATTGCGCAAGAAGAGCGCGGGTCGCAAGAAGGCGAGCTGCCGAGCCAGGATGAAGCTCAGCTCCAGCTCGGAGCGACCCTCGAGCAGGTAGGCCCCAGCAACGAAGGAGGGCGCCTCACTGGTGTGCGCGAGCAGCAGGGCGAGCGGCTGATCGGGCTGCAAGAAGAGATCTGCCTCCGCCACCGTCAGCACGCCCGTCACATACCCGAAGATGTCGGAGACCGGCTGGCTCTCGTCGGGTAACGCCACCCGCTGGGCCCGCTTGAGCCCAAAGGCCGCGTGCGGCCGCGCCGTGGTCGAGGCGACGACGGTGGCGACGGTGCCGAAGATCGCGCTGATCAGCGGATCTTGCCGCGGGTGGTGCAGGTCCCGCTGCCAGACCTCATCACTGAGGCGGGCGCGCGCACGCGGCAGTCGTCGCGCGCGATAGCGCCGGTAGAGCTTAAGCTCCTCCGGCGACGCCAGGCGCTGGTGCGCCAGGGTCGCAGCGAGACACCAGGCCTGGTCATAGCGCTCGCCCTCGAGATGAAGCTGGAGCAGCCTGTGCAGCAAGTCGGTGCGCTCCGGCTCGGCTCGCAGCAGGCGCTCCAGCAGCGCGATCGCGCGCGGCCGGTAATCCGGCCCGCAGAGATAGTAGAGCTCGGCCAGGATTTCGGCGCGCGCGCCATGGCCCGGGTCGAGGCGGTCCGCGGCCTCGAAGGCGGCGATGGCGGCCTCGAAATCGCGACGGCGCGTGCGCAGCACCTCACCGAGGTTATGCCAAAGGCTGGTCAGGAGCGCCGGCGCCGTTTCCGCCGGCAGGCGCTGAATCATCCGCGCGTAGTTCTGCTCGAGCTCCTTCCAGTCGCGCTGTGCGGTGCAGAGCTCATCGACCGCGCTGAAGGCATGCAGCTGCTGCGGGTCGGCGTCCAGCGTGTCATTGAAGAGCCGCAGCGCCAGCCCGGCGTCGCCGAGCTTGTCGCGCGCGATCACCGCGGCGGCGTGATGGTACTTGGCGCGGAGCTCGGGATTCTGCTCAAGCGCCGCCATCCTGCCGCAGAGCTCAATCGCCTCCGGCCACTGATCCGCTTCGGAGCAGAGGTCGAGCAGTCGTTGCAGCGCCGCACGATCGTCGGCGCGCAGAGCCAGCGCCTGGCGGTACGCCGGCTCGGCGGCCGCCGGCCGCTGCAGCTGTCGCCAATACAGGTCGCCGATCTCGCGCCAGAGCACCGCCTGGGTCTCCGGATCGGCGGGCCCGAGCAGCGCGCGCTTGGCGCGAATCACGCCCTCCCAGCTGCGCGCCACGGCCTGGAGCGTGGCGAGCGCCTGCCACGCCTCCCATTGCTGATCGTCAAGGGCCACCGCGCGCTCGAAGGCCTCGATCGCCAACTGCGGGCGCTCCGCTCGCCGCGCGCAAGCACCGAGCTGCAGCAGCGCCTCGAGACCCTGCGCCCGCGGAAGCGCCTCGCCCTGCTCCATCAGGCGCTCGTAGGCCTCCGCCGCTGCAGCCCACTGCTCGGCCCGCCGCAGCATCTCCGCCCGTAGCGCCAGCGTTGGGAGATGGTGCGGGTCGACCGCGAGCGCCCGCTGGCAATGCGCGGCCGCCTCGTCTGGCCTCCCCAGGGCTGCGTGACACTCCGCCGCCCGCCGGTGAAGCTCGAGCAAACGCGCCGGGGCGAGGCTCGCGGCGCGCCGCAGGCGCGCACCCAGCACGGAGGGCAAGCGCGCGTGGTCATGCTGCTGCCACAGCAGATCGATCAGCGCGTCGGACGCCTCATCGTCGTTGCCATCGCGCTCCACCAACACGAGCAACGCTTCGATCGCCGCGCCCGTATCGCCGAGCTCGCGCGCAGCGACGTCGGCCACGCGGCGCAACAACCGCTGCTCCTCGTGGCGGTCGCGACAGCCTTCGGCGGCACGGCGCAGGAGGCCCAGCGACTTGCCCCAGTCACCGCGGGCCGCAAAGAGCCCGAGCACGAGATCGAGCGTCGGCTGGCGCGCCGGCTCGAGCTCCAGCGCCTCCAACCAGCGGGCCTCGGCGGCAGCGCCATCGTCGAGCTGCTCTTGCTGCACGAGTCCGAGCCGGTGGAGCAAGGTCGCCCGCTCGGCGGGCGCCGCCGCAAGGCGCAGCAGCGCCTCGAGCGCGCCTGCCGCGCTCCGCCCGTCGCCGAGCCGCTCCGCCAGCACCAGCAGCGGGCGCAGCGTGGCGGGGTCGTCGGGCCTGAAGGACTGCGCCTGTTGGTAGGCGGCGAGCGCCTGCACAGGATCATCGAGCTCGCGCTCGAAGAGCCCAGCGATCGTCACCTGCAATGCCGCACGCGTCTCGTCGCTCTGGCTGAGCTCGATCCGCTGCTCGAGCAGCCGCAGCCGATCGAAGTAACGTCCGGCCCGCTGATAGAGCGCGTCGAGCTGTTCCTGCGCCCCCTCGTGACGCGGGTCGAGCTCGAGCGCGCGCTCGAGCCAATCCGTCGCACATTCGACATCACCGCGATCCCGCTCCCAGAGCGTGGCGAGCTGCTGATGTAGCTCGACGCGCTCGGCGACGCTGCGGGCCTGCTCCAGACGGTCAGCCAGCAGCTCGAAGACATCGCGCGGCGCCGGAGCTGCGGCCTCCTCCACCAGAAGCGGCGGCGGCGTGACCGCGGCGATGCTCTGACAGACGATCGCAGCCCGCTCATGCTCGCCCTAGCTCCGCATAGAGGCGGGCCAAGCGCTCGAGCAGCGCGATCCGCTCGGCCGGCGCGCTGGCTGCCTCCGCCCAGCCGATCAGGGGCTCGACGAGCGCTTCGGAGCGCCCGGCCGCGCGGTAGGTGCGTTCGAGCGCGTCCAGCGCGGCGGGTCCCGGCCACTCCTCCAGCAGCGGCGGCGGGTCCGCTGCGGCAGGCTCGGCGGCGACGATCGGCACCCCGCGCGTCGCGTCCTCGTCCTCGGTTTCGATCGGCGCGTCAGGGGACTGCGGCGACAGCGCCTCCGGCACCGGCTCCGCATCGCCGCCCAGCTGCTCGGCGATGATGTCTCCGGTTGCCACTGCGACGGGCCCATAGCGCCGCGCCGTCTCGAACTCCACCGCGGGCCCGGCGTCGTCGAGCAGCGCCATCGGCTGCGTGTCCCAGGTGCTCGCGTGCTCGGCCGCGTCCGAGGCCTCGGCCCCGGGCAGCGTCGGTTCGGGATCGGTGCGCTTGGCCTCGATCATCGATTCCGCGTCGCTCGCCTGCTCGCGCTTTCCCGGCATGCTCACGGCGCCCATTCTAGGCCAGGGCGCTCGTCGGAGGCCAGCGTTGCGGCCAGCGCCCGCGCGGCAAGGGCAGCCCGCACCTCAGTTGACGACGACGGGGCAATCTTGCGTATGCTCCCACCTCGGCGGCCGACGGGGCCCCGCGCCGGAGGGCGAGAGCGGCGCCAGAGCCGAAAAGGAGTGCGCCTGATGCTCAGGATCGCGTGGGTTGCGGCCACTGGCTTGCTGCTCGCGCTGCTCGCGCAGGGTTGCGCGCCGACGCGCTACTACGAGCGCCGCAAGCTCGTCGATCGGGCGATGCTCTTCGACGTCGATATGCGGCTGGAGTACATCCGCAACAAGACGGAGGCGGCGAGGGAGGGGTCGTTCGGCGGGTACGGAGCGGCCGCCGTCGGCGGCTGCGGCTGCCAATGAGCGGCTGCCCAATGAGCGGCTGCCCAATGAGCGGCTGCCCAGTCGGCGGCTCGTCGTGAAGCGCGCACTGATAGCGCCGCTGCGGCGAGGCCTGCCGATCGCCCTGGCCATTTGGACCTGCGCGGCGCAGGCCGAGGCTCCTGCCTTGCACCGACTCGCCCTCGACCTCTACGCCTTCTCCCAGGGCGATCAGGGCGGCGACCCCTATCGCACTGAGGGCTTCAGCTACAAGGCGTTCGCCGTCGACATGCAGTTCCCGCTCAACGAGCGCTGTGCCTTGCGGGCCAACGGCGCATTGTCGCTGATCGACAACGCCGCGATCGCCGAGCTCCCGGCGACCATCGACAATGCCTTCGTCGCCTCGGCCTCGCCCAAGCTGCTCGTGCTGGATTCAGGAGCCTGGGTCGACGTGCAAGCGGGAGACAGCGGCTGGACCTTCAGCCCCGGCGCCTACTACCACCACCAGGACGGCTTCTGGTCAGGTGGGCTCGATCTCAGCGCCCGCCGTGAGCTCTTCGATGGCAACAGCGCGCTGCTGCTCACCTATAGCTTTCGCGGTGCGATCACGCGCCAGCATCGCTGGGACCGCGGGCCACGCGAGTTCGACCACCAGCTCTCGCATAAGCTGCTGACGAGCTGGACGCAGTATCTCTCACGCGACTGGGTCGGTAGCCTCAGCCTCGAGCTCGGTCATCAAGATGGTCAGCTTGGCAGCGCGCTGAACTACGTCACCCTCAGCGACGACGCGGGCCGGCCGATTCATCTGATCGACGAGCGCCTACCGCGACGGCGCGAGCGAGCGCAGGTCGTGATCCGGGCGCGCTACTCGCCGAAGGTGGGGGCCAGCGCCGGCCTCGACAGCAGCGGCTACCTCGACGACTGGGGCGTGCGCCACGCCTCCCTCCAGCCCAATCTCGAGCTACCGCTCTTCAACGACCTGCGCCTGCGCCTCTGGTACCGCCTAGCGCTGCAGCATGGCACGCGCTTCTTTCGTCAGCGCCTGCTCGGCGCTCCCGAGCAGCGCACCCAGGACTCGGATCTGGGCACCTTCCTGATGCATAACCCCGGGCTGATCGTCGTTGTGCCGCTGCCGCTGGTCAGCGCGCAGCTGCGCTGGATCGTCCGGGTCGCGGGCTACGGCTTCTATCGCGATGACGGCATCTATGGGGCCGGTGGCAACCTCGGCGTGGAGGCGTCGTGGTGAGGCAGCGGGTCAGACGACGCGTTATCCTCAGCGCCTGCGCGCTGCTCTGGCTCGGCGCGCACCTCAGCCTTTCGCCGCCGGCGTCGGCCCGCGGCCCCGCCAGCGACGACGGCGGCAATCCCTCCGTTACGGTCCTCGGCCGCGGCGCCGTGCGTTGGCGCAGCTTGCTCGCCGCCGACCGGACGACCCTGCTGGTCTTCGCCACAACCTGGTGCGCCGCCTGCCGGCGGGAGCAACCTCAGGTCTTGCGGTGGGCGCGCGCGCAGGCCGACGCGGTCCGCACGCTCTACATCTACAGCGGCAGCAGCGCCGCCGAGGTGCGGCGGAAGCTGAGAGAACATCAGCTACCAACAGACGCCCGGGCGCTGCCGATCCTCGTCGACGCCGAGGGCAGCGTCGCAGCTCGCTACGCGATTCGCAGCACGCCGACGCTGCTCCACCTCCGAGCCGACGGCCGCCTGCTCGGACGCTATCGCAGCCTCGCTGAGCTGCCGCCGCCCCAGAGGCCGAGCCACGTGGCGCAGAAGCGCGTCGTCGTGCGCGACTCGGGTCGTGAGCTGGGCACCTCGTACGAGGTCTGGCTGCTCGTCGCTGAAGGCGAGGCGCCGGGCGCCCGCAGCGCGCTAGCCGCGGCGCGCGCCCGCGTGCATGAGCTCGAGCAGCAGCTCTCCGAGTGGCGCGACGACAGTGAGATCAGCCGCGTCAACCGGCTGGCGGATCAGGGCGAGGGCAAGGTCGAGCTCTCTCCGACGCTCGCGCAGCTCGTGCGCGGGTCGCTGGGCGTCAGTCGACTGACCGGGGGTGCCTTCGACATCACCTGGGGGCCGATCAACCGCCTGTGGCATGAGGCGGCGCAGCGCCAGGTCTGGCCCGACGAGCAGGCGCTGCACCGCGCGCTGCAGGCGGTCGGCTATCAGCGGCTGCGCCTCGACGGCCGAACGCTCCATTTCCAGCAGCCGGGGATGGCCCTCGGCATCGGCGGCGTCGCCAAGGGCTGGATCGTCGACGCCGTCCACGCCCTGCTGCGGGCGAGGGGTCTGCGCGACCTCGTCGTGAAGATCGGCGGCGACATGCGCACGAGCGGGCGCGACGCCGACGGCAACAAGCACGCCTTCCAGCTCGCCGACCCCTATCACCTCGGTCGTTCGGCGGGCAGCTTGGGGGTAGCCGACACGGCCATCGCCACCTCTGGCAACTACCTGCGGCATGAGCGCGTCGACACGCGCACGGTCGGACACATCCTCGACCCGCGCACCGGCCGCCCGCCGGCCTTCGACGGCTCCGTGACCGTGCTGACCCGCGATTCGGCGCTGGCGGATGCCCTCTCCACCGCGCTCTTCGTCATGGGACCCGAGCAGGGCCTGCGCTTCGCGCGAGGGCAAGCCGGGATCGAAGTCCTCTACCTGACCCGCCACGGGCCCGTCGGCACCCTCCCGGCGCCCTGAGTTCCACGGGTCAAGCCGCTGCGCGGCCCGCACCTCCGTGCTTCGAAGACCCTCCGCACCGGTTCGGCATGCGCCCCAGGAACACGCCCCAGGAAGCCCCAGGAACACACCCCCCCAGGAACACAACCCCCAGGAACACAACCCCGGTCGGGGCGGCCCGACCCGTTCGATGTTGCACCCCCAGGCGATTGAAGGAGACGCAGACATGCCCACACAGCAAACCGTTCTTCTGGTTGGCGGCACTGGACGCACGGGTGGACGCGTCTTGCAGCAACTTCTCGGCCGCGGCATCAGCGTTCGCGCCATCGTGCGATCGCGCGGGAAGCTCCCGCCAGACGTCGCGGGGCACCCCAACCTGACGGTGATCGAGGCCAGCCTGCTTTCGCTTCGGGACGAGGAGCTGCGGCACCACTTGCGCGGCGCCGATGCCGTCATCTCCTGTCTCGGGCACGTCCTCAGCTGCAAGGGCATCTTCGGACCGCCACACGACCTGGTCACGAGAGCGACGACCCGCCTGTGCCGTGGGGTCGAAGCGCTCAAGCCCCCAGCTCCGGTGAAGCTCATCCTCATGAGCAGCGTCTCAGTGAATCGCCCGGGCGGCCTCGACACGCGCCGGGGCGCTTTCGAGAGAGCGTTTCTTTGGCTGCTCTGCGGCGTGCTTCCTCCAGCCAGGGACAACCAGCGAGCCGCGGACTTCCTCGTCGAGAAGCTCGGGCCGAACAACGCCTACGTTCAGTGGGCGGTGGTCCGGCCGGATTCCCTCCTCGAGGGCGAAGTATCGGAGTACGCATTGCACGAGGGCCTCGTGAACGGCCTCTTCGCGCCGGGCAGCACGAACATATCCAACGTCGCGCACATCATGTGCGAGCTGGTGACGAACCCGAAGACGTGGGTCGACTGGAAGGGCAAGCTACCGGTGGTCGTCAACGCTGCTTCCAACTCCAACCGATCTACCGGTTGAAAGCGGCTGGGATGATCATTCCCCTTCTCCTTTCTAACCCGCTCTTTTCTAACCCGGGTTGACGATTCCTTGGCCGGACTGCGCCGGACTGCCGACTCCGCCGGACTGCCGACTCGCGCCGGACTGCCGACTCGGGTTGATGCGTCGACTGGACTGCACTGGACTGCCGACTCGGGTTGATGCGTTGCGGACGGCCCGTGCGGACGGCCGACCCGCGTGCGGACGGCCGTTGCGGACGGCCTGCGGACGGCCCCGGGACGGCCGACCCGCGGCCCCGGGACGGCGACCCGGACGGCGACCCGGACGGCCGACCCGGGTTGATGCGTTTCGACCCGGACGGCCGACCCGGGTTGATGCGTTTCGATGCGTTTGACGGCACCCGGACGGCCCACCCGGACGGCCGACCCGGGTTGATGCGTTCGGACGGCCGACCCGGGTTGATGCGTTTCGATGCGTTTTGGATGCCTGCGGCCAGGGTGCGCAGGAGGTCTGAAATGCGAAGGAGCGCGTGACCGGGGCAAGACGCGGGACGCGATTGACCAGGCCGGCGCCGGCAGACGCTGCTTTCAGGCGCGTGAGGGGGTGTTCTTGCACGCCTGAACGCAGCTAGCCCATCTCAGCGTCTCGGGGCGCGAGGCACGAGGGCAGCGGGAAGAGCGCGGGCCAGGTGGACTTGGCCTCAGGGCGCCTGGGCGCAGCAAGCGCCCGCGTACAGCCGCAGCGCGTAGGTGCCGAAGGGAAAGGTCGCGCCTCGATCGCCCTCACGCCAGCGCAGCCAAGCGGCGCGGTAGCCCGCAACGAAATCGCGCAGGCGTTGCAGCGCTTCGATTCGCGCCCACTTGTTCCCACCGGCCACCCGCGGATTCATTTGACGCCTTGGCTCCGGCCGGTGCGGCGTCTCGAAGGGTGACTGGCGCAGCACGGCCCGGCGTCCCATCACGCCCCTGCACTCCACGCGGCGCTGCTCTGCAAGCGCTTGCTCGCGCGCGATGACCGCGTCGGCCAGCAGCGTGGCGTACTGCTCCGCCGGCAGGGCCGCGTACGCCGGCAACGGCGCGACCGTCAAACTCGCCGCTGCCGGCAGCGGGCCCTGCTCACGAAAGAACCGCCTGGGCCGCTTGAAGGACTCGGCGCGCCCGTGTCGCCCGGGCCGACTGATCAGCCCCGGCCAGTGACGGTGCTCTGTCACCAAGTCCGCGGCCACCGGGTTGGCCAGCGTGTAGACGACCTTATCGAGCTGGGCTTCGGCATCCACCAGGCGCACCACCGACGGCGGCTCGCTCGCCCAAAGGTTCTCCCAGCGTCCCCAGTGCGCATTGAGGCACTTCGCCGTGAACTCGAAGAGCCAGCGGCAGAACTCCGGCCGCGTCCCACGGACATCCGTGATCACGACATGCAGGTGATTGGACAGCACGCATAAGGCGTGGACCCGCACGCCGTAGCGTTCCGCGGCCACGGCCAGGCAGTAGCCGATGATCCCGTTGACCGTCGCCGACGGCCGCAGCAGAAACTGCCGCTGCGCGCAGCGGCGCGTCACCATCAGTGTCTCTCCAGCGATCACAGGCCGAGGCAGGCTCATGCGGAACCGGAACGCATGCAGACAACGTGCCCATCCCTCCGCCGCCTAGTCCTGCGGGTTTAACCGAGGCGCTGGGCCTTCCGTCCGACCTTCGGACCCGACCTGCCGGTAGCCCGGCGGGGCGCCGCTCCCCGGCATCTTCCGCGCGCCAAAACGCGCTCGCGCCGCGCGTCGCGCTTTGGCCCGACCATCACCGATCATCAACCCGGGTGGGACGCATCAACCCGGGTGGGACGCATCAACCCGGGTGGGACGCATCAAACCCGGGTGGGACGCATCAACCCGGGTGGGACGCATCGGAATCAACCCGGGTGGGACGCATCGGACGGGTGGGACGCATCGGACGGGTGGGACGCATCGGACGCCGCGACACGAACGCGAACAGGTGCCCGCTGTATTCGTTGAGCCCCGCGGAACGCACCAGCGCCACCAGCCCATCGAACCCTTTGCGCATGTCCGCCGCCTCGGCAAAGAAGTAGATGCGTACCGCCGCCGGCAGGCTCAGCATTGCGCCGCGAGCTCCGCGACCCACGCTGTCGGCGGCAGACCGTCGCCGAAATCGATCGCCACCTTGCCGATGCGCACCACCGCTCGTACTGCCGGCATCGGCGCTGCACTGACCACCTCGACGAAGCCCTTCGCTGCACCGCCCAACGCGCCTTCCCCGCGCAGCTTCGTCCGCCACCAGCAAAGCGTTTCCGGGTGCACCCCTTGCCGTCGTGCGAACGCTCGTGCCGCCTCGCCGCTGGATTCGTAGGCCCCACAGAGGTCGCTCCATTCAGCCCGACTTCGCCGCTCCTGCATCGCTGCCGCCTCCCGGTCTACGCCGGGACACAGCCTTCATCACCCCGGTCCTCAACACCAGGCGGGCCCTGCTGAACGGTTACGGGCCACCAGCATTTCATTGAGCTTGGGGCTGCGGCTGGCGTCGTTGAAACATCAACCAATGGATGTCTGGGGCGATCGGTGCATCCAGCAGATCGTAGGGGGCCTGCCCTGCCTTATCAGATCTGCTGGACTTGATCTCGCGCAGCAGCAGCCAATCGGCAAGAAAGCCGGCGCGCGCCTCAGACAGGTCGCGCCAGGGCTCTGCGCGCCATTTGGTAGTGATGATGAGATCGGGCCGACGACGCAAGACCCACTCGGTGTTGTGGCGTTCGTGGGCGATCCAATCGCGCGTCAACAATTCCGGCGGCACGGAGCGCCCAGCCTTGGCGATGGCGGGCTCTGTCAGGCCGACAAGGTCAATCACCGGCAGTTTAGAGAAATAACCGATCGCGCCAATGGGGACAGTGGCCAGCGTCTTGCCTCGGTGATTCCGGGCCAGATATTGCCCGACGCGCGTCCAGCGGCGCACGTTGTCAAACCCATGGGACAGGGGCAGCGCCCGTCGGTGGTTATTCCCCAGGCCGATTAACAGCAAACCGGCCAGCAGCGCCGCCACAACAGATCCCTGGGTGACCGTGCCGTAGGTCGCCGGAACACGCGCAACGAGTCGTTGCGAACAGCCGACTGCGCCCACGACCGCCAAGAGGCTGAGCACCGGCACCAGAGGTACGGCCAGACGACTGTAATGAAACGTGTCGCCACCCGACCGCAGAAAGAACGCGAACCACGCCCCCGCCACCAGCAACACATAGGTCGTCAGGCGCCTTGTCGCCGGCAGGACCAGCGCGAGCGGCGCGCCGACGATCAGCGGAAAATCGCGTACCAGCTCGCCAAGGTAGCTCAGACCGAGCGCATAGTGGCGCGGCGTGCCGCCCGATTTAGCCCAATAGGTATTGGGTACGATGTCGCCAAAGATCCTCCAGCGCAGGAGCGCGAGGACGGCGAGGCCGAGGGCCACGGTGACGACGATGCGGCGTCGGCGCAAATGAGGAAGTAGTGGCGCGGCCAGGTGAGCCATCTAAACCCGAGGAAACCGAGCAGCGAGGATGTCGAAGTACAGAGGAGCGGCTCCAGGCGGCGCGACGGCGTCGGCGGCGACACTCGCTGACGGAGGGTCCGCGCTCTGATCGCGGAAAGAGCGGCGGGCGATGAGGGCGCGAAGGTCCGGGGCGCCGTTTTCGTGATGAATGCGGCGTCCTCGGCAAAGGAGATGTCGAGGCAGTGATGCAGCTGGCTTTCAATCTTCCAGTGGTCGCGTTCGCGCTGGGCCAGGAGTTCGGGGTTAGCGTCGTGACTGGTGATGTAAATGGATTCTAGGACGAAAGGCTGAGGAGGTCGCGGACGCGCCGTCCCAACGAGGACGATGGCAGGTCGGTCCAGGGGGCGCGGATGCGGCGAGGAAGGTCGCCGGATGGGCATCACCTGGACCTAGCGGTACTGACGCTCCCGTGAGCGTCGTCGCGCTGACCGGCACTGCTTGATTCCGCGGGGAAGTTTCGCTCGGCGGTACGGCGAAGCTCGACGTCGCTTGTGCAGCGCGCCTGCGGGCCCTTTGCCAGCGCCAGCACGAAGTCGGCGCCCGCATCGCAGGGGCATTTGTGTGGTGGTCGGTGACGGTGCCGGGTGCAGGTGTTTTGCATCGGCCGTGGCCGGTGGCGCCGCGAACGTCGAGTATTTGCAGCAGTTCCAGGGCGGCCTCGGACTCGCCACCGGCGCCCTTGACCGCCTTCTGCCCGAGGAGCAGCCGCTGCTCGGGGTGGCCCAGACCTGCATCAGGTGGGGGAAGGCACCACCGCTCCCTGCGCCGAGTTGCACAGTGCCAACGCGCCGCGCAGCGTCTTGCGGCGTCGGCAAGGGTGGCGATGGTCTGGTCCTGGAGGTTGTCGAGAAAGCGGCTTGAGCCAGCGCCGAACGCCTCCTGAAGGCCTGCGGATCGAGCGCCTCAAAGACCCGCGACGGAAGGTGTCGGGGCGCTTTCCTCAAAAAGTGCCCCCTCGAGGTCGAGGAAGGTCTCCGAAGAAAGGCTTCAGGCGGCTCCTAAGTGGCGAACGTAAAAATTTCCGAGCGCTCAAAAAATTTTCAACCAATGGTTGCAGATCGCCCCTAACAACCCCCGTATCGTCAACACGTTGACCAGGTGGATGAGCACGTGTTCGAGCCCACGAGGCGGAAAAAATTCGCGGAGGATCTCGGCGAAGACAGCGACCAAGCGAATCGGGGGGGGAGCCTGCGCGACTTGGGGGGGGGGGGGGTTATAGGTGGCGCCAAGTTCCTCGCAATCGGGGGATCGCGAAACGACACGCCCGTCGACCAAGGGTCCCGCGTAAGTGAGTCGAAATAGATGCGTATTTGATGCGCGGTTCACCCGAGTGGCGCGCACAGGATGAACAGCGCCGCCTCGGGGCGTCCCAACGGCGCTGCCAACAACCATGTGGTACTGCTGAGGTCGCGCTTCTGCAATGACGCGAAGAGCCTGCCGATGATCAAGCATGCCACCGCCGTCTCCAGTCCACTTACCGCGTTGAGCAGCAGGAGGTGGTCTGTCGCGAGCACGACGCTCAGCACCAGGGCCACGCCGTTGGCGGCCAAGCTGCCGATGTCCGCACCAAACCGCATCGCCGCTCGCGCGACGCTACCGATGGTGAGCCCCATGGCCACGCTTCCAATCAACTGGGTGACGGTTTCCAGATCCGGTGTGACCCAGCGCGCAGCGACGAGGAGCGCGAGGTAGACCGGGCTGGTGAATCCCTCCACAGGCGCATCGGCACAGTTGAATCTCAGGCCGCACCCATCGAAAACGTTGTCCGCGTAGCGCAGATAAATATAGGCGTCGTCATATATCGAGTAGGCGTGCCCCGACACAAACAGGACCACGCCCGCCCAGGCCACTGCGAATGCCGCGAGGGCTACGCCCAGCTTGAGAATGCTTTCGCGCCGCTTGCTGCACGGATT
>JADJTL010000010.1 GCA_016711215.1 Pseudomonadota bacterium | reverse complement strand
TACCTTCACCGGAAAGAAGGACTCGATGTCGAGATACTTTCTTCGCACATGCGCCCAGCAGTTCGCCAACGTGAAGCTCCCGTCCTTTGGAGAGTGACCCGTATACGCCGTAGCCGTCCGCCATCACGATCCCGCGGTAGCCACCCAGGACCGTCCGGCCGGCCTCCGTCGATCGGCTGTCGAGGATCGCGTAGCAGACCGCCTTCGGCGCGCTGAGCCCCCAGACCTGCCACTGCTTGGCCTCACCGAGGTCCTTGCCCTTGGCGCTGAGCATCCGCCAGCGGGTCTCGTCGGCGCCCAGCACCGGCTGCGCGTGCAGGTACTCCTTGAGCGTCGCGGGCAGCGCGCGCAGCACCTTGGCCAGCGAGTCGATCTGGTCCCAGAGCGTCTGCGAGTCGATCACCAGGCCCTCGCGCGCCATGATGCGGACCTGCCGCTCCAGCGGCGCGTGATCGGCGTACTTGGCCACCGCCACCTCGATCGCGAAGTCGATCGAGTAACGCGCGCCGGGCTTGAGCTTCGCCGGACCGAGGGCCGTCTCCACGCAGGCGTTACAGCCGCAGCGGCACTTTGCGCTTGTGTCGCTTGAGGACGAAGCGGCGCTCGACGCCTTGTTGATGGTGTTGTGATCACGGTTGTTGATGGGCTCGCATTGGACGGAGACGTCCCTCACCGATCGTGATCCATCGGTCAGAAGGGCATTTCGTCGAGGCTCGTCCCCACGGGGCGATCGAGCAGCTGCTGGAGGTGCCGCTCGTAGCGGGCCATCTCCCTCTCCAGCGCCCATCCACGCTTCATGATGCGATGGGCGGCGCGCAGGCTACGGAAGTGGGCTCGCCCGCGCTGCGTGGGCCAGCTCTCGTCGAGCAGCTCGGGGTTGGCGCACAGCAGCGCGCGCTCGGTGATCTCGAGCACCGCGCGCAGTGCCGCCAACGCCGCCCGCTCGGGCGCCTGGGACAGCCGCTCAGGCGTCAGCCGCGCGAGGCGCTCGGTCGGATCGTCGCCGAGGATCATCGCCGCCCCGCCTTCGCGGCCGCCGCGGTCGCCGACGGTCGTCGCGAGACCGACGCCCCGAAGACCTCCAGGTAGAGCTTCTCGTCCAGCGTCGCCTGCTCGCGGGCCGTGGCCGCGTCGAGGAGCTCGTTGGCCGCCGTCATCAGCACCCGCGGGTTGCCCGCGGCGTGCTCGGCCAGCGTGCGGACGACGATGGGATCCACCAGCGAGCTGTTGCCGCAGTGCTCCAGTCGGCGCTCCAGCATCGCTTGCAGCTCATCGGGCTTGCGATGATCGAGCTGCAGCCGCGCACGAATCCGCGTCCCCAGCGGGAGCAGCTCCGGCGTGCGCAGCATCTCCGTCAGTCGGTCGTCGCCGACGAGCACCACCGTGAGGATGGCGCGGGAGTCGAAGTCCGTGCTCGTGAGCACGCGCAGCTCGGACAGGACGTCGGGGTACATCTGCTGGGCCTCGTCGATGAGCAGCACCGGGCGCACGAGGGTCGTGTCGATGTGCGCGAGCCACTTGGCGCGCAGCGTCTTGAAGCCCCCGTAGCGGTTGCTGGACGCGATGGCGGCGCCGAAGAGGTCGCCCAGCTCGCGGTAGAAGTCGCTCAGCCGCGAGCGCGGGTGGGTCAGCGTGGCGACCTGCACGTCGCGCAACGCGTGGAGCCGACGCTGCAAGAGGCGCAGCGTGACGGACTTGCCCGTGCCGGGATCGCCGGTGACGAGCGCGAAGCCGCCCTCGGCGGCCATGTTGCCCACGCGCCAGCAGAAGTGCTCGACGGCGGCGCTGGCCGAGAGCGCCTCGATCGGCACCTCGGGCGAGAAGGGGTTGTGCTTGAGGCCGAAGGCGGCCAGCTGCGGGCGGGTCCTCATGGCGTGGGCTCCGTGTCGTCGAGGGCGTGGTCGTGGGCGTGGGGCGTGGGGCAGGTAGCCGGGCAGGAGGCCCGTCGCGGCGTAGCGGGCGATCAGCTCGCGCAGGTACGGCGCGACGCCGGGGGCTGCGTCGGGCGAGGCGTCGAGGTGCGGCGCCGGATCGACGCGCCGCCGGTGGCCGTCGGCGTTGGCCGCCTTGTCGATGGGAAAGACGCGGCACTGCGCCTGGCCGGTGCGCGCGTCGTAGAGCTCGACGAGCGAGAGGTCCCACCGGGCGTAGCGCACGGTGAGCGCGCGCAGCGTGCGGAAGCGCGAGGGGATCTCGTAGCGCACGCCGTCGAGCGTGAAGGTCCCGTCGCTGCGTCGCTGGGTGCGGGGGACGGTGCGACGGAAGGCCGCGCGCAGCCCGTCCGCGGAGGGCGACGGGCGCAGCACCGAGGGCGCCGAGAGGAATCGGTCGAGCGGCATCTCCCCGATCCCCTCATGCGCCCGCCGGTTGTGATCCCCCTCGACCCACGCCTGGGTGGCGTCGTTGAGGAGCTTGAGCGTGAGCTCCGGCTCGCCCTCCAGCATCGCCATGAGACGGCCCTCCAGGGGTCCCCAGAAGGTTTCGATCTTGGCGTTGTGCTCTGGGCTGTAGCCGCCCGTGAGGTCGCGCTCGACGCCCAGGATCGCGAGGCCCTCGACGTACTCGGCGGCCTTCATCGCGCCGCCTTCGTCGGTCATCAGCGCGCGGGGCAGGCCCCGCTTGAGGATGGCCTGCGAGACGCCATGCACGAGCGACTCGGTGTCCTCCTCCAGGTACCACTGCGCGTGACAGACCAGGCGCGAGTGGTCGTCGATGACGCCGAAGAGCTGCGGCAGCACCCGCCGCCCGTCGGGCAGCAGCACCAGGCGCTTGCCGTCGTGGAAGTCCGCGTGCCAGAGGCGCCGACGTGAGCGACCTCGTAGCTGCGTTGCTCGAAGCGATCGCGCCGATCCTGGGCGGCCAGGGCGCCGGGGCGATGGCCGCCGGGGCCGCGGCGCACGCGCACCATGCCCTCGGCGAGCAGGTGGCGGCGCAGCGTCGGGTACGACGGCAGCGGGCCGAGCGCGGGCTCCGCGCGCACGATCGCACCGAGGTTGTCGTGATGGAGCTGGATGGTCCACCCGCGGTGCGCCGCGTACTGCGCGGCGATGCGCGCGGCGAGCGCCTTGCCGATGGTGGTCTGGTGGCCGCGGTCGCGGCGCACCTTGCGGGCGAGCGCGGCGAGTGGGTCGCGGCGCTCCTTGCGCGCGATCAGAAACCACCGCTCGATGGTGGAGCGCCCGAAGTGGACGCGGTCCCCGGTGACGGGGTGCGTCCAGGGCTGGGCGGCCAGGGCCGCGAGGCGTCCCCGCAGCGCCCCGCGCTCGGGCGGCGAAGCCAACAGGGAACCAATGACCGCGTGGCGTAGTTGCGCCCATCGATCCGGGATGCGTCGTCCGTGCTCGTCGCTCGCGCTCATCGTCTCTCGCTGCCTCCGATCGCATCCTCGGCGGAGGCCCCCTGGCGAGGGAACGAGGCATCGTCTGCGGGCGCGAGAGGCCGGTTAGAAGAGCCTCGCGAAGCGCGACCGCGGTGGCAGCGGGGTGCGCGACGAGAGCGGCAGGAGCCACGTCGTCACACGCTCGAGCGCGGCCGCAGGATCGCCCTCGTCGGCCGCCTCCAGCAGCGAGCGTGGCAGCCGCCGCAGAGCGGTGTCGTCGTGCAGCACGAGGCGCCCCTGGAGGGTGCGCCAGAGAGGCGTGGTGGTGAACGTGTCGCGCCACCAGGCGAGCCACCGTCGCAGTGTGCGCAGCGACAGGCCGACGAGATCGATGATGCGCTCGAGGCGCTCCGGTGTGGGGCCGTGGCGGAGCGCGGCGGCCAGGACGACGACGGCGCCCGCGTAGACGCGGCGACCCAGGAAGACCACCGACGGCGGCGTCGCACGATCGCGGCAACCATCCCGATCGCAGCAGAAGCTCACGCGTCGGCCGAGCGCCTCGGCGTCGAACCCCGGCGGCAGACCGCGCGGCTTGCGGGGGTAGCTCGCCCGGTGCAGGCGGCCCCCGCAGGGGCATCCCGTCGCGCGGACCTCCGCGGCCAGCGTTGTGTCCAACGCCAACAACCCCGCGACCCATCTCGGATCGCGCAACAACCCGTGCCACAATCGCCACCTCCTCGTCTTGCAACCAGGAGGGTAGCGGCCTCTCGGTCCGGGCAATCACGCTCGGCGAGGGGCCGTTGCTTGTCCCCCTCACGAAGCGTGAACGCCGGCGGGCGTCAGACCATCAACGAGGGTGGAGGGGCT
>JADJTL010000009.1 GCA_016711215.1 Pseudomonadota bacterium | reverse complement strand
GCATCGCCGACCTCTGCCGCGAGCTGGCTTCCGAGATCGCGGCTGGTCCGGCATTCGAGACGCCCCACGAGGCCGTGGCGGCGGCGCGCCTGCTCGCGGCAGGGGTCGATCCGCGGTCTGCAGCCCTACCCCTGCTGGCGGCAAGCAAGGGCACCATGCCGTTGTTGGCGCAAACGCTCGCGGCCGCCGAGGTGCCGTCGGCGCGCGCCTCGGCCCGAGCGCGCGCAAGCGCGGGCCGCCTGACCTGCTCGCTCGGGCCCGTGCCTGCCGCTGCCGGCCCCCAGGCCCTCTGCCTCCGCCTCGACCCTCCCGACGCATCCGGCGCATCCGACGCGTCGGTTGAGGCAGTGGAGGCGCTGCCTGTGCCAACCTTGCATGTCGATCTGGCCGACCTCCGAGCGCTCGGGCGACTGCTAAGCACGGCGGCGCTCGCGCCGCCTCCCGAGACGCGCGCGGCGAACGTACAGGCACCACGAGAGGCCCCATCCCGCTCGGCCGAGGCGCTCGCGGACCGCGTGCGGCAGTTGCACTGGACGCATGGCCCGGCCCTCGGCGATCAGCCGACCAAGACGCTGCTGGCCGACTTCGGCCTCGCGGCACCGATGGAGCGCATCGTCCGCTCAGCCTCCGCTGCCGCGCAGGCCGTGGTCGAAGACGGCGGTCAGGCCGTCGCGCTACGGGTGCTGGCGAAGACCCCGACCCGCGCCGCCACCTGGGGCGGCGAGCGCCAGGATATCGCCTCCGCGCCAGAGGCGCGTCGGGCCTTCCGCGAGATCGTCGCGGCCTGTCGCCGTCACTGGCCGCGGGCGACGATCCACGGCGTGCTGGTCAGCCGTCTGCCGACCGAGACCCCTTCCGCCCTCTCCGCAGCGGGCGCCCCGCTCCGCGCAGCGCGGGTGCCGGCGCCGGCCTCCGAGCTCAGCGGCGGACTGCTTAACCTCGGAGCGAAAGGCATGATCTATCTGCGATGGGTCAGCGAGGGCCAGCCGCGGAGCGCCTGGGTCGTCGCGCGCTGCCCGACGGCGGAAGGGGTGAGCGAGGGCGTTATCGAGCGCCTGCTGGCGGCAGCCCGCACCGACGGGGCCGGCGCCGGCTCGCAGCCGCCGCGCCTGCGGGCCGCGCTCGGGCAGCTCCTCGCGCGGATCGGCTCCGCCTCCGCTGCGCTCGCCGCGACCGTCGAATGGGTCGGCCTCGAGCGCGTGGGCTTCTCGTCCGACGGATCGACGCCCCTGCTCATCGAGACGGCGGCCCTGCTGCGACCCTGACCCGGCCTCGCCTAAAAGGCGAAAACATGCAGTCTAGATGATTGCTATTTAATGTCTTTCTGTTCACCGGCGAGCGCCACCTCGGCTCCCGCGGGCGCTTCGACCGAGGGCGCCTCGGGCTCGGCCAGAAGCTCGTCGAGCAGGGTCAACAACGCCCTCGGCTCGTTGAGCTCCGGTCGCTCGATCACCCGGTCGAGCAGCGCCTCGAGCAAGCGTCGCAGATGGGGCCCTGGCGGGCGGGCGGCCCGCTCCTTGACGGCAGCGCCGTCGATCGCGAGGTCGCGCAGCTCGAGCGGAGGCGCCTCGCTGAGCACCTGATCGAGGGCGAGCCGCCAGCGCGACAGGCTCGCGCGGCGCCCGGGATCTGCCGCCGCGGCGGCCTCCTCGAGCGCCAACGCATCCTCTAGCGAGGCGCGCCCGACCGCCCGCGCGTAGCGCCGCAGCAGGGCGGGAGCGCAGGCCTCGAGCTCCGGCCGCGCCCGGTGCACCGCCCGCACCAGTCGCTCGCGGTCGTGGCGCGAGAGGCGTAGGCGCGCGGCGATCGCCTCGGCCGAGACCACGCCCAGGGCGGCCGCCGCTTCGGCCAGGGGCACGAGGCGCAGCACCGGATCGGGCGCGAGCGCGACGCAGGCCGCCACACCGGCCGTCCAGCGCACCGTGGTCGCCTGCCCCGCGTCGGGCGCGAGACCCACTGCAGCGTCGCCGGCGAGAATCGCCACGAGCAAGCCCGTCTGCCGCAGCAGCGCGAGCCCGCTGGTGGCGTCCGGCACGGCCAGCAGCTTGAAGAACTCATCGCGCACGCGTTCGCCCGAGACGCGCAGGAAGACGGGCAAAGCCTCGGGAATCGCTGCAAGGGTGGCCGCCTCGATGGTGAACTCGAGCGCGGTAGCGAAGCGCAGCGCCCGTAGCGGTCGCAACCCGTCCTCGGCGAAGCGCTGGCGCGCGTCGCCCACGGCACGCAAGATCCCGGCGGCCAGGTCCGCGCGGCCGCCATGCGGATCGACGACCAACCCGCTGATCGGGTCGATCGCCATCGCGTTGATCGTGAAATCGCGCCGCCGCAGGTCCGTCTCGAGGTCGACCCCAAAGACGACGCGATCGGGGCGCCGACCGTCGCTGAAGCCCTCCTCGGCGCGGAAGGTCGTGACCTCGACCGCGGGTCCTCCAGCAGCGGTCAGCACCGTGACAGTGCCGTGGCGCAGCCCCGTAGGGATGGTGCGACGAAACGAGCGCTGGACCTCGTCAGGGGGCGCCGCCGTGGCGACGTCCCAGTCCTTGGCCACGCGCCCGGCGAGCAGGTCGCGGACCCCGCCCCCGACGAGATAGGTCTCGAAGCCCCGCTGCTGCAGCGTCTCGCAGAGGGCCACGACAGGTGCTGGGACACGGTCGTGGTGGATCGTCGTGGTGGCCATTCGGGATCGCGCGCGCCGGGCCGGAGGCGGCCTGCCATTTGCGCGGAGCACTCTACAGTCGAGGCCGGCGCCTGGCCAAGCTCGATCGCGAAGCTTGCGGCCTGGGGGGCCGCGGAGGTCGCCCCGCCGGGCGCTCAGACGCGGAAGTCGACGACGGCCACGCCGCGATCGGCGTCTTCACCGCGCTCAGCTTCGCCTTCAGCGGCCTCGTCGGGCGGCAGCTCGGGCGGAAAAAGGGGAAGCTCGGCGTGGGCTCGTTCGTCGCGCAGTCGTCGCTCGCGTCGCTGCAGTTCGTCGATGATCCATGCGTCTAGCATCGAATCTTGACTCCCCTCATGCTCGCTGACGGCCAGTGGTTGACGATCGTCTCAAGGTCATGGTGACCGCAATAGCAGAGCGCGAGTCTCTGCCGGGAGCAGCCAGCGTCGGCTGTGTGGAATCAGTACACGTCAGTAGAGGTCAGTAGACAATCGTCGAGCAGCCGAAGATCACGTCGAGGCGTCCGCCGACCCGCGCCTGCACGCGGTCACAGGCCTGCTCGCAAAGCACGATCTTCGTCGGCGAGTCCGGGTCGTCGTAATGCCAGCCGCGACCCGGGTTGCGCTCGCAGCCTGCTGGACTGCCGACGCTGCCGAAGTCCTCGCTCCGACCCTGATAGCTCAGGCGCACGTTGACGCGCCCGAAGTCGATGCGCGGGCGGTTTTCGGCGGGAATATCCAGCTCGCAGAACACCGCGCGACGGCGGATATCGGCCAGCGCCGCGAGGAAGGCCTGCTCGGGGTTCTGCGCGGCGTCGACCAGCACGGCGCTGCCCGTGCCCCCCGCCGCCGCGATCTCGTTGAGTGCGGTCAGTTGCTTACCGACACCGACGACGAAGACCGAGAGGCTCGGCGTGCCACGCGCCGCAGCCCGCGCCACGGCCGCGGCATTGGCCAGGGTGTTGGGCAGGCCCCCGACCGCGCCTGCCGCTTGGCGGTCATTGAGGCAGCTCGTGTCCGGGACACCGTCGGTAGCCAGCACGATGATCGGCCGCCGCTCGGGGTGGTCGGTGGCCCACTTTCGCATGTAGTCCGTGACGCCCTCGAGCACGGGGACGATCGGCGTCAGGCCCGATCGGCCTCGCTTTTCCAGCGAGTCGGCGATCGCGGCGCCGGCCGCCGGCAGCGTGGCGATACCCTGCGCGGGGACCGCGTAGCGCGACACGTCGCAGGCGCTCGGGAGCAGCGGAAAATACTGCAGGCCAACGCCGAGGCCGGCAAAGTCGGGCTCGGCGACGAAGGCATTGATCGCCTCGCTCACCGCGACCCACTTGCTCGAGGCGCCGACGGGATCGTCCGGATCGGGATAGTCCATCGAGCCCGAGGTGTCGACCGCCAGCAGCATATCCAATGGCCGCAGCTCGATCGGCAACGCGCTGGTGGCGCAGCTCTCGTCGCCGCCGTCAGCGGCGGGCCCTCCGCCGTCGAGGCCTTGCGCACGCCCGTCGCCGAGGGTTGCGTCCGACACCCGACCATCGAGGAAGCGCCGGCGCGGCAGCTCATTGCCACAGCCCGCGGTTGCCAGCAGCAGCAGGCCGGCGGTAGCGCGCAGCACCGCCAAGGATCGGGGGCGCCTGAGGTGCGCGCTCGAGGTATTCTGGTCCGCGATAGCCATCTAGCCGCCCCCCAAGAAATCGCCGCAGTTGATCAGTTGCCGCAGTTGATGAAGCCGCCACAACCATCCGGTATCTGGTCGCCGGTCTTTTGGGTGCCGTCGGGATTGACGCAGGAGAGGTCCGGTTTGCAGTCGCACTTGCCGGCGGTCGGTGTGCCGCAGCGATCGTATGGATTCGCGCAGAAGCAGGTACGCTGCGCCTGCCCGCAGCTCTGCAAGAGGCACTGCCCCTCATGCAGGGCGCCCTCCGCGGGGCACTTCGCCTCCGTGCAGCATTGCCCATTCGTCGGATTGCAGACCTGGCCGCCCGTGCAGGCGCAGCTCAGGGATCCACCGCAGCGGTCCGTCTGGCCGTTGAGTCTGCAGTCGAAGGTACTGCCCGAAAAGCAGGTGCGCGGGGTGCAGCCACAGCTACCGCCAACGCAGGTGTTGTTGTCGAGGTTGCCGCTGGTGACGCAGGCGCAGGCGAGGTTGGTCCCGTCGCCCCGCGGAAAGCGCACGTCCGCTGTCGTGCTGCAGGGCTTGCCGACCGCACCGGTCGTATAGGTGTCGCAGGTGAAGGCGCGCTTGCAGGTACTGGTGCCCGCGTCACAGAAGAGCCCAGAACCGCAGCAGTTGGTCGTAGTGCCGGTGCAGGTATTCGTCACGCTACACGGTCCGCCCTCGCCGCCCGAGCCCGCGCAGACCGCCGTGTTGGCGCAGCAGGTGCCCGTCTCACCCGCGACCGCGCGACGGCCGCCGAGGCTGCAGACGGTGGCACCCTGGCAGTTGCAGGCGAAAGTGCTCCCGCAGGTATCGGCGACGCCGCCCACCGAGCAGCGCGAGCCCGCGGTCCCCGTGTAGCCGGGCAAGGCCGTGCCGCAGGTGAGCGGCGTACAGCAGGTGGTGTTGTCGCCCAGGCAGACCTTCCCGCTGGCGCAGCAGTCGACACCAGCGCCCGTGCAGGGATTCGTGCCGCGACAGAGCCCGACACCGCTGGCCGCGCTGCAGGTGGCATCGCGATCGTAGACACAGCAAAGGCCCCGCTCGCCCAGCCCGACCAGGCGCGGCCCGCCGGCACCAGCGGGCACGATGCACGCCCCGGGCGACTCGCAGGGGCAAAGCTGATCGATGTCGCAGCTATCCTTGAACCAGCCGCAGGCCTGATCTGCGGCGCCGCCGCTGCAGGTGGCTCGGGTGCAGCAGCGCTGCGAGGGCCCGTGGCAGTAGGCGTCGGCACCGGAGCAGGTGCAGCTCAGGTTGGAGCCGCAGCCATTCGAGGTACCGTTGAGCGAGCAGTCGAAGGCCGCGCCGCTGCCGCAGGTGGTTGCCGCGCAGGTGCAGCTCCCGGCGGTAGCGTCGGTCGGGATCGCATCGGTGCAGGTGTTCCGCGCGTAGAGGCCGCTGACGCGACAGTTGCAGTCGAGATACGTTCCATCCCCCTTGGCGAACGCCTTGGATTGATTGCTGCCGCGGCTGCAGGGCTGCCCGATGCCGCCGTTGGCGCCGAAGCTCGCGCAGGTGTTGATCGCGAGACAGGTGCCGACCTCGCCGGCGGTCGTCGTCGAACAGGCACTGCTGTTGGCGCAGCCACAGCTAATAATCTTGCCGCCACAGCCGTCGTCGAGTTGCTGGCCGCACTTGCCGCTGTAGCCCGGCGAGCTGCAGGTCTTGGGCGTGCAGGGCGCTCCGCAGCGATGGTTCGTGCGGCAGACCTGACCGGTGGGACAGGTCCCGCAGCTCAGGGTCGTGCCGCACTCGTTGGTCAGCGTCTCATTCGGCAAGAGGCACTCGTAGCCAAAGGTCACGCAGGTCGCCGAGAGGGGCGGCGCCGAGCAGCGGTTGCCGATGCCGCTGATGCCGCACTGCTGGCCCGCCGGACAGGTGCCGCAATTGACCATATTGCCGCAGCCGTCTGAGACCGGATCGCATTCCGCCCCGCGGGCGGCGCAGATCTCCGCCTTGGGCGCCGGCGTGCAGCGCGGCTCGCAGACGTGGAGCGTAGTGTTACAGACCGCGCTGGCCGGACAGCTCCCGCAATCGGTGGTGGTCGTCTTGGCGCCGCAGCCAAGCCAGACCTGACCGCACTCGAAGCCCAAGTCGGCGCACTTCAGCGTCGTGGGACAGCTTTCGCATTTATGCGTGTTGGCGTTGCAGGTCTTGCCCGCCGGGCAGGTGCCACAGTCCTTGAAGAGCCCGCAGCTATTGCGCAGCTCGCCGCACTCCGCCCCGAGCTGCGGGCAGGTGATCAGCGGCGTCACGCATTCGTGGCTGACGAGGTTGCAGACCTTGCCGATCGCGCAGCCGCCACATTGCAGCGTACGGTCGCTGCAGCGGTCATAGACCGGGCCACAGAGCTGGCCACATTCGGTGTACTTCGGCACGCAGGCGCCGCCGTCGTCCATCCGCTCGAGGGCGAGATCCGGGAGAAAGCTCGAATCACGCGCGGGCGGCCGACTATCGCGCGACCGGGCGTCGCCGCGCACGACGCCGGCATCGAGGGAACCGCCACCCAGGGTGCCGTTCGTGCAGCCCGTATTCGCGCCGCCGAGCAGCAGCAAGATCGCGGCGAGGACGCGCCCCCGTGGGCGCCAAGCGACGCGCGAGGCTGTCGATACATGGAGGCCCGGGCGGTGCATCATCGTGCTTTTCCCTTCGCGCCGCTGCCGCGGCACGCCACGCGAGGATCTTTGAAGCGAAGGCAAGTGATAAGCGAGATTATAACGGACGCACCAGCTGTTGGGAAGCTGACGACTGATTCGCCGCGTCTGTAGTGGCGCCGCGGTAGATCCCATGGGTGCCAATGTAGGCGCAGACCGCCTGCGGCAGCAGATGGTCGACGGCGAAGCCAAGGGCGACCCGCGACCGCACCTCGGTCGAGCTGACGTTGGCGAGCGCCAGCCCGGAGCCCGCCGCTGCATGGCCCGCGCGACCGACGACGATGATCGGCGCCAGCCGCGCCAGCGCCTCGAAGCCGTACCAGGCCTGGGTCTGCTCGAGCACGTCCGCGCCGACCAGCAGGCTGAAGGCGTGCTGCGGATGCCGCGCAATCAGGTGCTGGAAGGTGATCAGGGTGCGGCTGGGGCCACGCAGCTCGGCCTCGATTCCGCAGACGGCTACCGACCCGGCGGCGAAGGGCGCGGCGGCCAGTCGACACATCGCCAGCCGATGCTCGAAGGGAGCCAGGGGCTTGTCGAAGGCATGCTGCCAGACCGGCAGCAACCAAATAGCCTCGGCCTGGCCCGTGCTCAACGCCCAGGTGCAGATCAGCTGGTGACCGAGATGCGGCGGGTTGAAGCTCCCACCCAATATCGCAATGCGGCTCATCGGCGCGGAACCTCGCAGCAGCGCCATCAGTCGTAGAGCAGATAGGGCTGCCGCCGCCGCAGGAAGTCCCGCTCGGCCTCGGCCCAGTCAGCCGTCAGTTGATCGAGCGTCGCCCCCGCGCTGACGCCGCGGCGCAGCCACTCGCCGCCGGCCAGCAGATCGATCGCTGGCCGGTCGTCGACGAACTCATAGGGCTCGGTGCGCCAAGCGCAGGCGCCCGGTCGCTGCTGCCAGAGGGCCAGCAGCAAGGCCACGCCTGTACGCAGCGCGGCGAAGCTCTCGGGGTCGCTGACGTGCAGTTGCACGCCGCCGCAGAGCTGCTGGGCATGCTTGTGGAAGCTCGGCACGAAGCCGAGCGGGCGCCATAGCGCTCCGGGCAGCGCCAGCCGCGTCAGGTCCGCGGCCAGGCGGTAGCCGTCGATCCACGGCGCGCCGACGAGCTCGAAGGGTCGCGTCGTCCCCCGCCCCTCGCTGACGTTGGTGCCCTCGAGCAGGCAGGCCCCCGGGTAGACCAGCGCCGTCTCCGGCGTCGGCATGTTGGGCGAGGGCAGGACCCAGGGCAGGCCGGTGGCGGCAAAGCGCTGCGTACGGCGCCAGCCGTCGAGCGGCAGCACCTCGAGCTCGACGTCGAGCTGCAGCTCGGCGCGCGTCAGCCGGGCCAGCTCCCCGAGGGTCAAACCGTGGCGCACGGGGAGCGGATGCAGCCCGACGAAGGACGCGAAGCCCGGCGCGATCGAGGGGCCCTCAACGACCGCGCCGCCGAGCGGATTGGGCCGGTCGAGGACCAGCAGCGGAGTCCGCGTCGCCGCGCACGCGCGCATCGCCAGCACCATCGTCCAGGCGAAGGTGTAGTAGCGGCTGCCGATGTCCTGGAGGTCGACCACCAACAAGTCGAGGTCGCGCAGCCACTCGGGCCGCGGCGCCAAGGTCGCCAGTGTGTTGCCATAGACGCTGTAGACCGGCACAGCGAGCCGTGGATGCTGCGTCGAGCCGACCCCGACCATGTCCTGCGCGGCACCATCGATGCCGTGCTCGGGGGCAAAGAGGGCCACCAGTCGCGCCCCCGCCTCGAGCAAGCAATCGCTGCAATGCCGCAGGCGCTGGTCGACCGCGGCCGGATGGCAGAGCAACCCGACCCGCCGGCCACGCACCAGCGAGGAGCGAGCGCCGACGAGCCGGTCGAGCCCCGTCTGCACCACCACGCGCGCGCTCAGCCGATGCGAATCGGCTGCAAGCTCACGCGGCCGCTGCCCGAGCTGACGACGAAGCGCACCAGATGACACTTATGCCTGGCCTTGAGCATCGCCTCGTTGGCGCGCAGCTTCTGCGTCAGGCTCTCGAGCGTGATGCCCTCGACGGAGAGCTTGGCGGCCTCGCGCGCCGCGACATACTCGCCGTGGATGCGCGCGTAGTAGGCAGCCTCGGGCTCAGCGGCGAGCCGCTGGACGTCGACACCGACGTTAACCGCCGGCATCGCATCGACGGCGATGACGTCGGCGCGCCAGGACTGGTCGTCGTCGGCGCTCTCACCCGGCTCTGGGCGTCCGAGCAGGCGGGCCAACATCACGTTGAGCGCATTGGCCAGCCCCTCGAACTCCTGGAAGGTGTCGAAGGTGTAGTCGAGGTTGCCGCTGATGATCTCGCTCACGCCGAGCTCCAAGCGATCCTCGGCGTCGACGAAGTGGCGCGTCACGAACCACTTGACGACGAATACCGCCAGCAGCACGAGCAGGCCAAAGAGCCCGACGAAATAGCGGGCGCGCGTGACGGGCGCCAGGCGATCGTCGAGGTTGGCCAGGACCGCCATGCCGACCAGATGCTGACTCGTCCCGCCGATGATCTCGGCTCGCTTTCCCGTGTCGAGGATCCGCGTGCTGAGCTGCACGCCGAGGATCCATACCTCGTCGGGCAGCGGCGCGACCGCGGCCACATACGCGCTGCCTTGCACGTCGTCCATCAGGAAGGGCTTGCTCGGCTTGCCCTGGGCGAGCGCCTGGTGCGCGCTGCCTTCGGCGCTCGTGAGCTCCTTGCTCAAGACCTTGATCTTGATCGCATCCTCGCCCTGGCCGACCGAAAAGCTCGAGGCGCGCACGCTGTTGTCCATCACGTAAATGACGTGCGTGCCGACGAGCGCGGCGTCCTCGCGCGCCTCGGCCGTCGTGAAGTCATAGGCGATGGCGACGGCGCCGACGACCTGACCCTGATCCGTCAGCGGCGCCACTGCGGCGCGCATCATGCGATCCTTCATGATCCAAACGTCGCTCGTCGCGCGACCCGCGAGCGCCCGTTTGATCGACGCGTAGGGCAGCTTCTCGCCGTACATATCCTCGAGGCTGAGATCGCGGGCAACGACGGCGCCGGTCTTGTCGAGGACCGCGAAGAAGTGCGCCTTCCGCCCACCCTCGCGCAGCAGGCGGTCGATCGCGTTGATCTCCTTGAAGACCTCCTGCCGCCGCGGGAACTCCTCGGGGATCCGCACCACCCGGACGAGCTCGCGCATCTGCGCGATCTGCTGCGCCAGCGCGACGAGATCATAGGCGCGCAGGCTCTGGATCTTCCCCACGAGCGCGGTCGCGCGCTGAACATCGTCCTGGGCCTGCTCACGGACGCGCTTCGCCCACGACGGAATGACCGCCAGATAGAGCAACACCGTCACGGCCAGCACGACCAGGAGCGCGCTGACCCCGATCTTCCCCTTGAAGGTCGCCATTCCGAACTCCTCGTGGCTACAGTCAGTCGCCGCCGACCGCAGTCCGCAGTCCGTCGTCACGCACGAGCCAGGCCTCCGCGCCACCGCGCGCTCAGCGCCTCAGCCGCGGGTAGAGTACCCCCGGTGGCAGCGCGTACTGCCGAGGGCCAGCGCGGCTGCCCCTCGGCAGTACGCGCACCGGCAGTCTCATCAACTTGCCTCACCGCTGGCCTGATCGTGCTGCGGGAAGCTACGCTGCCCCAACGCGCTTGGTCAAGGAAAACGGGGCAGTGGCCCGCTACGCGCGGCCCTCGGCCGGCGCGGGGCGCGAGGTCCAGCGCGCTAGCGGCCAGCGCGCTGGACCTCGCGCTCGAAGCCCTCGGCCAGCTCCAGGCAGCGCTCGTTGCTGAGCTGCGCGAGGACGGCGCAGTAGTGCAAGGCGAGCCCGTGCGGCAGATCGCTGCGCTGAAAATCGGGGCGCGCCGTGCTGATGTAGAGGGTGCTGCTCATCGCCTCATAGCGCGGGCTGGACCAGCTTTGGTGCGCGGCGAAGAGCGCCCGCGGCAAGAGTACGAGGTGCAGCGGCCGCCGAGGTACCGGCAAGTCGATGCCCTCGCGCCGCAGGAACGCGACATAGGCGCGATGAGCCCCGCTGCAGAGCGCCTCGAGGGCGGCGACGTCGACGGGCGCCTGAGCAAGCAGGTGGAGGTCGCCCTTCCGCTCGTCGACGCTCCAGCGCAGCCCGCGCGCCACCGCATGCAAGGGCGGCCACACCACGGACGCGGCGCTGCGCGCCGGGGCGCCGTGCCGCGCGGGCGCGCGCGCCGGAGGGTCGCTCAGCACGCCCCACAGGATCGCCCCGACTGAGAGCGCGATCAGTGCGAGCGCGATCATCACCTGGCGCAGGTCGCGGCCGGCAGAGGGACGGCGACGCCGCGCCGACGCCACCGCGATCGTGGCTGGCCCCTCGAAGACGGCGACACCGGCGGAGCTCGTAACCCGACCCGAGGGCGGGCCGACAGGCACGGCCTTCAGCGCGCGGATATACTCCCGCGCGTTGGCGAAGCGATCCTCGGCGCGCTTTTCCATTGCTCGCGCCAGCGTCTGCTCGAGCTCGGGGGGCACCGCCGCCAGCTCGCTGAGGGGCCGTGGCGCGTCGACGAGCTGTTTGCGCATGATCTCGAAGTGCGTATCGCCATCGAAGGGCGGCTGCCCGCTGCAGGCCTCGTAGAGCGTCACCCCGAGCGCGTAGAGATCACAGCGGTGATCGACGGGCTTGCCGCGCACCTGCTCCGGTGCCATGTAGCGCACGGTACCCATCGTCTGACCGGTCTGGGTCAGCTTCGTCGAACCCACGATCTTGGCGATGCCGAAGTCCATGACCTTCACGGCACCGTCGCCGCGGATGACGATGTTCGACGGCTTGATGTCACGATGCACCACCCCGCGCTCGTGGGCGTACTCGAGCGCAAAGAGCGTCTCGATGCCGATGGCCACCACGTCGTTGCAGGGCAGGCGTCCCTGGCGGCCAATCAGGGCGTCGAGGGCCTCACCCTCCGCGATCTGCATCACCAGGTAGAGGTGTCCCTCGGCCTCGAGGAAGTTGTAGAGCGTGACGATGTTGGGGTGCTCGAGCCGCGCCAACGTGCGGGCCTCGTCGATGAAGCGCGCCTTGACGTCGCTCTGGGTCGCCAGCTCGGGCGAGAGAATCTTGATCGCCACCTCCTGATCCGTGAGGAGGTGGCGGCCGCGATAAACGGTCGCCATCCCGCCCTTCCCCAGCGGCTCGACGAGGCGATAGGTGCCGAGCAGGTCGCGGCCGACCAGCGGGTCCGCTACGCTGGGGCCAACCGCGTCGCCGACGAGGACAGGCGGATTCATCGCGGCGCATTCTTACTCGGAATCGCCCGCTGCACCAACCAGCGCGGGGCCAGAGGCCGAGCGACCGCGATCCGCGCGGGCTCGGTCTAGGCCGTCGGTCGGAATATTCGCCCGCGCCGCGCAGGGACCGTAGACTTCGAGCTTCAACCCTCAGCGTCAGCCACGACGAGCAAGGGAGCGCACGCATGATTCCGCCCACAAACCCGGCGCACACCACGAGTCCCGACGACCACCGGACGGAGCGGCGCGTCGCCGTCGATCTCCTGCTGAACAAGTACGTAGGCGGCCGACCGCACCTCGCCCGCGCCTCGAATCTCAGCCGACATGGGCTGCTGGTGCATCGGCTCTTCGAGCCGCTGAGTGAGGAGCGCGCGATCGGCCTGCAGTTCCAGCTGCCGCACTGCGATCGCGTGATCACCTGCGCGGGGCGCGTGGTGCACAGCCACCCCTGGCTCGACGCTCAGGGCATCGAGCTGACGGACGTGGCGCCACAGCACCAAGCGTTGATTGACGCCTACCTCGCCCATCCGAGCTCGGCCGCGACCTGAGCCCTCAGCGTCCGGCGCGCCGGCAGGCCGCCGCCAGCGACCCTTCGACAGCGCGTCGGCTTTGCAGCAGGGCGGCAGCCTCGGCACGCATCGTCTCACCACCCTCGACCTCAGCGACGCGGCGCGCGGCGGCCGCGCAGATCGCCTGCGCGACGGCCGCCGCGGCTGGACCGCGCTCTCGCAGCAGCACGCGCAGGGCCGCGTGGCGGCCAGCCTCATGCTCGGCCACCGTCGCCGCGGACGATGGACGCTCCGCCGGCTGGAAGCCTGGATAGGCGCGCCCGAGCTGAACCCGCCATTCGGCCAGCAGCGCGTTCGCGCGTCGTCGCAACGGGTCCGGGTCGTCGGCAGCCGACTTGCTGGCGTCGGCCAGCGCCGGCGCCGCCAACGCGAGCCCGCGCTCGATCACGAAGAGCTCGCGCTCCACCAGCGTCGCGGCGGACTCGGCCTCGGGCACGAGGTCCGCCGGAAACACCTGAGCGAGCTGATCGAGGCGCGCCGCGGCCGCGCGGCGAAAACGCTGGAGGTCCGACGCCGTGGCCAGCCGCGGCTCCAGCGCGCAGAGCAGCAGGAAGCTGGCCGCGAGGGCATGCGCACCTTGCTCCGCCCGGCGGCGCAGCGCGCGAAGGGCCAGGCTGCGCTGCGCCGCCCCGCCGCCGAGCAGCGCGAGGACGGCCGCCCCCTGCTCGCGCTCGGGCTCGCCCGCGACGGCCTCCGCCGGGGCGGCGTCCGGCGCGGCGGCCGCGTTGCCTTCGGGCGCCACGAGGCGAGGGCGAAGCCAGCGCGCGCGATCGCCTGCCGCGCGGCGACCGAGCCAATGCCTCAGCGCCTCGACCGCCGGCCAGACCTCGACGAGGCGCGTGGACGCGAGCAGCGCCGCGAGTCCCTCGCCGGCCAGCGGATCCTCGCTCCAGCCCAGCGCTTCCGCGGCGGCCCAGAGCCGCAGCGGATCCGCATGCTCGCGCGCGCGCCGCCAGGCGCCCGGTCCACCCTCCGGTCGCCAGGGACCCGCGGCGGTGGCCAGGTCGCCGAGCTTGCGGCAGGCGCTTGGATGGGCGTCGCACCATTTGACGATCGGCTCGCCCGCTTGCTCGCGCGGGCCGGCGCGCGCCAGAACCCGCAGGCGCCGCAGATCGAGGGCGATCAGCGCCTGCTCGCGTTCGCGCTCCCAGACCAGGCGCCGAAGGGCCGGCAGCCGGGGATCGTCAGGAAAACGCGTGGCGAGGATCGCCACGGCGGTGGCATCCGCGCGCGTCTCCACCGCGCGCGCGAGCGCCGCGCCCAGCCGCTGATCGGCCCGCGCGGCCCACGCCGTGCCCGGATGCTGCCGCACGAAGGCCAGCAGCTGCAAGGGGTCGTCGGCCAGCTGTGCGTAGGCCGCGCCCGCCAGCGCCTCCCGGACGCGGGCGGTCCAGGGCTGCTGCGCCGAATAGCGCGCCAGGAAGGCCCGCAGCGCCCCGGGGCTCCCCGTCCGGAGCGCGCGCCGCGCCGCTAACGACACCAGTCGCGCGGCGGCCACCCGACCTGCCGGGGTCTGCTCGTAGCGCTCGACCACCAGCTCGAAGTCGGCGAGCGACCGGGCGCGCCGCAGGGCGAGCTGCCCGAGTCGCTCGCGCGCCGCCACCGCAAAGCGCCCCCCGGGGAAGCGATCGAGGTATTGCCGATAGCCGAGCGGTCGATCCGCGCGCCGCGCCGCGCGGTAGGTGGCGCGTTCCAGGCCCCGCGCCGCCTCGGCCGCGTGCCCGCCGGCCGGGTGACGCGCAAGGAAGGCGCGATACGCCGCCACTGTGCCGCTGCGTTTGGCGGCGCTCCAACGCGACCCTTCGCAGGCAACGAGCGCGACGACGCCAGCGAGCGCCACGACGAGGAGCGCGAGGGTCGTCGGCGTACGGAGGGGTGGCTTGACAGCGATCATCGGCGGTTCTTAGACTCCGGCCGCTGGCGGAAGGCGAGCCCCGCAGCCCATCCAACGATGGTTCCTAGATCAAACGATGGTTCCTAGATCCAGGGTTCCGAGATCAGGGGTTCCGAGATCGAGGCCTCCGAGGCCAGACGGCGCGGCCGGAGTTTAGCTGCTCAGCTCACTTCCTAACAGCGCGAAGCGCCCGCGATCACCCGGCTTGCTCGGCCAGCACTGATCGGCGCCACAGGCCGGCAGGACCACAGGCCGGCAGGAATCGACGGCGCGGCGAGCGCGCCCGAGTGCATATGCACCCAGCATGCGCACCCAGCATGCGTGCCTGGCAGCAGATGGAGGACATCCTTTGGACGAGAATACGAAGCGCCCGACCGGTGACCTGAGCGACTTGAAGGCTCGGCTTGGCCTCAAGCCCGCGCCGGCCGGATCGACGGGACAAGCGGTGACCTCACCGGCTCAGCCCGCGGTGGGAGCAGGCCTTCGCCCGCCGACCGGGACGACGCCGATGGTGATTCCGCCGCCGAGCATCGGCCCCACAGGCCAGTATCAGGTGGTCGCGCCGCCCCCGGAGCGGCGGCGTGATCCCTTCGCGACGGCGCCGAGCGCCACGCCGACCGGCCGCGCGCCCTTGATCGTCGATCGCGGTCCGCCCGTGGCGATTCCTGAGCCGACCCAAAGCCCCTGGCCGTGGCTTGGCGGCGCGCTGGCCGTCCTGCTCTTGGGCCTCGTGGCGGGCCATGCGTCGGGAAGCATCTTCCACGCCCGCAAGCTCTACAACCGGACGATCGTTGATGCTCAGCGCCTCAACCAGGAGGTCGAGAAGCTGGCGCAGCTCGACCAGCAAGTTGGGAGCGCGGTGCGCCAAAGCCTGCAGAGGAACCCGCAGCGCCGCGCCTTCGACAGCGCGCTCGTGACCGCGCTCAAAGATCTCCAGGCCTCGTCACCCTACGCCAACTCGGAGGGCATGCGCCGCGTCGAGAACACGCTCTTTCGCACCAACTACGCGATGATGGACGACCTGCTGATCAGCCGTCTGTTCAACTACTACAACAACACCCTGCGTCTGGTCCGCGCGGTCGAGGACTTCGTCGATCACGCGGAGAGCCAGCAGCGAGCGATCGAGACCTACCTCAAGGAGAGCGCGGAGAGCGTGCAGCGGAAGAACGGCATCGTCCTGGTCGACGACAAGGGGTCCTTCTTCCTCGGATCGCTGGTCGAGGTCGGCGATCCCTACTGCAGCAGCGAGCAAGCCACCACCGATAAGAAGTGCAAGTTATCCGAGATTCAGGGCTTCTTCGTCCGCAGTGGGGGCGCCAAGACCTGGTCGCGGCGCCCAGGCAAGCCGGCCAAGGGCGGGCTGCTCTCCAACCTCGTGGTGCCGATCGTCCCGGATGCGGAGTGGCAGGCCGTGGCCGGCGCCAAGCCGGGGTTCTTGGCCCATGAGCTCTACGTCTCACGCCTCTCGGCCCTGCTCAGTCTCAGCGCGCTGGTCGAAAAGGACCGCAAGCCGCTGCTCGAGAGCCTGGCCCAGCAGGCGACGCGTCCGACGCTCTTCGCGCTCTGAGCGCCCACCCTCCGCGGCGGAGCTCTCGGATGCCCCCTGGCAGCACGCAGCGCGTGGTCGTCGCCAATCCGGCGGAGGGCGGCTTTCTCTATTGGCTGCTCAAGCTCTACGGCTTTGTAGCCTGCGCCCTGCTCGCGATCGTCACTGCCGCCCTTCCCGCGGGTTATCTGCTGCTGGCCGCGACGGGGCCCGTGCCGCCGGATCTGCGCCGCTACGGCGAGACGGCGGCGATCGAGTCCCGCCTCCGCGCCAGCGACGGCACGCTGCTGGCGCGCTACGCCAAGGAGCGCCGCCACCTCGTGGCGATCGGTGAGCTGCCCGCCACCCTCCTGCACGCGCTGATCGCGATCGAGGATCGCAACTTCTATCACCATGGCGGGGTCGACCTGCGCGGTATCGCGCGCGCCGCGTGGGCGAACCTCCGCGCTGGCCGCGTGCGCCAGGGCGGCAGCACGATCACGCAGCAGGTGGCCAAGACCCTCCTCTCCTCCGAGCGGTCGATCGGTCGCAAGCTGAACGAGATCGTCCTAGCGCGGCGCATCGAGGCGCGGCACACCAAAGAGGAAATCCTCTACTACTATCTGAACCACGTTTTTCTCGGCAGTCGCGCCTACGGCGTGCGCGCGGCGGCTCGAGAGTACTTCGGCAAGGAACCGGCGCAGCTGACGTTGGCGCAGAGCGCCCTCTTGGCCGGCCTTGCGCAGGCGCCTTCGCGCTTCTCGCCGCGCGTCAACCCGCGGCGAGCCCGCGAGCGACGCGCCCAGGTGCTGCAGGCGATGGTCGCCGCGGGCTACACCACGGCGGGCGAGGCGGAGCAGGCGCAACGTGAAGCGCTGATCCTCGCGCGGCGCCCCGCCGATCCCGATCCCCTGCGCTGGCTCGCTCCCCACTTCGCGGAGCGGGTGCATCGTCAGCTCACGCAGCGCTACGGCGCCGAACGCCTGGCCTCCGCGGGCTGGGAGATCAGCACGACGCTCGACCTCGGGCTCCTGGCGTTGGCCCGCGAAAAGACCCTGCAGGCGGTGCGGGCGCTCGACAAGCGTCAGGGCTGGCGCGGACCGCTCGCTCAGATCGCCAGCGCCGAGGAGCGCCAGCAGGTCCTCTCGCGCATCACAGCGATCTACGCGCCGCAGACCTTGCGCGTCGATCGCCCCTACCTCGCGCTGATCGATCAGGTCGACGAGCGCCGCGCCCTGGCGCGAATCGGTTCGCGGCGGATCGCGATCCCGCTCGGGTTGATGACGTGGGCGGCGCCCTATTCGCGCGTCGATCCCGAGAACGAGCGCACGATCGCCGCGGTCAGCGAAGCCCTGCATCCGGGCGAGCTGGTCTGGGTCAGCTCACCAGCGCCAGCGAGCAGACCCAAGAGCTGGGGCACCGTGCGCGATCCGCTGCCGACGATGGCGCTGGACCAGATCCCAAGAATCGAGGGCGCGTTTCTGCTCTACGACCATCAGAGCGGCTACGTGCTGGCGGCCATCGGCGGGCTGGACTTCGACCGCAGCGCCTTCGATCGCACGAGCCAGGCCTGCCGCCAGCCAGGGAGCACCTTCAAGCCGATCTACTACTCGCTGGCCCTCGACGGCGACCGCTTCTCAATGGGCACGATCCTCAAGGACAAGCCCTACGTTCCCGAGCCGGGAGAGGCGTGGAACCCCCAAAACATTCACGGCACGCTCAACGGCGAAGTAACGCTGCACTTCGCGCTGATCAGGTCGCTCAACCTCCCTTCGATCGAGTTACTCGCCGCGGTCGGCGCGCAGGCCACCGCTGCCTGGGCGCGACGGCTCGGCTTCAGCACGGAGCTCGTGGCCGACAAGGGTCTGGCCCTCGGTGCGAGCTGCGTGCGCATGGACGAGCTGACCCGCGCCTTCGCCACCTTCGCGCGCGGGGGAACCCGTCGCGACTTGCAGTACCTGCGCCAACTCCGCGACCGGCGCGGCGCGCTCCTGGAAGATCACACGATCGTCGAGGATCCGTGGCTCAGCGAGGCCGAGCGGCTCGACCGCCTCTGGGCTACCGCCGGCGATGAAGCCAGCCGCGACATCGACGCGCGAACCGCGTTCCTGACGACGACCCTCCTGCGCGATGCCGTGCGCACAGGCATCGCCGCGCGCTGTCGCATCGTGCCGGCCCCCACCGCTGGCAAGGGCGGCACCAGCAGCGACACGCTCGATCTCTGGTTCAGCGGCTTCAGCTCGCAGTGGGCGGCGACGGCCTGGATCGGTGACGACACGAATGAACGGCCGCTTGGCGCCAAGGAGGCGAGCTACACGGCGGCGATTCCGCTCTGGGCCAACTTCATGCGCGCGGCCGTCGGCCGGCGCCCTCAGCGCGAGCTGCCCCTGCTCCGGCCGCCCGGCCTCGAGCGCGCGACGATCGACCTCCTTTCCGGAGGCCCGCCGCGGCCAGGTCAGCCCGCGGTCGAGATCTTCTACAAGCCCGGCACCTATGAAACACGCCCGCCGGCGAGTGGAGCCGACTAACGCGCTGCGGGACGCCGTGTGGGGGCCGTCACCTGGCCCGTCAGGCGATCGACGACGTTTTCGTCGACCGCCCCGGCACCACCGACCGGCCGCAACACGCTCTCGACGAGCGCGTCCCGGCGCTGGCGTGGCCGACGCACCAACTTACGTGCCTCGCGCACGCGCGCGCGCCCGGCTTGGTCGGCAAAGGCCAGACAGAAGTTGCCGAAGAACTGAGTGTTGTCGATCGCGCGTAGGGCAGTCCCATCGATCGGCGGCCAGCGTAGGTAGGCGGGGGTGGCTTCGCCCTTGATCGTCGTGCGAAATTTACGCTCCGCGGGCCCGAAACGCCGCTCCATCACGACCGCGAAATCATCGAAGGTCTTGCCCTGGTAAAGGTCGCTGTTGAAGGCGATGTAGATCTTCCACAGCCGACCCGCGTGGAAGAAATAGAAGCGACGGTCGCGTTTGCCCCAGCGAACCGCCAGACTCTCGCCCGTGCGGTGGGCGAACTCCTTATCCACCAACGAGATGTCCCAGGGCGTGGCCTGCCCGTCGAAGCTGACGTAGTTCTTGCGCAGGACCTCGATCGCCTCCGCCAGCTTCCGCCGCAGGCGATCCTGCTCCAGGGGTTCCTTGGTCTCGGCGAGGCTGGGCGCAAACTCCGCCCGCACCTCCTGCTCGAGCAGCTTCAGTACCTCGGCCGAAGACGCGCCCCACTGGTACTTGCCCAGCAGCGCCGCGAGCTCCTTGGCGGCGGCGGACGTCGGCCTCTGGCTCGCTGTCGTCCTCTGCCTCGCTGCGGTGGCCCCGCGGGCGGCCGTGGCGCGCCGGGCGCGCGCTGCCGCTGGGGAGGCGCTCAGCAGCGCGATCGACGCTGCTGTCAGCAGCGCAGCGCCTAACCGGCTGCGCGAACCTGCCTGCATGGGTCACCTCGTGACGCGATGGCGGTGCCGCCGTTCAGAATCCCCGCCGGAGGGCGCTGCGAAGCGCCGGACTGCAGGCCCCGTCGCCTCCGCAACGCCAGTTCCAACTGCATCACTCTAGCACTGGCGTCCGCGCCGGTGGAGCAATCGCCCCGCCGCGGTCGGCGCCGGCCTCCGGCCTGGGCCTCGACGCGATCACCGTCGCCGCTGGACCGAGCGGCTGCGCGCTGGGCGCCACCAGCTCGCCTCGGGCGACGGCCGCGCGCCCCACGCCACCGGCGACGCCGATCGCCTCGCCTGCCGCGCTGATCAAGATCGTATCGGCAGGGGCCCTGCGTTCCACTGCGGCGACGGCATCCTTCGAGGCAGCTCGGGCCGGGGTGACGCGGGCGAGACTCAGCGCTTCGAGCGCGCCGGGCCTGATTCCGCGACGCTCGGCCAGTAGCACCGCGCGCGGCTCAGCCGCATAGCGCGCGGGCTCCCCCGGCCCGCTGAAGTCGACCCAGAACGCCGGACGATCGCGAACGTCGAGGTGCACGAAGGGCGAGCCGGTGTAGTAACCGACGCCGACATTGCGCCGCGACGCGAGCAAGAAGTCGCGTAGCTGGCGATTGCTGACCCCTTCGATCCGAAAGTCCAGAGCTTGCCCCCGCGTGTGGAAGCTGCGCTTGAGGCGCGCGACACGGCGGTCGCGAAAGGCGCTGTAGACCAGGAGCGGGCGCCGACCGAAGCGACGGAAGACGCGATAGGCCTCCGCGAGCAGCCGCGGCGCGATCACATGGCGTTTACCCGTATGGTGGCAGCGCAGGAAGCTCGCCACACGGCGCGCGACCCCGCGTTGAAGGCGGCCGCGTCGATCGTAGAGCCGAAGGCTCAGGCGCGGTTGACCGGGCGCATTGACGTTGATCAGCACCAGCGGCGGAAAGCGATCGACCGGGCCGCTGCGCCGCCGCGCCGCGCTCGCCCCGGCCCCCGCCCCCGTGAGGAGCGTCGCCCCGAGCAAGATCGCGAGCGCCGTGCGCAAGAGCCAGCGGTGCATTCCTCCAGCACTAAGGCAGCTAATCGGGCCTGTCAAATTCGCGGGTTGGCGCCTGGGCTGAGCTCGTCGCGTCACCACCGGCCCGCGCACGCGCCGCCAGACCGTCGAGCAGGGTCAGCGCCTCCAGCGGCGTCAGCCGTTCAGTGATGATTTCGCTGAGGTCTGCGACGATGGCCCGCTCGGCGCGCGCGGCCGCATTCAGGGGGGCACTCAGGGGGGCACTCAGGGGGGCACTCAGCGGCGGCACCGCCGCTGGACTGCGCAGGCGATCATGGAGCGGAAGATCCGCCGCGGGCGCTGTCCCTTCGAGCGCCGCAAGCACCTGGCGCGCGCGCTCGATGACGGGCGGCGGCAGCCCCGCGAGGCGCGCGACCTCGATGCCGTAGGAGCGGCTCGCGGGCCCCGCCACGAGCTGGTGCAAGAAGACGACGCGGCCCTGCCACTCCTTCACCGCCACGCTGTAATTGCGAACGCGCGGTCGAACCGCCGCGAGCTGACATAGCTCGTGGTAGTGCGTAGCGAAGAGCGTGCGACTGCCGACGCGGTCGTGGAGGTATTCGGCAACGGCCCAGGCGATGCTGATGCCATCGTAGGTCGAGGTGCCACGACCGATCTCGTCGAGGATCACCAGGCTGCGGGCGCTGGCGTGGCGCAGGATCGCTGCCGACTCACGCATCTCGACCATGAAGGTGCTCTCCCCGCGCGCCAGGTTGTCGCTCGCTCCGACCCGCGTGAAGATTCGATCGACCAGCCCGAGGCGGGCGCGGCGACAGGGCACGAAGGCGCCGACCTGCGCCAAGAGGCTGATCAGCGCGACCTGCCGAATGACGGTCGACTTGCCGGCCATGTTGGGGCCGGTGATGATCAGCATCGCGCCGCTAGCGCCGTCGACCACGAGATCGTTGGGCACGAATTGCCCGGCGGGAAGGAAACGCTCGACCACCGGATGCCGCCCCTGCTCGATCTCGATCGTCGAGGAATCGTCGACGACCGGTCGGCAGTAGTTGTTGGCCTCTGCGACCTCGGCCAGCGCGCAGAGCACGTCCAACCAGCCCAACCGCGCGGCGGCGGCCTTGATGCGCCCGGCCTGCGCGCCAACCTCGCGCCGGAGCTGCTCGAAGAGCTGCTGCTCGAGCGCGTTGCGCCGATCCTGCGCGCCGAGCACGCGCAGCTCGTAGTCCTGCAACTCGGGGGTGGTGAAGCGCTCGGCGTTGAGCGTGCTGTGCTTGCGTTGAAAGTCCTGCGGCACATGCCGCAGATTCGCCTTGGTTACCTCGATGTAGTAGCCGACGACGCGATTGAAGCGCACCTTGAGCGAGCCGATGCCGGTGCGCTCGCGCAGCGCCGCCTCGAGCCGCGCAATCGCCGCGCGGCCGCCCTCCGCCAGCTGCACCAGCTCGTCGAGCTCGGCGCGGAAGCCAGGGCGGAAGATACTCCCCTCGCGCGCCGTCGCCGGCGCGTCCTCCAGCAGCGAGCGCTCAAGCGCCTCGGCAACATCGGCGAGCAGGTCCTCGGGCCAGCGCAGCAGCTCGGGCAGCTCGCGCGCCGGCACGTGAGCCGCGGCCTGGCGCAGCGCCGCGGCCAGCACCGGGAGTTGCAGCAGCGAACGCCCGAGGCGACTGAGCTCGCGCGGCGTCGCCGCTTCGAGCACCGCGCGCGCCGTCAGGCGCTCGAGGTCACCGACGGCTCGCAGGGCCTCGCGCGTCGGCTGGCGCAGCGCGGGCTCGTCGACGAGCAGCGCGACCGCATCCTGACGCCGCCGGATCGCGGCCAGGTCGCGCAGCGGGCGCGCCAGCAGCTGGCGCAGCAGGCGCGATCCCATCGGCGTCGTCGTGCGGTCGAGCACCCACAGCAGCGAACCGTGCGTCGTGCGCTCTGCACTCGCGCTCAGCACCTCGAGGTTGACGAGTGTCGCCTCGTCGAGCTGCAGGTGATCGGCCGGCTGATAGAAGACGGTCCGGCAGGCCGGCACGCCGCGCATCGGCTGCGTGCTCGCCGCGTACTGCAGCGCAAGGCCCGCGGCCATGATCGCCGGCCCGGCGCGCGCCAGCGCTGAGGGATCGAGCGGCGCGTCGCTCTGGGCCCGTAGCAGCGCCAGCGCGCCCTCCGCCGCCAGTCGCGGCGTCTGCGGCGAGACGCTCTGCCAGACACCGCCGACGGCGACGCGCAGCGCGTCCAGGCGGTCACCCAGCGTCTCGTCGTGCAGCACCTCTTTCGGGCGCAGACGCGCCAGCTCGTCCAGCAGGGCTGCCGTATCGTCGAGCTGCGTCAGGCGCAGCTCGAAGGTCGAGAGATCCAGCGCCGCGAGACCAGCGGTCACGCCACCGTCGGCGTGCAGCGCGACGAGGAAGTTGTTGCAGTGCGCATCGAGGTGGTCGGTGTCGAGCACCACGCCCGGCGTGACGACCTCGGTGACCTCGCGGCGGGTCAACCCCCGCGCCAGCCGGGGGTCCTCGACCTGCTCGCAGATGGCGACCTTGAAGCCGGCATCGAGCAACTTGCGGACGTAGCCCTTGGCTGCGTGATGCGGCACGCCGCACATCGGAATCGGTTCGGGCTTATGCTTTTCCCGGCTGGTCAGGGTCAGCCCGAGGGTCTGCGCGGCGACGACGGCGTCCTCGAAGAAGAGCTCGTAGAAGTCGCCGAGCCGGAACAGCAACATCGCGTCCGGATAGCGCTGTTTGATCTCGAGGTATTGCCGCATCAGCGGCGTATCGACCCCGCCCGTTGCCATCACGTGTGCTCCCTGCGCGACGACTCAAACACGTCCAGCGCGGGCCGGTGAACGACGCGGTGCCGACGGGCGAGCTGAGCTAGTTGCGCGTAACGTACGCGATCACGCCGTTCGAACGCTCGAACTGCTCCTTGGCGGCAACAGCCTGCTCCCAGCTCTTGTACTGACCCAGGCGCACACGGTACCAGGTGCCTCGATCCGGCACCTCAGCGCGCACGAGCTGCGGATGCAACCCACGGCGCTCGAGCTGGCGCAGGAACTGCTTCGCTTCGACCTCGCTCTGAAAGGCGCTGACCTGCAGCGTATAGCCGCCACGAGGTGGCGCGGCCGGGATCGCAGTGGGGGTCGCGGCCGGGATCGCGGCCGGGATCGCAGCGACGGCCACCGCAGCCTGTGGTCGGGGGAGGCCCGAGCTCACGCCCGACTGGCTGCGCGCCCCGGGCAGCGGCGGCGCGAATCGGGCCGTGGGCGGATTGGGCGTAGCCTCCGCGGCGGCGCGGGCCGATGCGCGGGCCAGCTCACGGGCCAGCGTCGGCGCCGGCGGCGCGGTGGCCGCAGGGAGCGCCGGAGCCACGTTGGGCGACGCGGCCTCGTCTGGCGGCGTCGAGGGCGATCGGCTGGGTCGCGCTCCACCCGCGGCCGCGCCCGCAGCGGCTCCCTTGTCACCGCCCGTGAGTGCCTCGGGAAAGCTCAGCGCCGCCCCATGGTCCTGCTCGCCCGCGCTCAGCTGATCGAGGATCGCGAGCGGATCCGTCTCGGCCTGCGGCACGGCGTCGCCCTCGAGCCGTTTGCCCACGGCGATGCCGAAGACGAAGACCAGGATGAGGACGACCGCAGCGCCGGCGAAGAGCAGAAAGACCTGCCTGCTGTCGAGCGACAGCTCCACGCGATCGCGCCACTTCTCTTGGTCGCGCATCAGGCTCACCTCTCGCCGGCGAATCTAGCCGCCAGGGAAAACCCGCGCAAAAAAGCGGTCGGGGTCGCGGGCTTCAGCGGACGCGGAAGTCGGTCTGCAGCGCGGCTTCCGCCTGGCTCATTCGGCGCACCTGACCCTGGCCGCCAAAGGTCGCAAGATCGGCCGGCAAGCCGCTGTCCACGATGTAGACGTAGCCGTCGGGGCCCGTCACGAGCGCCGCCGGCAGCGCGAGCTGCGTCGTGGTATTCGGGGCGACGAAGGGCGAGTAGGCGTTGCGCAGGGTGAGCGCCACCGTCAGGCCCCGCTGCGGCAGCGGTGGTTGTTCGCGCAGGCCCGTGGTGCCGCCGGCCGCGCCGTTGAGCGCACGATCGGCCAGATGGCTGAGACCGAGGCTGAGACCGAGCTGCGGGTTGCTGAAGTGCAATACCGTCGCCGGCGAGGACTCGGTCACGCTGGCGCTCGCCTGCTCGGATTGCTTCGCGCTGAAGCCCGTGTAGCCCTGGTCGGCGAGGCGCTCGAGACAGGGGTTGGGTTGCGGCGTCTCGAAGGGAAGCGGCGTGTGCGCGCAGACCGGCAGGGTCAGCAGCGGATAGTTCGCGCCGGCGAGAGGGAGGCGATTCTCGAGCAAGGGATCGGCAGCGGGATCGGCGCGGCAGGCGCGCGTCTGCGGGTCGGCGCTCCAGCGCGAGAAGCTCCCCAGGACGAAGCTCCGACCGGCGCGCACCTCGTAGCGCTGCAGACCCGAAAAGCAGGGGCTCGGACGCAGGCAGCGCCCAGCCAGCCCAGGCAGCTGCGAGCAGCGCCAGCCGCGGTCGACACAGGTCTTATCCCGCGCCTCGGAGCTGACCCGCCGGCACTCGCTGGCCGTGTCTGGGCAATCACTGGCGCGCTGACACGCGCGACCCGTCTCGGCCGCCGCCGGCCGGCAGTCTGCGTCGACCGCGCAGCTGCGCGCCGCCTCGCCAGGCAGGGGATCGATCGGGGGTGGCGCTCCGGTGCAGACCCGCGGCCCACCGTGCAGCGGGAGGGCGCAGAGCTCGCCCTCCGCACAGCTCACCGGCGGCGAGGCCTCGGGCGCGCAGCCGGCACGAAAACACTCGCCGCGGCTCAGGCTCAGCTCCGGGCGCTCGGGCAGCGCGCGATCCTCGATGGCGCAGGAGAAATCCGGCGCGCAGTCGCCGTCGTCGCGACACCCTCCGGCCGGCTGCAGCGCTTGCTTGACCACGGGTTGGCGCTCGACCGGCAAGGCATCGAGCACCACCTCGCCAGCGCGTGCCTCGCGGACAAGAAACTCACGCACGCCGCGCAACCACGGGCTGCACTGCCGAAACTGCTCGTCCTGGCGGTCCCGGTCGAGGCAAAGGCCGGTATCTGTCTGCTGCGCCACCGGCTTGCGGCAAAGCTGCGCGCTGGGACAGTCGTTGTCGTCGCGGCAGCCGAGCAGCGCCAGAATATCGCCGTGCTGCCGCAGACGACCGTCCTCCTCCTCACGCCCGTGCACACCGAGGGCGCAGAGGTCGATGCCGCGATCGTCGAGGAGAAACTCGGCGTCGCGCAGGAGCAGCTGGCCGGAGACGCGCGCCAGCAACGCCGGCTCGTAGATCATCCGCCACTCGGCCGCGACCGCGTCGCCGGGCGCCCGCAGCGTGATCCCCTGATTCGCCAGCTCCCTGGCGCCCAGGGTGTTGACCACCACCGGCACCCCGCCGCTGCCGACGCCGCTGATCGTCGCCACCTGGGCCGACGGACCGACGTCGGCCAGGCCCTGCTCTTGGTTGCGCAGGCGGTGAGGCAAGTGCAGCCGCGAGACCGTTCCGGCGGCGGCGTCGACGTAATTGTCGTCCTCGAGGTCGACGACCACGACGCTGCCGTCGGAGTAGGCCACCAGCGCGAAGGTGCCGACCAGCGGCGTCACGAGCGGCCCCGTCGCGTTGCTCGTGGTCGACGCCGTCGTGTCGGATGCGCGCAGGGCCTGGACGAAGGCCACGTCGCGCGGCACCAGCCGGCCGATCGCGAGCCCCGGCCCGCTGGCGAGCGGCCGCCGAGGCGGTCCCTCGGCGCTGACGAAGCAACCCGCCTGCGCGATCGGCAGCGCCTCGTCGAGGCGCACCAGGTCGAGGTTCATCTCGCATTCGCGCTCACGCTCGACCGAAATCGCGCGCACCGTGTGATCGCGCGCGATCGCGTAGACGAAGCGACCGAAGCGTCGCGTCGGCGGGCTCAGCCGTAGGCGCGTGGTCTGCGCCCCCGGCCCCTCGAGGACGATCCGGCGTGGCGTGCTAAAGCGACCGTCAGCACCGACGTCGACCACACTGAGGAAGGCTGCGCCAGCCGACGACACGAAGAGCCGTCGACCGTCCTCCGTCAGCGCGAGGCTCGTGGGCAGCACGGCAGCGGCGACTGCGAGGCCACTGTCGGTCCCGGGCGCCGCATCGGCCATGCCACCGTCGCGCGCCCCACTGTCCTCGAGGCCACCGTCGCCGCCGATCTGCCCGCCGCCCACGACCCGGCTGTCGGTTACACCTTGGTCGCCCACCGCGACCCCAGCGTCTGCCCTCGGCCCAACCCGGCCGTCGCCCGAGGCTGCCGCTCCAGCGTCGACGCGGCCGAGCCCCGCGCCGTGCGGGGAGCACTCCCGCGGGCAGCGCGGCTCCGTCGTCAACTCGAAGCCGCCCGGCGTCAAGACCAGCCCCTGGAGCAAGAGCCCCGTGACGAGGTCGATCTCGGCCACGAGGCCACAGGCCGGAAAGGTTACATAGGCACGCAGGGGCGCGTCGGAGGCGCAGTGCTGCCCCTCGCCCGCCGCGGGATCGCGCCGCTCGCCGGCCTCGGGGACCAGACGAAGCTCATGGGGCCGCGCCAGCAGCGCACCGGCGGCCGTCCGCGGGATCACGCGCCGCACGACCGTGGTGCTCGCGGCGGCCGTCGTCGGGCAGACGCGCGTCAACTCAGCGGGCTGTCTGACGGTAGAAGCGCAGGCGGCACGGACGAGCCCGGGCACGTCGAGGACGGCCAGGTCACACGACCCCTCGTTGGCGGTGACGGCGCGACAGCCATCCTGGCTCGCCTGCAAATCCGTCGGCTGCGCCCCGACGGGCACCATGCCGAACCCTGCGTTCGCGTCGAGATCGAGCAGGGACTCCTGGACGGTCGTGGTGACGAAGAGGGCCACGTCCCCGCGACTGCCATTGGCCACCAGCCCGAAGAGCGACGACTGCGCTGCGCTGCTCGCGCTCGTCGCCGCAGCGCACTGCCCGAGGGGCTGCGCCACCGGGCCCCCGCCCGCGCTCGCCCGTCCCATGCAGGCCAGCGCCAGCGCACTTGGACGACCGAGATTGAGCGTCGTGGTGCGCACGGGGTCGCTGCCGCAGGCGCCCAGCAGCAGCCCGAGACCGGCGGGCAGCAGCAGCGCCCGCGGCCCTCGCCGCCGACTCGACGAGGTCCTCGTCATAGATCGCCTACCAGGTCGCGGCGCGTGCCGAGGCGCAAGACCATCCGCTGGAACGTCGAATGCAGCGGATCGAGATCGATCAACCCCACGGTGTTTTCCAGGAAGTTGCTGACAAAGGCCCGCGCGTGCTCGCGGAGGCAGCGGCCTCCAGCACAACGCGCTCCAACGTCAGGGCAGTCAGCGGCCGCGACACAGGCCTGCATGCTGCCGACGTCGAGGGCGAGGGTCGTTGGCCCACGCCCGGTGGCGATCTGACCGACCAGCGTCCCATGCGTCAGGTCGACGACGGCGATGGTGTCCTCGGCAAAGCAGGTGACGTAGGCCAGCTGGGCCGCGGCGTCGTCCAAATCGACGGGATTCGGGCCGAGCGTGAGGGCGGAGGGTCCCACGCAAAGATCGGCGATCCACAGCGTCTGGCCGATGCCGGTACTGGTGCTTGGCGCCCCTGGCGTCGCCTCCATCTGCAGCGCGATCAGCGCCGAGGGTTGCTGGCTAACGACATAGAGCACCTCAGCCCCCGGGCCGAAGGCCAAGCCCCTGAGGTCGTTTCCTGGATCGAGCACCGCTGGCGCCAGCCGCTCGGTCATGATCAAGCGGCGCGTGTCCCGCACCACGAAGGACGATAACGTGCTGTCGAAGCGGCTGCTGACCCAGACGCGGGCCTCGAGATCACCCGGTCGACTGATCGCGATGCCATAGCCGCCCCCCACCGGCGTCGTTCCGCCGAAGAAGCCACTACGCTCGTCCTGCAGCACGACCCCCGCGGCCGAGGACGCCAGCACCGATACCTCGCCCCCTTCGAGGTGCGTGAGGTAGACGTGGGCGAGATCCGCCGGCGGTGCTTCGCAGCAACTGCTGGTCTGGCCGGCGGCGCAGGCCGCTTCCGGCGGACAGGCGCACGATGGTGCGGGGCGGATCCCGTCATGACAGGTGCGCCGGCTCCCATCCGCCGCCAGGTGGACCGCCACGGCGGGGTTGACCTCGATGCCAAAGGGCTCCGGCGGTATCGCCGCATCCGTGCGTTCCGAGGTGGCGACCCGATGCGCCGCGTCGCACTCCCAAATGGGGCAGTCGACGTCGCGTCCGATCCCGCCGCAGCCCGCGCTGACGCCGTCATGACAGCGCAGATCGACGCCGCCGTCGGGCAGGTCGACGATCTCGGCCCAAATCAATTGGCTCTGCCCGCGGACTGGGATCAGGACGCGCCGGCTGCCGGCGAGCTCGTGGAGGCGCAGCTCGCCAGGGAAGTCTCCAAGTCGAAGCGTCGCGGAGGGCACGACAAACTGCTCGGCCGGACACTGCCAGCGATCGAGCTCGATCGCGTCAGGGGCACAGCGCAGCGCCTGCTCGGCCACCGCGGCAGCCGTCGCGCTGACATCGTCCGGCAGGGCGCGAAGGTCGAGCGCGGTCAGCGTTCCGGAGCTGTAGCGCAGGTCAGCGTTGGCGTTGGTCACCAAGAGGCGCGGACGGCGCCGGTCGGCCTCGCCGGTGGTCGCGTCGCGGGCCCAATCGAGGAGCAACCCACTTGGAAAGTAGATCGTATCGCGCGGCGGAGGCGTGCCGCGCTCCTCGCTGGCGCAAGCGCCGGCGAAGGCGACGACCAGGGCTCCGCAGAGTAGCCTGGCGCCAGCCGCGCCGACCCCGAGGCGGGCCAGCACGGCGCGCGCCCGAATCACTCGACGCCCAGCGCCGCCTGCGCCGCGGCTAGGCGTGCGATCGGCACGCGGTAGGGAGAACAGCTGACGTAGTCCATTCCGATCCGGTGACAGAAGCGCACCGACGCCGGCTCGCCGCCATGTTCGCCGCAGATGCCGACCTTCAGCCCCTTGCGCTGCGCGCGGCCCTTCTCCAGCCCCATCCGCATCAGCTGGCCCATGCCCTCCTGATCGATCGAGACGAAGGGGTCGATCTTATAGATGCCACGATCGAGGTAGTCGGGGAGGAAGCGCCCGCCATCGTCGCGCGAGAGGCCGTAGGTCGTCTGCGTCAGGTCGTTGGTCCCGAACGAGAAGAACTCGGCGTGCTCGGCGATCTTATCCGCCACCAGGCAGGCCCTGGGCAGCTCGATCATGGTCCCGATCATGTAGTCGACCTTGACCTGCATCTCCTTGACCACGCCCTCGGCGGCGCGCAGGGCGAGTTCGCGCATCCGCTGCATCTCCTGCGCATGACCCACCAGCGGGATCATGATCTCGGGGTGCACGTCGATCCCGGCCTTCTTCACCGCGCAGGCGGCCTCGACGATGGCCTGCACCTGCATCGTGTAGACCTCGGGATAGCTGACGCCGAGGCGACACCCCCGGTGACCGAGCATCGGATTGAACTCGTGCAACGAGGCCACCCGCGCCCTGATCTTCTCCGGCGGCACCTCCATCTCGCGGGCGAGCTCGAGGATATCCGCCTCCTTCTGCGGGAGGAACTCGTGCAGCGGCGGATCGAGCAGGCGCACCGTCACCGGGCGGTCCTGCATCGCGCGGAAGATGCCTTCGAAGTCCGCGCGCTGGATCGGGAGCAGCCGCGCCAGGGCCTCACGCCGACCCTCGAGGGTCTCCGAGAGGATCATCTTGCGGAAGGCCTTGATCCGCTCGCCACCGAAGAACATGTGCTCGGTACGACAGAGCCCGATGCCCTCGGCCCCGAAGGCCAGGGCCTCGGCGGCCTGATCGGGCATATCGGCGTTGGTGCGCACGCGAATCGTGCGCAGCTCGTCGGCCCAGGACATCAGCTTGCTGTAGCGCTGGTAGTTGGGCGAGCTCTCGGGGGTGGCGCTCTTCAGCAGCAGCACCTGCAGCACCTCCGAGGGGATCGTCTTGAGCTGACCCTGCATCACCTCGCCGGTCGTGCCGTCGATCGAGAGCCAATCGCCCTCCTTGACGACCTTGCCACCCACCTGCATTTTGCCCGCGTTGTAGTCGATCTGCAGCGCCGAGCAGCCGACGATACAGACGGTGCCCATCTGCCGCGCGACGAGCGCAGCGTGCGAGGTCATTCCGCCCTGCGCGGTGAGAATGCCCTCGGCGGCCTTCATCCCGGCAATGTCCTCCGGGCTGGTCTCGATGCGCACCAGGATGATGCGCTCACCACGCTTCGCCCAGTCCACTGCGTCGGCAGCGGAAAAGACGACGCGTCCCGAGGCCGCGCCGGGACCGGCATTGAGGCCCGTCGCCAACAATCGGCCGTCGTTGAGCACGGCAGCCTTGTCGGCGACGTCGAAGACCGGGCGCAGCAACTGGTTGAGCTGGTCCGGATCGACGCGCCGCACGGCCTCGCTCTTGTCGATGATGCCCTCGTCGACCATCTCGACGGCGATGCGAATGGCCGCAGCACCGGTGCGCTTACCGACCCGCGTCTGGAGCATCCACAGGCGACCGTCCTCGATCGTGAACTCCATATCCTGCATGTCGCGGTAATGCCGCTCGAGGCGCTGATAAATCGCCACCAGCTCGGCATAAGGCTTCGGCATCAGCTCCTGGAGCTTGACGATCGGCTCCGGCGTGCGCGTGCCGGCGACGACATCCTCACCCTGTGCATTGATCAGGAACTCACCGTAGAAGCGATTCTCGCCGGTGGCCGGATCACGGGTGAAGGCCACGCCCGTGCCCGAGTTGTCGCCCGAGTTGCCGAAGACCATCGCCTGGACGTTGACCGCCGTGCCCCACTCCTCAGGAATGCGATACATGCGGCGGTACTCGTTGGCGCGGTCGTTGTGCCAGGAGCGGAAGACGGCACCGACTGCACCCCAGAGCTGTTCCTCGGGGCTGTCGGGGAAGGCATGCCCCGTGCGCTTGAGGATCGCCGCCTTGAAGCGCGCGACGAGGTCCTTGAGGTCTGCCGCCGTCAGGTCGGTATCCGACTTGACGTTGCGCTCCTGCTTCTTGGCGTGGAGGATGACCTCGAAGGGGTCCTGCTCGTGCTTGCCCTCGGGCTTCAGCCCGAGCACCACGTCGCCGTACATGCTGACGAAGCGGCGATAGCTGTCGTAGGCAAAGCGCTCGTTCTGCGTCTGCTTGATCAGCCCCGCGACCGTCTGGTCGTTGAGGCCCAGGTTGAGCACGGTGTCCATCATGCCCGGCATCGAGCTGCGCGCACCGGAGCGCACGGAGAAGAGCAGCGGATTCTGGGTGTCACCGAACTTGCGACCCATGATCCCTTCGACGCCGCGCAGGGCGGCCTCGACGGCGGCCTTCAGCGCCGGCGGGTAGCTCTGATCATGCTGGTAGTAGTAGGTGCAGACCTCGGTCGTGATCGTGAAGCCCGGGGGCACCGGAATGCCGAGGTTGGTCATCTCGGCCAGGTTGGCGCCCTTGCCACCCAGCAGGTTCTTCATCTCCGCCTTGCCGTCGGCCTTGCCCGCGCCGAAGGCGTAGACGTATTTCGCGTCGCTCATCCCGTCCTCCATCACTCCTCGGGCGCCGCGGCTCGCGGTCCCGAGCTTCAGAACACCTCACCCGCGGTCGGAAACGAACGCGGGGTACTCAGCACACGCTCTGGCCGGCAAACGAACGCCGGCGTGGCGGACCTTTATCACTCCCCGATCGGCGCTGTCAACGTTACCTGCGCGCCGCGCCGGCGGGGCCCGCTGGCCGCGCTAGCTCGGCCCGTCGGCGGGTCGCGGCGGCGGCACCGCAACGGCCTGGAACGCCGCGTGCGCGCTGCCGGCCTGCAGCGCGATCAGGAACTCCAACGCGCGCGGGCGGCGCCCGAGGTGGTGCTGCACGACGCGCTGCATCAGGTCGCGCAGCTCCCGCTGCAGCGGCGCGGGCGCCGCCTCCTCGGCCGCCTCGCTCAGCGGCCGGTCGCGGAGGTGCAGCAGGGCCTCCCGCCCGACCGTCGAGAGGAGCCCCCCCGTGGGGCCGCAGGTCGCGCAAATGACGCCGCCATCCGCCACGGAGAAGCCGCAGGTCGCCGATCCGACGGTCACGCCGCAAGCGACGCAGCGATCGAGCAAGGGCACCAGCCCAAGGGCGCGCAGCAGCTGCAGCTCGAAGGCGCGCAGCAGGCCGGCCGTCGGCGCCACCGCGGCCAGCGCGGCGAACCCATCGACCAGCAAGGCGAAAACCTCCGGCTCCCGCTGGCCGGCGGGCCACAGCTCGCGCGCCAGCTCGAGCATGTAGCTGCCATGCGCGACCTTGATCACGTCACGCGCGATCGCCGTGCCGTAGTTCTCGTGGGGATCGAAGCGCTCGAGCGCCGCCAGTCGGCCACCGGGGCGCAGGCGCAGCTCAGCCTGCCCGACGACGAAGAGATCGAGGGCGGCGCCGAAGCGGCGCCGACTGCGTCGCGCGCCGCGCGCGAGCACGGCGACCTTCCCTGCCTCACGCGTCAGCAAGGTGAGGACGCGGTCGGCTTCGCCGTAGTCGACAGAGCGCGACACTAGCGCCGCGGTGGACACGACCGTCGAGGGGGGCATCACGCGACGCGATCGGCGGCGCTGCGCGGCCAGCGCCGCTGCCGTGCGCGCTTCAACTGGCGCGCTGTCGCTGCTGCTGCCCCTGCCGCTCGGCCGGGGCCTCGCGCGTCGCGCGCAAGGAGGCGTCGGGCCCGCTGCCCCAGAGGACGGAGAAGGTGATCGTGGCGATGATCAGGAGGATGATCACAAAGAGCGCCAAGCCGAAGCGAGGCGGGATCTCGCGCGTCGCGGCCGGCAGCTCGACAGGCGGCTCGACCCGTTGCTGCTCCTGCCGCGCCACGAGTGCCAGCGTGTCGCTGAAGCGCTGCCCCGCCTCCTGCTCGATGCCGAGATGCCGCGCGTAGGCCCGGACAAAACCGCGCACGAACATCGTCGGCGGCAGCCCCTCCCAACGACCGTCCTCGAGCGCCTGCAGCGTAGGCCGCGGGATCTTCGTCGCGCCGGCAACCTCTGCCAGCGGTATGCGTCGCAGCTCACGCTCGGCGCGCAAGTACCCGCCCAGCTCTGTTCTAGCCTGAATGCCGAATTCTGCGTGCATGTCGTCCGAACACCTCGTACCGCGCCGCGCCAGGGTTGCGCTCCACCGCACCGAGTTCGGCGCAGCCTGCCGCGTGATCCGCTAAACCGTCGACCCGCCACTCAGATCAGAGCGCGCGCGCGTGGCGCCTGCACTCGAAGGAAACGCAGCCCCTCGGGTCGCGCGCCACGCATTGCGCGAACTGCTCCCGAGCCTGCTCGAGGCTGCCATGCTTCGCATACGCTTGGCCGAGGTAGAAGGCGGCCTCCTGTATCGGACAGGTCTCGTCGCCAGCCGCCTGCTTCAGCTCGTCGATCGCGTCGGCCCAGCGGCGTTGCGCCAAATAGACGCGCCCGAGCCTGAAATGCCCCAAGCAGAACGCAGAGCGGTGGAATAACGCCTGGCGCAGGTCGCGCGCGGCGCGCGGCAGATCGCCGCGCTCGAACTCGGCCCAGGCACGGTTGGCGAGCGCCAGGTGCTGAGCGGCGAAGAGCACGTTATCCAGTGCCTCGCCGCAGAGCCGGATGGCCTCGCCAAAGCGCTTGAAGTGCAGCTCGACGTTGGCCAGGGCGTTGAGCGCCTCCGAGTCCGTCCGCTGCTCCCGGCGCGCCAGCTCGACGCTGCGCCGCAGATACTTGCCCGCCAAACCGAAGGCCTCGTCGGCGGCCTGGCGCTGCTCGCCCGCCGCCGTGCCCGTCAGACAGCGACCCTGCTCGCCGTAGTTGAGGGCGTGGATGCCCTCGGCGAGAAAGAGCACCCCGAGCAGGTAGTGCGCCTCCTGGTTCTCGTCGTCGTAGTGCACCGCTCGGAGCAGCTCCGACTTGGCTGCCTGCGGTGCGCGCTTGCCGAAGTAGTCGGCGCCCAGGCGGAAGTGCGCCTGCGACAGCGAGCTATTGCGCGCCGGCTGCGCGGCGCAGGCAGCGAGGGCAAGGGGTCCGAGCACGATCGCGCCGAGCAACGCCGCGGCGCGAGAGGCACGCGACGTCAACGCGCGCCGCCCGCACCACGCACGCCGTGGCCGGGGCGCGACGGCGCCGACCGTACCGACCGCACCGAACATCGGGGTCTCATGCGCTCTTCGCGTCATCTTGCCGATCCAACAAAGCTCTGGATTTTCGGCTTGGTACCAGAACGGAGCGCAAATTGTCAAGGCTCGCGAGCGCCTGCGCGTCGGGATCCGGGCAGCACCGTCCGCCCGCCGGCGGCGACCTCCCTTGGTCGCTCCCTGCCCGGCCCGCTATAATCGACGCGAGCCTCGGCAAGCCAACCGCCCGGACACCGGCGCGCGCGAGGCTGGCGTCGACGGCCTCAGGAGTCCCGCGATGAACATGTGCTTCGCCTTCCTCTGCAACGACGCCGGGCTCTCGGCGACCGCGCAGGCAGCCTTTCGCGACTCGCTGACGATCGAGGGTGGCGCACCGCAGGGATGGGGTTGGAGCTACTACCAGGCCGGTGAACCGCTGCTGCGGAAACAACCCCAAGGCCTGCGCACCGAGCCGCTCGACCTCTGCAGCCGCATGGCGCACCTGCGCACCCACCTGGTGCTCGGCCACGTCGCCGGGCCCAGCACCGACCCGCGCGCGATGGAGAACACGCAGCCCTTCCGCTTTAACAACTGGACCTTCTGCCACGTCGGCGCGATTCCCCACCTCGACGCGATCCTCCCTGCCCTGCTCCGGGCCATCCCCGACTTCATGCGCCGCAACATCCACGGCGTCAGTGCGGGCGAGGTGCTCTTTCACCTCTTTCTGGCCTTCCTCAGCGACGCGGGGCGCCTCGACGATGACCAGCTACCAGCGCCGCAGGCGAGCGCTGCGCTGAACTCGGCGCTCGCCTATCTCGACCGCCTGCAGCGTGATCACGGTGGGCCGGTGAGGGAGCTCTGTTGCCTCGCGACCAATGGCAAGGTCGTGTTGGCCACGCGTCGCGGGCTGCCGCTGGCGCTGGCGCGAAAGAGCGGGTTTCCGAACGTCGGCCACGATGTCGATGGGCGGTCCTTGAGCTACCCCCATCTCAAGTCGGTGCTGATCGTCGCCGGTCGCGAGCTGGCGGGCGCCGGCTGGGAGGCCGTGGACGATCACGCGCTCATCTGCGTCGATCCGACGCTCAACATCGAGCAATGCGCAGGCAAGCTCGATGCCTCTGCGGAAGGGTGAGGACCGCGCCGCCGCCGCCCAGCGCCAGTCGGCCGCTGTGGGGCGCCTGGGTCGTCAGCCTGCTGGCTGGCCTGCTCGCGCTGACGCTCGCGCGCTTTCTCGAGGGTCCCGGCTGGGTCGTCGCGCTCTGGGCCCTCGGGGCCAGCCTGGGGGTCGCGACGGCCCTCGCGCTCGGCCTGGCGCTGCGGTCGTGGGCCCCCGCCGCCTGGAGCTGCTGGGCCGCGCTGCTGCTGGCCGGTGGCGCTGCCCTCGGGCGAGCCACCGCGCTGATGGCGGCACGGGGCACGGCGACGAGCCCGCCCGCGATCGACTGGCAGCGCGTAACGGTCGCCAGCGGCAGCGTCGCCTGGGCGCTCTTGGCGCTGCTCTGGGGCACCCACGGTCTGGCGCAACAGGTCGAGACCACGGTAGCGCGTGGGGTCCGCGGCTGGCTGGCGACGATCGCCGCGGCCGCGGCGATCGTCCTGGCGCTGCATAGCGCGGCGCCCTTCTGGCGCCTGATCGGCCTCGACGTCAACCTCTTCACGGTGCTCGGCCTCTTCGGCCTGGCGGCGACGGCCTACGCGCTCGAAGCCGCCTACCGCTGGCTGCGGCGCCGCTGAGCGCGGCACAGCCCCATCGAGAGCGGCCATCGAGGGCGGCCGTCGAGGCGGCCGCTTGGCCCGGCGCGGGAGCTGGGCTAGTCTGCGGTGGGTCGCGCTGAAAGCGGGGGTAGGGCGTGAACGGGACGATGCTCGACGAGCTCGCTGCGCTGGGCGGTGGCGCTCCCACGGCCGAGCTGATCGAGCGCTGCTGGCGCACGCCTGCATTGCTCCACACTGTCTCGGAGTGCCTGCGCAGCGGGCTGCCCCACGCCCGCCTGGCGGCGGCGCGGCTCTTCCTGGCGGTGGCCCAGCGCCGCCCCGAGCTGGCGGCAGAGTTCTGCAAGGACCTGATCGAGACCAGTCGGCAGCCGGCGCCAACGCTGGCCAAGCTCGGCTTCGAGGGCGTTGCTGCGCTCGTGCCAGCCGCTGCGGCGCAGGTCTTTGCCGAGCGCGACTACCTGCTCGAGCGGGCGCAGGCGCGGGGCACGCTCGGCCTTGCCGCGCTCAAGGTGCTGGCCGCCCTCTGTGCTCAGGGGCCGAACTATCGCGGCAAGCTCTTGGGCCCGACCATCCGCGTACTGCAGGGCGCGCCCGCGATCGACCTCGCCAGGTGGGTCGCCGCCCTGGCGCCCGGCTGCGCCGGATCCGAGGACGGGGTCAAGCGGCTGCAGCGCGAGCTGGCGCCGCGGATCGCCGAGCTGGAGGCTACCGCCCGCGTGAAGCTCGAGCGGCAGTTGCTCAAAGCCGCGCGGGCGGCACCGACACGCAAGGCGCACGGTCCCGCTGCGGCGCGCTGAAGCACCGTCAGCAAAGGACGCGCCCGATGACGCAGCCCCTTCGATGAGCACGATTGGACGATGAGCACGCTTGGATTGGGCAGCGAGGGCAGCGCCAGCCCGACGGCAGTCGGCCGCTGTGACGCGCCCGATGACCTCGACGCCGCTCCGGTGCCGCGCGTCTTCGGCGACTTCGCTCTGCTCGATCGGCTGGCCGGTGGCGGCATGGGGCAGGTCTATCGCGCCCTGCGTCGCGACGCGGCGCCGGGCAGCCCCCCGGTGGCCCTCAAGCGCATCCTGCCCGAGCTCGCCTCCGACAGCGAGTTTGTCGCGCGCTTCATCAGCGAGGCACGCATCGCCCGGACCCTCGACCATCCGAACATCGTTCGCGTGCTCGACTACGGCGAGCTCGGCAGCGAGCACTATTTGGTGATGGAGTTTGTCGACGGCGCGGACCTGGCCGCGCTGCTGGCAGCCGCCGCCCAGCGCGAGACGCCGCTGCCACGCCCCGCCGCGCTGCTGATCGCGGTGGCGATGGCGCAGGGACTGGGGGCGGCGCATCGGCGCAGCGTCGAGGGTCGACCGGCACCCGTCGTCCACCGCGACGTCAGTCCACAGAACGTACTGGTGGCGCGCGACGGCAGCGTCAAGGTCACCGACTTCGGGATCGCGCAAGCAGCCGAGAAGGCCGTGCGAACGCGCTCGGGGGTGGTCATCGGGCGCTGCCGCTACATGTCCCCAGAACAGGCCCGCGGGGCGGTGGTCGATGCGCGCAGCGACGTCTTCTCGGCAGCGGTCGTCCTCTTCGAAATGCTCGCAGGGCGCCCGCTCTTCGCGGGCTCCAGCGCGGAGCAGATTCTGCGGCAGGTGGCGGGCGCGCCGATCCCTCAACCACGCGAGGCGCTGCCGGACTGTCCACCGGCCCTGCTGGCGATTCTGAGCCAGGCGCTCGAGCGCCATCCGGAGCAGCGCCAGGCCGATGGCCTGGTGCTGGCGGCAGCCCTCGAAGAGGTGCTCCGCGCGGAGGCCCCTGGCTACGGCGCCGAAGCGCTCGGACGGCTCGTCCAAACCCTCGCCCCGCCCGCGACAAGCTCAGCGGTGTCGCTCGACGACCCTGGCGCGACGCTGCGCTCGTCGCCCGCGCACTCGATCCGCACCACCGCCCCCGCGGCGACGAAGGCGGCCCAGGACGCCGGACCTCAGGCGCCGCCCGTAGCGCCGTCGGAGGCCCCCTGGGCGCTCTCGCGACCCGATCCCCAGGCGCCGACACTGCTGCTCGACGCGCCGAGCGCGCCGTCGGGGCATTTCAGCACGAGCCTGGCCTCGTTCCGCCGGGCGGTACCGCGGGGCGGTGGGTGGCGCAAGACGGCCCTGGCGCTGAGCGCGGCGCTGCTCGGCGTGGGCGCTGGCCTCTGGATCGGCAGTCAGCGCCCTGCGCAGCGGGGAGACCTCCCGTCGGCAGCACCGTCGCCGACAGCGGGCGCGCAGCGCTTTTCGGCCGCCACCGGCGCCTGGCGCGTAGCCGTGCGGCGCGTGCTCGCGGATGCTAAGACGAGCGCGCCCCGCGGTCCTGGGACCGCCACGACGCTCTTCGCGGTGGAGGTGGCGATCACCCGCGACGGTGCGGCGGTGCCGGGCGCAGAGCGTTGGCTCTATCTGCGTCGGGGCAGCAGCGGGGTGCGGGTGCGACCGCTGTGGACCACGGCCGGCGCGACGGGGCCAATCGTGGCGTTCGCCGCGCCGCCAGGCCGCGAAATGCTTAGCCTCGGCCTCTTGGATCCCGGCCCGCAGGGCGGCGCGTTCGACCTGCCCCGCAGGCGCTGAGCACGAGGTGATCACGTGCAGCTCTGTACGCACTGCGGCAGCGAGTACGCCGATGAGGTGAGCTTCTGCCTCCGCGATGGTGCCCGGCTGGGCGGCCAGCCCGCGCCGCCGGGCGCTGACGCGCTGGGCGTTGGCTCCGTGCTGGTTGGACAGCTCGAGTTGCGCGAAGCCTGCGGCTCGGGAGCGATGGGCACTGTCTTCCGCGCCTGGCAAAGCCAGATGGAGCGCGAGGTCGCGGTCAAGCTGCTGCGGCGCGAGCTGCTAGCGACGCCCGGGCTCGTGCGCCGCTTCTACCGCGAGGCCCGGGCCGCGGCCCGGCTCTCGCATCCGAACATCGTCGTCGTGCACGCCATCGGTGAAACGACGCAGCGGCTGCCCTTCATCGTGATGGAGTACGTCGCCGGCGAGAGCTTGGCGCGGCTCTGTCAGCAGCAGGGCGCGCTACCCGTCGCGCGCGCGCTGGCCATCGCGCGGCAGATCGCCTCGGCCCTGGTCGAGGCGCATGGGCACGAGATCGTGCACCGCGATCTCAAGCCCGCAAACATCCTCTTGCAGCGACGGGGCAGCGGCGGCGACTGCGTCAAGGTGGTCGACTTCGGCATCGCCAAGATCGTCTGTGACGGCGACGAGAGCCAGCTGACGCAGACCGGAGCGATCTTCGGCACGCCGCACTATCTGGCGCCCGAGCAGGCCGCGGGCGCCGACGTCGACGCCCGCGCCGATCTCTACGCCCTGGGCGTCATTCTCTTCTTGATGCTGACCGGCAGCCTGCCCTTCCCGAACCCGAACGGCATGGAGGTCTTGTTGCAGCATCTCCAGCAACCCCCTCCGCGTCCGCGTGATCTGGCGCCGCACCTCTCCGCCGAGCTCGAGGCGTTGGTTTTGCGTGCCCTGTGCAAGGAGCGGGCGCAACGCTGGCCGACCGCCGCCGCCCTGCATGATGCGCTGCTCGCGCTCGAGACGGGGGGAGCCACCGCGGCAGCGCCGGCCGCGCCGCGCGCGATCCCCGCGCTGGCCCCCTCGCCGACCGACCCCCGGCGGATCACGCTGCGACGGTCGACCTGGGGCGCAAGCCTGGTGCTGGCCGCCGCGCTCGGCGTCACCGTCGGCGCGCTCGCGATCCGCGTGATCGGCCGGACAGCGCTCGCGCCGGCGACCTCGCGCACGGCTCGCGCGGCGCCGCCCCTCGAAACAACCGCCGCTGCGGCGCTGCCGCCCGCGCCTGGCGCGCCAGACGGAGTCGGCGGGCCCGATGAGCGGCGAGTCGGCGCCGAGGACGCTCACCGTCTCGGCACGCCAGCGCCCGCGCCGCAGCCGGCGGCGAGCAGCCCCCAGACCGGGCACCCGCCCGCGCCAGGCGCGAGGCGCCGGCACCCCCGGACGGCGCCGCCCGCGGCGCTAGCGCGCGCCGCCCGGGGCTCGGCCCGAAGCGCTGCCCTGGCCGCCGTGCTGCCCACTACGCCGCCCGCCGTGCCACCGCCCCTGCCGCGACCCGCGCTGCCCACCGCGCTGCCAACCGCACTGCCCTCCGCGCCAGACGCCGGTGGGCCGCGCTCAGCGCCGCCGCTGACCGTCGGCCCGCTGGGTCCCGATCCAGCGGGCACAGCACCGCCCCCGCCCGTGGAACCGGTGATCGATCCGCCGCCGCAGACCTCACCCGGCGCCGCGGAGGCAGCGGACGACGAAGCTCAACGCTTCTGAAGCGCACCCGACCCCGGCCACGAGGCGGGCGGTCAGCGTGCTAGAGCGAGCGTCAGAACGCTAGAGCGTTAGAGCGCCTGCGGGGCAGCAGGGTCGAGCCAACACGCGCTCGTCGGCCCGACAGCAAAGCAGAGGTAGGGCTGCGCCGGCGTATCGTCCCGGCAGCCGTCGCGCGCCGCGTCGGCGCGGGGATCGCAACCGCCAGCCAAACAGGCGCTCAGACCGCCGCTGCCGCCACCCAGACTGAAGCAGGCGCTGCCGCTCGGACAGCGCCAAGCGCCTCCCCACCGGCAGCCGACGACCGTGCAATAGCCACCCGGCACAGGCGCCATCGCGGCAGCAGCACGCGGCCATTCGGTCAAGCAATGCTGCCCGGCGCCGCAGTCGCTCGGCCCGCTGCAGGCCGCCCCGACTGCCGTGGTGACGCGGCCAAGGTTTCTACAAACGCCCGCGTCGGCGTCGCAGCGCACATCGGGGGTTTGGGCGCTGTGGTCGCCGCAGTCGGCGTCGACGCTGCAGCGCGCGGTGTCACAGACCGCCGCGGTGCCCGTGCGCAGCACCGAGAGTGGATCGCAGCTCAGCGCGCGCAACGCGCAGGGGGCGCCGCCAACGGGGCTACAGGCCGGCAGGCATGCGGTCGTGGCGAGGGTCGTCTGGGAGGCGGTGACCGCGGTGCAGGCCGTCTGCGTCGGGCAGTTGTCCTCGCGGCGCGCCGTCGTCACGTCGTCTCGCGTGCAACCCGGCAACCCGCAGACGCTGGTCGCCGAATCGGCGATGCGCAGGCAGATCGCCTGGCGCGGACAAGCTCCCGCGTCACCCCCGCAGGCGCTGCCCACCACGCCCGAGAGCGCACTGTCGCCGAGCGCCAGGTCAGGGAGGCGCACCGCGTCGAGGCGCGTCCCCGCGTCGACCGGTGGCGTCCCCGCGGCCGAAGCGCAGCCAGCCAGCAGCCTGCAGGCGAGGACCAAGCCCAAGAGCCGACGGGGATGCGCCCCCGGCCCCGCCAGGGTGGGCGACGCCTGCGTCGTCGAACCTGCTTCCGTGCGCGTCACGGCAGGGGCCCCGACGCCGTCCGATCGAAGCAGTCGCCCGTCGCGGCAGCGGCGTCGGCGGTCGCTTCCCCATCCGCGGCGCGACAGACCATCGCGGTCGGATTGCCGGGCAGCCCGAGCTGCTCACAGCTGAACCCGAGCTCGGCGACCGCCGCACAGCTCAAGCGCCAGCCGAAGTCGCAAACCGGCGCCGAGGTCACGGGACGGCCCGTGGTCAAGGCGACGCGATTCCAGGCGCGGCACTCATAGTCGCCATAGCGGTCGGCCCCTTGGGCCGACAGTCGTCGGGCTCGCGCGGGTCACAGGTCCGCTGGCACCAGCCTGCGGGATAGAGGCCGTTGCAGGCGGAACCTGGCGGACAGGCGTAGTCGCTCAACGAGGCGAAGGCGCAGCCCTCGATCGTGCAGTAGCCGTTACGCCCGAAGGTGCCGCAGTGCCCGGCGCCGCAGCGCCCGGTGGGAAGGCATTTACCGCTGCAGCACTCGCTCCCGCGCGCGCAACCCTCCCCGCCGGCCTTAAGCTCCGCGGCGACGTCGACCTCGAGCGCGCAGAACATGGCGGCGCCACAGGCGACGTCGGCGTCACAGGGGTCACCGACCCGCGCGCCGGCAGCGAAGGATCCAGCCGCTTGCCGCGGCGCACAGAGGCCCGACACGGCATCGCAGAGACCCGAGCGCGCGCAGATCCCCGTGGCGCTGCCCGCCCGCTCCGGCAGGCACTCGGCCCCCGCGCCGCAGGTGCTAGCACCGACCTGGCAAGCCTCGGCGGTCGTCACCAGGCAGTCGCGATCGCTGCTGCAGCCGAGCGAGAGGCAGATGGCGACGTCGCGCGGGGTCTGGACGACCGAAGCCGGCTGGCAGGAGATCGGCGTCACGCAATCG
>JADJTL010000008.1 GCA_016711215.1 Pseudomonadota bacterium | reverse complement strand
TCTGCGGACAGTGCCGCCAGGCGGGCTGGGGTGACCCGGAAGGAATCGAACCTTCAACAAACGGATTAAGAGTCCGCTGCTCTGCCAGTTGAGCTACGGGGCCGCAACAATCTCCAGCAGGCGTATAGCTTTGGGTCACTGCAGGTGTCAAGCGCCCCCCCGCAGCGCCGGGCGCGGGGGCCGATCGACGACCGCTTGTGCCGCGCGCCGCGCTCAGTCCAAGCGCGCCAAGAGCTGCTCCGCGAGCGACACCAGGCGCTCATCGTCGGCGGTATCGCGGATCAGCCGTAGCTGACCCAGCACCGCCCGGGCACGCCGCGGCCGCTGCCCCTCGAGCTGCGCTAGCATCCGCTCGATCGCCTCGGCCTGGCGTGCCGGGTCGCGATGCTCGATCACGCGGGCCAGCGCCTCCACATCCTCCGGCCAGGCGCCATGCGCTAAATACGCCTCGGCGGCCTGCGTGACCGCGTCGCGTCCCTCCGCCATCACCAGCGCGCGCAGGAGCGCCTGACGCTGCACGAGCTCCGGATCGGGCGGCGAGGCCGCACCGGCCTGCGCGTCGACCAGCTGCCCGATTCTCCCGCTCTCGAAGAGACGATCCAACGCAGAGCGATACGACTGCTGGCTGCGCGCGCCGCGAGGCGCCCCGCCGGCAGGCCGCTCCTCGCGTCGTTGGGGGCTCTGCCCCCGTTGTTGGTCGATCTCGCGCCAGCTCTTCCGGCGCCGCTCGTCGCTCATGGTCCCCTCGCTTGGGCGCGTTCCGCGCGCGCCTGCTCCGCGACAAAGTCACCCAGGAGCCGCGCCTGGATCAGCGCTGCCCAGCAGGCGAAGAGATGCGTCATCAGCGGCGCCGCGAAGGGCACCGGCACGGCATCCTCCAGCAGCCCGCCCACCGCGTGCAAGAGCAACATCCCGACGACCACACCCTGCAGCGTGGCGACGAGCGCGAGGAAGGCGCGGCCGCCCCGCCGCGCGTGGCGCCAAATCACCGGCGGCCAGACCAGTCGCAAGCAGTGTTGGGTGCCGGCCGCGGTAGTGAGCACCGCCGGCACGCAGAAGAGCTCGAACCAGAGCCAGACGAGGCTCTGCCAGCGCGGCATGCGCAGGAGCTCCATGGCCCTGAGCTGCAGGCGATGAGCGAAGTCGCCCAACCCGATCGTGCGCTCTGCGCACCAGAGCAGCGGCAACCAGTACCAGAGGGCAAGCACCGCGCCCTGGAGCAGGGGGAACGCCAGGGTCGCCCAGGCGTCGCGGTAGTCTCGCGGCCGCGGCAGGCGCAGCGAGCCCGCACTCGCCTTGCGCAGCACCAGGTAGAAGTAGCCGAGAAAGATCAGCCGACCCGCGACGGCGAGCGGGACCGTGGCACCGGCCCAGAGCGCCGCCAGGCGATCGGCGAGGGCCAGCAGCAGGGCGAGGACGCCGAGCGCCAACCAGCTATCCGCGTGGACAGCATAGCCAAGCGCGCGTCGCAAACGCTGAAGCCCCATCAGGCTCGACACCCTGCGCTCGCCTCCCGCTCACTGGGCGTGAGCTCCACCTCGCCGCGCCACCTACGATCGAGGCAAGAGGGCGATTGCATTGAGTTGGCGGCCGGTTTCGGCGCCCTCGCGACGATACGAGTAAAAGAGCGCGGCATCGCGCATCGTGCAGTGAGGACTGGCCGCGAAGTGCCCCACCCCGCGGCGCCGCAGCAGCTCCCCGGCCGCCGCTCGCAGGTCGAGGTGCGGAGGGCGATCCGGCGCCGGCCGCGACCACGCCAGCGCGAGATGACCGAGCGCCGCCACGACCTCAGCGCCCACCTCGTAGGCCTCGCTGCCGATCGCCGGACCCGCCACCGCCACCAGGTCCTCGAGCGAAGCGCCCCACTCGGCGACCAGGCGGTCGACGGTCGCCTCGAGGACCCCTTGGGCGAGGCCGCGCCAACCGGCGTGCACCGCCGCCACGACCCCGCGGCGCGCATCGGCCATCAGCACCGGCACGCAGTCGGCGGTGCTGACCGCCACCGCCGTGCCCGGCTCACCCGTGATCAGCGCATCGGCGGCGATCGACTCGAGGTCGCCTGGTTTGGCCCCCGCGGGCACCGCGACCACGTTCGCGCCATGCACCTGGCGCACGTGGAAGAGCGCGTCGGCGGAGACGCCCAGCGTGCGCGCAAGCGCCCCTAGCTGCTGCGACGAGCGGGCGGCCTGCCGGACGCCTCGCCAGCCCGAGGGTGGCATCGGCCCTGCCTCCCACCGCGTACCGAACCCGTGACGCACGCCCGGGCACTCGAGCGCCGTGCACCGAACCAGCGGCAGCAGCCGCTCGGAGCCCCCTTCGAGCCAGAATCGCGCGCGCTCGCCCTCAGTCATCGGTTCCTCCGCCTGGCGCGCGCAGGCGCGAGAGCGCCTCCCGCATATCAGAGGGCAGCGCGGAGACGAAGCGCATTCGCTCCCCGCTGACGGGGTGATCGAAGGCCAATTGGCAGGCGTGCAGCGCCTGGCGCCCCAGCGCGCGGCTGAGCTCGCGCAACAAGGAATCGGCCGGCAAGCCGCCGTAGACCGGGTCGCCAAGCACCTTATGGCCGCTCTCGGCAAAATGCACCCGTACCTGATGCGTGCGCCCGGTCTCCAGCCGCGCCTCCACCAGCGAGCTGGCGGCGAAGCGTTCGACGACCCGCCAATGCGTGATCGCCGCGCGTCCACGCTCGCAGCGCGCGGTGAAGCGCTTGCGATCGTGCGGGTGACGCCCATGCAGGGTGCGAAAGCTGCCGCTCACCGTGGCGAGCCGCCCGACGACAAGTGCCAGGTAGGCGCGCTCGATCGTGTGCCGCCGGAACTGCTCGCTCAGCCCTTCATGCGCCCGGTCGGTCTTCGTCGCGACCATCACCCCGCTGGTCAGCTTGTCCAGCCGATGAACAATCCCGGGACGCAGGACGCCGCCGACGCCGGAGAGCTGCCGACAATGCGCCAAGAGGGCCGCGACCAGCGTGCCCTCTTGATGGCCGGGCGCCGGGTGGACGACCATCCCCGCCGGCTTGTCGATCACGATCAGGTCGTCGTCCTCGTAGGAAACCTCGAGCGCCAACGCCTCCGGCCGCACCTCACTCGGCACAGCCGGCGGCGGGCGGTAGCTGAGGACGTCGCCTGCCTTGACGCGCTGCGCCGGGCGCCCGGCCTCGCGATTCACGAGGCAGCAACCGGCATCGAGATGGCGCTTGATCTGTGCGCGGCTGGGAGCTGCGGCGTGCTGAGCGAGATAACTATCGAGGCGCTGCCCGGCGTCCTGCGCCGCGACCGTCAAACGGTAGCCGCCGGCACCCCACCGCTCGCCGGCTCGCGGCCCTACCGCCAGGTCTTCGCCTTCGTTCACCAGAGCTTGGATTTCACCTGCCAGATCGTGGAGCTTCGCTCACCAGATCTTGGATTTTACGTGTCCCTTGCTCTTGATCAGCACGTCCACCACGGCCCGATCGTAGATATTGAGCTTATGCAGCGGCTCGGCGACGCGCTTCTGGAACAGGTCGCGGCCCTCGGTTATCTCAGCCGCCATCACCTCGAAGAGCGTGTCATTCTCGATCCCCTCGACGATCTTCGCCTCGTGATAGAGGCTGAGATCCGAGGCAATCGCCCGCGCCAGTTGCCGCGCGCGCTCGGGCTTGTCGATTTGCTGTCGGACCGGCTTCGCCATGCAGTCACTCTCATGCGCAAAAGGGCTGAAATCAAGCTATCAGAGGGTCTCATCGCTGTCAAAAGACCGAGGCTGCCGTCGCTCCAGCCCGCGCGGCTCCCAAGCACGCCGGCCACCGGCCCGCGATCGGCGCCCGCGATGGGCGCCTTCACGCGCGCCCAAGGGGCGTGCTATGCAGCCACGGCGGGCGGCCGCGGCCAACGACTAGGTGTGGCGCCAATGAGTGCATCCGAGCCAAAGAGCGTATCCGACCGAGACGGCAACGGCGCCCCCATGTCGTCGGCGCCACCCACCGATCGGGCAGGCGGCAGCGCCGAGGGGGAGCGGGCAGGCGGCAGCGCTGAGGCGAGCGGTTTGACCGCGGGCGAGTGCGAGGACGATCCGTCGCAGGACTGCGACGGCCCCGGCGGGGACGCGACGACTGCCCAGGTCCCGGGGCTGGCGCGCCCACGCATCATCGCCATCGCCGGCGGCAAAGGCGGTGTCGGCTGCAGCGTGATCGCCTCCAGCATCGCGATCTACCTGGCACAGCTCAGCAAACGGGTCGTGCTAGTCGATGCCAACCTCGGCGCCCCGAACCTGCACACGCTCGTCGGAGTTCACGAGCCCCAGCGCTCGCTTCACCGCTTCCTGCGCCATGACGCCCGGCGACTGGAGGAGATGGTCTGCGACACTCCCTTCAAGGGCCTCGGGCTCGTTCCGGGCCAGGCCAATGCCCTCGATGCCGCAAACCCGCGTCCGGTGCAAAAGAAGCGTTTCCTCTCGCAGCTCCCAACCCTGACGGCGGATTACGTGGTGGTCGACGTGGGGCCCGGCACCGGCTTCAACACCATCGACACCTTGCTCGCTGCCGATCTCCACGTCCTGGTCACGCACCCGGAGCCAACCGCGACGGAGTGCCTGGCCCGCCTGATCAAGGCAACCTACCTGCGCCAGATCCGCGCCCTGCCGGGGGTCGATGTGCTGCTGCGCGCCGTCGAGGATGACGCGCACTGCGGGCTTCCCTCGCCCAACCAACTACGCGAGGCGGCCGCAGCTCGTGGCGACACGCTGGCCGACGCCCTGGCCACGGCGATGAGCGAGCTGCGCCCGCTGATCGTCGTCAACGATACGCGCACCCGCGACGATCTCGAGCTGGGACCCGCCCTGGCGACCGTCGCGCGGCGCCACCTCGGCCTGCCCGTCGAATACCTGGGCCACGTCGAGAGCGATGACCTCGTCTGGCTCTGTATTCGCAAGCGCCGCCCGCTGCTCGTCGAGAACCCCGAGGCCAAGGTCAGCCGCGACATCGAGCGCGTCGCGCGCCGATTGATCGCGCGCGAACCGCGCGAGCGTGGCGCCCTCAGCGATCCGCTGCCGGTCCCGCTGGACCGACAGAACCACTACGAGCTGCTCGGCGTCCACCCGGTGGCCAGCGAGGAGGAGCTGCGCCGCGCCCACCGCCAGGTCCGGCGCATCTACGAGCCGGCCTCCAGCGCCGTCTACGGGCTCGCCCCGCCCGAGGAGACGCGCCGCTTTCTGCAGCGCGCTGAGGAGGCCTACGCGACCCTGATCGATCCGGAGAAGCAGCAGCGCTACAATCAGCAGCTCTTTCCCGAGGGCGAGGCTCACGACTCGACGCTACCGCCCGCGCTCGATCGCGGCGAAGACGCCCGCTTCGACACCATGCCAGCCAATGAAACGCCGGGCCGAGCGCGCCCAGAAATGCCGCTGCTCGCCCGCGACACCGTGTTCACCGGCGAGCTGCTGCGCCAGGTGCGCGAGGCGCGCGGCGCGGACCTCCAGGATCTCGCCGACCGCACGAAGATCTCGCGCAGCTACCTGCAAGGCATCGAGGCGGAGCACTTCGCCGGCGGGCTTGCGCCAGTCTATGTGCGCGGCTTCGTCAAGGCCGTCGCGCGCCAACTCGGCCTCGACCCGGCGCTGGTCGCCGATAGCTACATGACGCATTACACCGCCGCGAGCGACACGGCCGCGAGCGACCGCAAGCGCTAGCAGCGGCCGCCCGCGCCTGCGCCGAGCACGAGCCTCGGCGAGGCTGGACGGGGCTACGCGCCGGCGCGGAAGCGCCGCCAGTCGACCCCGAACTTGCGCACGCGCAGACCCATCACCCGCTCAGTGATATCCAGCTCGCGAGCGGCCTGCGCCATGTTTCCGCGACAGCGCTTGAGCGCCTCGACCAACAGCTCGCGCTCCAGCGCCTCCAGCGCCTCCAGCAAGGTACCCTTGGGCGCCGTGTTGGTGGCGTCCTGGGTCTGCAGCGTCGGCGGCAGATGATGACCGTGGATCACGCTGTCATCGCTGAGCAGCACGGCGCGCTCAATGCAATTTTCCAGCTCGCGCACGTTCCCGGGCCAGTGGTAGCTGGTCAGCATGTCGATCGCCGGCGTCGAAATCCGGCGAATCGGCTTCTTCATCGACTTGCTGTAGCGCTCGACGAAGAAGTCGGCGAGCAGCGGGATGTCCGTCTTGCGCTCGCGCAGCGGCGGCACGTGGATCGGCACGACGTTGAGCCGATAGTAGAGATCCTCGCGAAACTTCCCCGCAGCGAGCAGCGCCTCGAGGTTGCGATTCGTCGCCGTGACGATGCGCACGTCGACGCGAATCGTGCTCGCGCCCCCGACCCGCTCGAACTCGCGCTCCTGCAGCACACGCAGCAGCAGCACCTGTGTCGTCGGCGGCAGGTCGCCGATCTCATCGAGGAAGATCGTGCCGCTATGCGCCAGCTCGAAGCGTCCGCGCCGCTGCCGCAGCGCGCCGGTGAACGCGCCCGCCTCGTGCCCGAAGAGCTCGCTCTCGAGCACCGACTCGGGCAGCGCGGCGCAGTTGACCTTGACCAGCGGGCGTGACGAGCGCTCACTGTTGTAGTGGATCGCGTTGGCGATCAGCTCCTTGCCAACGCCGCTCTCGCCGCGAATCATCACCGTCGTGTCGCTCGGCGAAACCCAGGCGATCATGTCGTACACCGGCTGCATCGCGCGCGCGTTGCCAATGATGTTGGCCGGACGAAAGCGCGTCTTCAGCTCCTCTTGGAGCCGGCGATTCTCCTCGAGCAGGCGTTGTCGCTCCTGCTGCGCTGCCTGCCGCACCCGCGCGGCTTGGGCGATCATCGCCGCGACCGTCGAGAGCAGGCGCTCGTTATGCTGGTCCAGCGCGCCCTCCGAGGCGGCACAGTCGGCGCTGAGCGCACCGATCACCTCTTTGCCGATCTTGATCGGGACACAGACGAAGGAGACATCCTCCTTGCGCAAGCGCCGACGCGCGCCAGTGCGATCGAGGAAGCCCGACGCCTCGGAGAGCGAGGGGACGACGACGGCGCGACCGGTCTGCACGACCTGGCCGGTGATACCCTCGCCGAGCTTGTAGCGCCCGCGCTCCCGCTGCCCCGCCGAGAGGCCGTAGGCGGCCTCGATGGCGATCTCTCCGGTGGCGGGGTCGATCAAGGTGATCGTGCCGCGCATCAGGCCGCGGTGCAGGGCCAGCGCCTCGAGCACCGGCTCGATCACATCGCGCAGGTCCGGGCTGCGGTCGAGGATTTCGCCGACCTCGAAGAGCAAGCGCAGCTCGCGCAGCTCGCGCGGCTCGCGATCGATCGGGCGCTCGCGCTCGCTCTCGGGCAAATCGTTCCGCGGGGTCATGGCCAAGTCCGAAACAAAACCTTGGCCGACATAGATGTAGGATTGGCGCATTTTGTCAAGCGCCTCCGTCCCAGTGCGCGGCGACCCACGCGACGCGCTGCCGCCGTGGGCCGCCTCCAGGCTGCGCAGTGCTCAACTCGACTTGACGATCACACCGAGCGTCGTCGTGAACTGCGTATCCTTGCCGGCGCTCGTCCCGCTGGCAAAGATGCCCTGGTCGGCCCAGTCCAGGCGGTTGTCGAGGCGCAAGACCAGGTAGGGCGAGGGCAGATAGTCGAGGGTCAGGGTGCCGGTGACGATGTTCTGGTCCGCCACGCCGAGGCGAATGCCGTCGGGGTCGCCAAAGTACTCGCCGCGCAAGGCGCCGGCCACGGTCGCCGTCGGGCGATACTGCACGCCGAGACTCGCCCCGTACCAGAGCGAGGTGTCGTCGCCGCCGCTGCTCGCGAAGGTCTCGGCGCCGAGATCGCCGTTGAGGAGGAAAGTGAGCTTTTCACTCGGTCGCGCCGTGACGATGGCATCGACAAAGTGCCGTAGGCGGCCGTTCGCCTCGCTGTCCTCGCGCACCGACACGGCGCCGGTCTCGGCGTCCGTTTCCCTGACGGCGTCGTCCTGCTCCGGGCCGACCATGTAGCCCAGCACCACGCTGACCGGCTGCGTCGTGTAGGCGAGCTGCAGGCCGAAGGTCTTCATCGTGTTGTTGTCGAGGGTGCGGTCCCAACCATTCACCGCGATCAGCGTGGCGGTCAGCTGCTCGCTCAGCGTCAGCGTCGCGCGCAGGCCGGTATGAAAGAAGGGCTGGCCGGCCCAGTTGAGCACCCCGCGGGTGTAGTTGAAGTTGTCCTGTGCCTCGGAGACCTCGGCTCCGAAGGGGGTGCCGAACTTGCCGAAGTCGAGCGTCAGGCGCGCCAGCGGCTTCCAGCTGACGAAGGCCTGCTTGAGGAACTCGAGCCCGAAGTCGAGGCCCGCATCTGCCAGCGCGAAGCGGTTTGCCGTCGGTCCGAAGCGCAGGCTGACCGTGCCGCCCACCGGCTCCGTCGGCGTGCTCAGATCGAGACCTGCCCAAGACAGCGCGAAGCCATTGTCTTGGTCGAAGGCGCGGACCATCCCCACCGAGTTGTCATCGGGCTTGGGGAAACGATAGTTCACTGAGTAGTAGGCATCGACGAAGGCGCGGTAGCTGATGCTGTCGTACCAGGACTTGGCCGCGGTCTCCTCGGCGCTGGCAGCGCGCGGCAGCAGCGCCACCGCACAGGCCGCAATCAGCAGCGGCGCCCTCGTGTGCCGCGCCACCGCTCGTCGCCAGCGCCCACTCGGCACTCGTTGCTTGCTCGTCGAAGACCGTACCGTAATCATGTTGCCTCCCCTCGGACCGGCCCGACTCATCGCCCGGTCCCGCTGCTGGTTGCGGCGGCGTTGCGCCGACAGAACGACGCGGCTGCGCGCTGAAGCGCGTCACTGTGGGCGCGCGACCTACGGCCCGCGACCGCTAGCATGTGGCGTGCCATCATGGCGACCGTCGCCAACGCTGCGCAACCCAAGGCCGGCACCGCCACGCGATGCGTGCGGGGCAGCGGAGCCGGGGGGCTGATCCGACATTGGCGTAGGGGCAACAGGGGGCAGCCGACGCCGAGGTAGCTCCCGCGGTCGGGGCAATGACGGTGCGGCGGCGCGAACTCGCCGACGGATCGGCAGGGGCATCGCGCCAGGCCACAGACCCGACGAGTGTTCCATCGCGACGCTTGCGACAGCCGTCGCGCGCCGCGTTTGACAGCGCGACGCGCGCGCGCCTACCATCGGCGACGATGCTCAACGATCAACAAACCGCGCAGCTGAAAGAAGTGCTCGTCACTGCTGAGCGCCGGGTGCTGCAGAGCGCGCAGAGCGCGCTCGAGTTGACGCGAGAGGGTCCGACCGACGGGGGCCGCGACTCGATTGACCAATCCAACACCGAGGAGTTGGTCTCGACCGCTTTGCGGCTGCGCGATCGGGAGCAGAAGCTGCTGAACAAAATACGCGAAGCGCTCGGCCGACTGGCCGAGGGCATCGTCGACGAGTGTGAGATGTGCGGTGGAGCGATCGCCTTCCGCCGCCTGCTCGTGCGCCCCGTCACCACGCTCTGCATCGACTGCAAGGAGCGCAGTGAGGAGGACGAGCGTCGGTCCGCCTCCACCGAGGACGCCTCGTCCGCCGCTGGTCCCGGCGGCGGCGGCGACGACTGGCCGGAGTCCTGAGCGCCCACCTGGCCCCCTCCAGCGTATCGCCCTGCCCTGCGGCCGGCGCGCTCGCCGTGTCGGCAAGCTGAGGACCGGCCGTGCCGCGCGGCACGTTCCTTGGTGCCCCGTCTGAAGTGGTCTATGATCAGGCCTTGCCCCCCTGGGGAGTCCTGCGACCGAACCAGCTGGGAGCCCTGTCTTGAGGCCGTGGCGAGCGATTCGGCGACGGTGCACCGTGAACTGCCGAGTGGCACCCGCGGGTTGGGGACGGAGCGTGGGCGCGGGAGCCTGAACGCGATGCAGCGGTCGGGCTGCACAGCGGGTTTCGCCACCACTTCTGAGCATGGCTGCCCTGGAACAGAAATACCGCATCATCGACAAGCTCGACAGCGGCGGCATGGCCGAGATCTATCGTGCCGAAGCCGAGCTGATTCAGGGCATGAAGAAGAAGGTTGCGATCAAGCGCATCCTTCCGCACCTCACCAAGAACGAGAAATTCGTCGCGATGTTCCTCGACGAGGCGCGGCTCAGCCTGCACCTCGATCACGCCAACATCGTCCACGTCTTCGACATCGGCCGCGCCGGCAGCACCTACTTCCTCGTGATGGAGTACGTCGAGGGCGTCAATCTGCGCGTCTTCGGGCGCACCCTGCGCGAGCGCAATCGCCCGATTCGCATGGCCGAGGCGATCTTCATCACGATGGAGATCTGCAAGGGCCTGGCCTATGCCCACGAGATGCTGAGCCCGGAGGACGGCCGTCCGCTGAACATCGTCCACCGCGACGTCAGCCCGCCCAACATCCTCCTCTCGCGTAACGGCGAGGTGAAGCTCGTCGACTTCGGCCTCGCCAAGGCGGCGAGCCAGGTCGAGCAAACGGACCCCGGCGTGGTAAAGGGCAAGTTCTCCTACCTCTCGCCGGAGGCGGCCAGCGGCATCGAGGTCGATCACCGCGCCGACATCTTCGCCGCGGGCATCATCCTCTTCGAGCTGCTGACGGGCCGCCGGTTGTTCTTCGGTGAGTCCGACTACCAGACGGTCGAGCTGGTCCGACGAGCCTATGTGCCGTCGCTGCTGCAGCTCGACCCGCGCATCCCCGAGGAGCTCGACGTCGTGGCCCAGCGCGCCCTCGCGCGCGACCGCGAGGCCCGCTACCAAAGCGCCAACGAGATGCATGATGCGCTGGCCCAGCTGCTCTTCCAGCACGGTCTGAAGGTCACCAGCCAGGACATCGCCAAGCTGGTGCGGCGCTGCCGCGGCGACCAGCCACGTCAGACGACGAGCCAGGACACGCGCACGCGCGGCGTGATCAACAATCTCATCCGCGACGAGATCGCGAAGTTCACGTCGCTGGAGAGCGTGGGCGCAGATGCGATGGGCGCGCGACCCCTGTCGCCCGACGATCTCGCCAACGAGAGCGCCGCGCTGATGCCCCGCGATTTCGTCGACCCGCGCGGTTGGACGAACGAGTTCGGCGCGCTCGGCAGCGTTCCCCCGAGCTCCACGCCGCTCGCCTCAGGCGACGACGCGCTGCCCGAGGTCTTCTCGCTCGAGCAGGCGCTCGAGGGGACAGCGGACGCCGCGTCGCAACCACCCCAGCCACTGCCCGGGCCCTGGCGCCGCGTCGCCGTCGCGGTGCTGGTTTTTGCCGCGCTCGGCGCCCTGACGACCTACCTGCTGCGCTGGCTCGGGGTCCTGGGGCACGGGGCCGGGTAGCTGCCTTGGTCAAAGGAGTCGCGAACGATGCCTGATACGCATTTTGGCTACGACATGGGCCCTCAGCCCAACGTGCTGGCGGTGGTGCTGGCCGGCGGCGAGGGCACGCGGCTACTGCCGCTGACCGCGCACCGCGCCAAGCCCGCGGTGCCCTTTGGCGGCAGCTTTCGCATCATCGACTTCGTCCTGAGCAACTTCGTCAACTCCGGCATCCACCGCATCAAGGTGCTGACGCAGTACAAGAGCGACTCGCTGCTGAGCCATATCTCTCGCGGCTGGCGGCTGTCGGCGATGGTCGATCACTACGTCGAGCCGGTGCCGGCGCAGCAGCGGTTGGGCAAGGATTGGTTCAAGGGCTCGGCCGACGCCCTCTACCAGAGCTTCAACGTCGTCGCCGAGGAGGCGCCAGATTTCGTCTGCGTCTTTGGCGGCGACCACATCTACCGCATGGACGTGCGCCAGATGCTCGGCTTTCACCTGGCCAAGCAGGCCGACCTGACCATCGCGGCGGTGCCGATGCGAGTCAGCGAGGCCCACGCCTTTGGCGTGATCGAGATCGACGAGGACTGGCGAATGTGTGGCTTCGCCGAGAAGCCCGCCCATCCCAAGCCGATTCCCGGCCGTCCCGACTGGGCCCTCGTGTCGATGGGCAACTACATCTTCAGCCCGGGGGTGCTACGCACGGCGCTCGAGGAGGATGCGGCGCGCGAGGACTCGGCCCACGACTTCGGCCGCGATATCGTGCCGATGCTCTTTCCGCGCGCCCGCACCTACGTCTACAACTTCCTCGACAACGCGATCCCCGGCGTCGAGGAGGATGAGCGCGGCTACTGGAAGGACGTCGGCACGCTCGAGTCGTATTGCCAGGCCAACGCCGATCTGGTCGCCATCAAGCCCGTGCTCAACCTCTACAACCGGCGCTGGCCGATCCACTCGACCGCGCGCCCGGGACCGCCCGCCAAGTTCGTCTTCGCCGACGAGAGCAGCGAGCGCATGGGCATCGCCACGGATTCGCTGGTCTCGCCCGGCTGTATCATCAGCGGCGGTCGGATCGACCGAACGATTCTCTTTCCCGGCGTGCGTATCAACAGCTTCGCGCACGTTGAGCAGTCGGTGCTGATGGACGACGTCCATGTCGGTCGGCACTGCCGCGTGCGGCGCACGATCGTCGACAAGCACGTCGAGATCCCGGCACGCACGATGATCGGTTACGACCTCGAGAGCGACCGGCGCCGCGGACTCCACGTCAGCGACGAAGGGATCGTCGTCGTCCCCAAGGGCTTCCGCTTCAGCTGAGCAGGCGCGGCCGGCACTGCGCCGCGGCGGCCAGCGCGCGCGGCACCTCAGCGTTGCAGCTCGGCCAGCGCGCGCCGCACATCGTCGGCCAGCTCCTCCGGTGGCCCGAGCTCCAGGTATTGCCGGTACATGCGCAGGGCCTCCGCGCGGCGACCGAGGCCTTGGTAGAGCTTGCCCAGCGCGTAATACACCTGCGGCATTCGCGGGCTGAGCCGCACCGCCCGCACCAACGCCCCAACGGCCTCGCGCTGCCGGCGCAGCTCCTGCAGGGCGAGGCCGCGGCGAAAGGGCGGCTCGGGACAAAGAGGGCACGCGGTCTCGGCGCGACTGAGCGCCTCGAGCGCCTGCCGCGCGTCACCTGCATCCTGCAGCGCCACCGCGAGCAGCACCTCGCTGCCTGCCTCCTCGGCCGGGAATCGCACCTGATTCGCCGCCAGCGCGATGGCCTGTCGCAGCGCCTGCACCGCCGCGTGCGGGCGCGCTGCGCTCAGCTCGAGACGGCCCTGCGTCTCATAGGTGCGCCACGCGCGCGGAAAGCGTCGCAACATGCTTTGCCAGGCCTTGCGGGCGCGGTCGGGACGATCCACCGCGAGGTAGGCCTGCACGAGCAACGACCAGGCCGTGCTCTCGTGCGGCAAGACGCGCAGCGCCGCCAGCAGATGGGCCACCGCTCGGCGCCCGTCATCGGCCGCCAACGCCAAGCGCCCGACAGCCAGGTCCCGCTGCCCCGCTGCGCCACGGTCCACCTTGAGCAGCTGCTGCTCTGCCGCCTCGAACTCGTACCCGGCGACGCGCACGCGCACCAGCAGGAGCTGCGCCTCGTCGTCTTTCGGCACCCGCTGCAGCAGCGCCTCGGCGGCCTTTCGCGCTGGGAGCAGATCATTTCGCCCGAGATCCAGCTCTGCCAGCCGCTTGGTCGCGATCGTCGACCATGGGTAGGCGCGCACCAGGCGCACGAGCTCATCGCGCGCGGCGACGATCGCGTGCTCACCGAGCATCACCTCGACCAGGGCGAGGCGCGGCTCCAGCGCGTCGGCGTCGTGGCGCAGGGCCTGCTCGAGCGCGTGGCGCGCCTCAGCCAAACGCCCCTCCCCGAGCAGCAGCCGGCCGACCACGGTCAACGCCTGGACCTGGTTGGGACGGTCCGCGGCCAGCTCGCGCGCGACGGCCAGGGCATCCTCGACCTCGCCGCGCGCCGCGCCCACGCGCGCCGCCAGCAGCTGCCCCGCGGCCGAGCTAGCGACCACGGGTCGCGACTGCAGCTGGCGCGCCGCTTGTTCGACGCGGCCGAGGCCCAGCTCGATCTCTGCGTTCACCAGCGCTGCTTCGTCGAGCGCACTGGCGCGCTGGGCCTGTTCCCCTGCCTCGTGAAGGCGGCCCTCGCGCAGGAAGACCGTGGCGCTCAAGAGCGCGACGCTTGGCCGCCCCGGCATGAGCGTGGCGGCGGCGGCCGCGGCCGTCTCAGCCTCACCGACGCGATCGACGCCAAGCAGCGCCCACGCCAACGCCTCCAGGAACACCGGGTCGCTGGCCGGCGCCAGGGCGCGCGCCTGCTGGAGGTCGCGGCGCGCTTCGTCGGGGTCACGCGCCTTCCGGTGCAGGGTGCCCAGCAGCAAGTAGGCCCAAGCGTGCTGGCCGCGCGCGGCCGCGCGTCGCAGCTCACCGTGCAGCACGACGCGCAGCTGACGTGCGGCGTCTGCCAGGCGGTCGAGTTCGAGCAGACAACGCGCACGACCCAGGGCGCTGGCCACGTGCTCAGGATTGAGCTGAAGGGTCCTCTGGTAGTGCTGGAGCGCGAGGCTCGCCTCGCCGCGCTGACGAAGCGCGTCGCCCAGGGCAGCCGCGATCAGCAGGTCCCGCGGCGCGCGCTGTGCCGCCTGCTGCAGCCACTGCTGTGCACGATCCGGCTCGCCCCGCACAAGCGCAAGCCGCCCATGCAGGTAGAGCAGCAGGCTGCTCTCGGGAAATAACCGCAGCGCGCGGGCGACGAGTTGCTCTGCTTGGTCGAGCTGTCCGCGACCCAGCGTGCCATACACTGCCGCCGCCGCCTGCTCGTCGTCGACCCATGCGCCGCCGGCGCTCGGCGTCCGCGCCGACCCGAGCGGATCGCCGAACTCGACGGGGATGGCGGCGACGACACGCGCCTGCAGGTGCCGGGCGAGAGCAGTGCCTCCAGCGCCGGCCGCCCCCGCCCCCAACAGCTGCGCGGCCGCCGCGAAGTCACCCAGGTTGCCGCGCTCGAGGCGCAAGCGCGCGGCCTGCCAGCGCAAGGTGCTCAGCTGCCGCAGTCGGTAGCCGCGCACCAGAAAGCCGACGAGCAGGGCCACGGTGACCACGGCAATGCAGCCGATCAGCACGAGCGCCCAGCGCTGTGCTGATCGATCGCCGGCGATCAAGGTCCAGAGCGTTGGCAGCGATCGGCGCCCCATTGCCGCCGAGGGCGCCCGGAAGCGGCGCCCGGGCGCGCTGCGACCGAGCGACGATGCCCGAAGCGGTCCAGCGGAGGCCTCCTCGGAACGACTGCCCCACGAGCGCGCGCTGCCCTGCGAGCCCTCCGGCGAGCGAGGCCCTGCCGAGCGCGCGCCCACGCGCGCAGCGGCAGCCGCCGAGCCGGCATCCCGCCGCACCGGCTGGGACGCCGAGAGGTCATCCGAGTAGGGTACCAGCGCGCTCCGCGCGAGGGCCTCCGTCCGCTCAGGCGCCGCAGCGGCGAGTCCCTCGCCGGTCTGTGCCTCGGGCACTGCAGCTCGATCGGCGCCGCCTCGCAGTGAAGGGCTCGAGCGATGCTCCAGCGAGGGACGGTCAAACCCATCCGTCGCCACCACGTCCACCACCTGCGCTGGAAGCACCACGGAGATCTCGGCGTCGTGGAGCATGACGGGCACCCCGTCGGCGGCGTCGACCGCGGCCAACGGCGACGACCATTGCTCAGCAGACTCGACCGATGACCCCTCAGCGAGCTCGAGTTCGATCGCCGAATCCGTCAGATCGATCGGTCCCGCCTCCGCATGCCGCGCCGCGGCCGCAGCCGCGCGTGGCGACGCAGCGACCCGCTGCGGCTCAAGCAGGCGCGAGACGGTTTCGATTTCCTGCGCGCTCAGCTCCGCGGCCGTGCTGGCCACGGGCGCCAGCGCGCGCGGCGCCTCCGCGAGCACGCGTGGCGCACCAGCGCCCGCGGCGGGGGGCGGCTTCAGCGGGCCGCGCATCGTCTGCTGAAAGGCCAGGTCATGCGCTGCCGCGTGCCTCGCTGCATCCGGAACGACAGCGGTAGGCAGCACGGCGAGCGGGGCGCGCTGCCGTATCGTATCCCCGGCGTCGAACTGCGATGAGTCGGCGCCAGACGCCGCCGCCGCAGGCGACGATCCGGTGCAGCCATCTTCGGCAGCGGGGGCGGCCGGCCGGAGGCCGTGCAGGCCCGTCGGCTGCTCTACACTCGTGACCTCCTGGGTCTCGATCTCCCCAGTGGGCACTGGCTGCGGCGCCTCCCGCCAACCGTCAAGCGCGTCGAGGAGCGCATCGAGGTCCTCGAGCGGCAGCGCGACCAGGGCGCGCGCGCCGATTTCGGCGGTAGGCGCCCCGTCGGCCGAGGGCTTGGCCGGGGCGCCGGCGGGCCTCGGGGCCGCTCCCTCCGGCGGGCTACTGGTGCCCCCCGCGGGCCGCCGCTGCTCCCCGACCGGGCGTTCGCGCTGCGCCGCGAGCGCCTGCGAGAGTACCTCGACCGAGCGCTCGGGCGCACCGAGCGAGCGCGCGCGCAGCAGCGCCTGCTCAGCGCGGGCCAGCGACCCCAGGTGGAGCAGCGTTTCACCCCGCAACAACTCGCAGAGCGGGTGCTTGGCATCGAAGGCCGCCACCGCCTCGAGCTGGGCCAGCACCTCGTCGTATTGCGCGGCGGCGAAGAGCGCGCTCGCCAGCAGCAGGCGGCCTGAGACGCATTCGGGCGCGCCTAGCAGCCCCTGGCGACAACGGCCAATTGCCTGCGGCACGCGCCGCAGGGTGAGCAACCGTCCGGCCTCGACGACGAAGTCCGGCGCGGCCCGGGTCATGGAAGCGTCAGGACCGGCAACGGGACACCCCCGATCACGCGCTGCTCGGTGAGCTGCCATCCGCCGGCGCCGTCTGCCCAGCGCTGGGAGAGGAGCGTCACACCAAGCGAGCCACTGCGCAGTGGATACCACTCGAGCTGGACCACGGCGCGTGCCGCGCTTGAACCCAGCCAATCGACGCGCATCACGGTGGCCTCGACGACTCGCAGCTCCCGCCAGGCCGCCCCACGCGCGAGCAAGCGCTGACGCGCCTGCTGGCCGAGATACGAGGTCAGTCCGCCGACGTCGCCCCAGCGCAGCGCGTGCTGGTAGGCCTCGAGGGACTCCGCGAAGAGCGCGCGCCGATTTCCCCCGCAGGCCAGGATCACGGGGAGGGCGAGCGGCAGGAGCAGCGGCCAGCAGCGGCCCCAAAGCCCCCGCCAGCCCACGCCACCACGCTCTGGCGCCGCTTCCCGCGGGCTGCCGCGCTTCGTCGCCGCCCGGCCGCGAACCCGCGCGGCCGGCGCCTCAGCGTCCATCGTCATGCTCGGCGCTCCCTGCCGGCGCTGGCGCCGGCGCGTCGCCTCGGCGGCGCCGCAGCAGCGTCAGATCCTCCCGGCCTAGCTCTCCGACGACCACCAGCGCACCGACGTAAAGCAGCAGCGTCAGCGAGCACTCGGCTAGCGTGATCAAGCGCGACCGCTCGGGCAACCACGCACCGACCGACGCGGCCAGGCCCCAGGCCAGGCCTACGCGCACGAGCGTGCCCAGCGGCAGCGCGGCCCCGAGCGCGCGCTTGAGCAAGGCCGTGCTCATCGCGAGGCCGGCAACCATCGCCAGCGCCGTGGCCGCCGCCGCCACGCCAAGGGCGTGCTCGGGTGAGGCCGCTCGTGGCACAGCGACGACATTGGCGACGACGACGAGCAGCAAGGTGAGCGCCGTCGTGGCGATCACTGCGCGCGTGTGCCCCGCACCGTTGAGGATCGTGTTGCTGACCGTGATCAACGAGAAGCAGACCATGCCCCCGGCCAACCAACGCAGCGCCGGCCCGCCAACTCGGTAGATCGCCGGATAGGGCACGGTGATCACGGCCTCGGGGTTACCCATCAGGACAGCCGCCAATCCCGCGACGAAGATCAGCGACAAGCGCAGCGTGCGGTGGATATAGCCGCGCGTCGCCGCATGATCGGCGGCGAAGGTCGAGCGCGAGACCAAGGGAAAGACGACGAAGGTGACGGCGAGGATCAGCTGATAGGGAATGAACGCCAGCGACTGCGCGCTGCCGTAGTAGCCGGCAGCCGCCGAGGCCGCCGCCGTAGCCTCCGCGCTTCCGAGTGCTCGCGCCGCCAGGCCGGTCACCGAGCGCTTGAGCAGCAAGAGATCGGCTCGCATGATCAGATTCAGCGCCAAGGTCGAGAGGAAGAGCTCGATAATCAGGCGCCACAGCCGCGCGCTCGGGAAGACCTCCGGACCGCGCGAAGGCAAACCAAGGCGCCACAGCGCCGCGACAAGGATCAGCGCCGCCGCCGCCACGAAGCCGCCCACCGCCCCTGTCACGCCGAAGCCGGCGCCCGCCCCGATAAGGATCAGCGCAGCTCGCAAGGTGGCGAAGCTCGCGTCGAACGCCGCCTGCTCGCCGAAGCGACGGAGCCCGTTGAGCGAGCCGACGAAGACCGCGTAGAACGCGTAGCAAAGAATGATCCCGGCCGCGAGCGCGTACCAGCGCGCCAGCTGAGGATCCCGCTCCCAGGCCGCTATCCACGGTGACGCCGCGGCAAAGACCACCGCCGCCCCACCCCCGAGCACAACCTGCACCCGCAGGGCGGCGCGCTTCACCGCATCGGCCGCGACATCACCCTGCGCCGTGAACTTGCTCACGCCCTGGATCGTCGCGGTGACGATCACATTGTTGATCACCGAGACCAGCCCGATCACCAGAAGGTACTCGCCCCAGGCGACCGGCGATCCCAGCAGCCGCGGCAGCGCGAAGTAGATCGCGTAGCCAGCGATGATGAAGTAGATTTTGGCGAGGCCAATGTAGACCACACCGCGACCCGCACTGACGGTTGAAGCATCGCTCATCGCTGCATTCCTATGGGCGAGTGCATCTAAGCCGCCGAGGCCGGCCGCGTCAATCGTGCTGCGCGGGCGCCTGAAGGCACCCAGCCAGCCATGGGGCCCGTCCATGGACCTCCACATCGAGCACACCTTCGCGGCGAGCGCCGAACGCTTCTGGTCCATGGTTCTGCTGGATCCAGACTATCAGGACGCGCTCTACCGCGCGCTCCGCTTGAAGATCGAGCACTGCGCGATCGAGCGAGAGGACGGCGAGGGCGGGCTGCGGCTGCGCCGCGAGCTGCACCTGACGCCCGATCGCGAGCTGCCCAGCGCCCTGCGCAAGCTGGTGCGGGGCGCCGCGCTGGTCAAAGAGCGCGCGAGCTTCGACGCGCAGGCTGGCAGGATGACGATCGAGATCGAGCTGCCCGTGATCGGCGCCTGGGTCGACTTCCGCGGCACCTACACCTGGCGCATGGTCGGCCCGGCGCGGCTCCAGCGCGACTGGGACGCACGCTGTCGCGCCCGTCTCCCGCTGGTCGGCCGCCAAATCGAAACCTATCTACTGGGCGAGATGCGGACCAGCTTCGAGCAAGGCTACCGCTTCACCTGCGACTGGCTGGCGCGGCATTCCGAAGCCCCGACGGGGGAAGGCGCTTGAGGCTGCCAGCGGCCCTGCGGCCGATCTTCCCCCCCGCGGCCCTGGTGGCGATCTTCTTCGGGCTCTACTGGCTCACGCTCTGTCCGACCGTCTTTTGGTACGACAGCGCAGAGTACGCCGCCGCGGCGCGCGTGCTCGGCATTCCGCACCCACCGGGATACCCGCTCTACACGCTGATCGCCTGGCTCTTTACCCTGCTGCCGCTGACGCCGGCCCTCGCGGTCAACCTGATGAGCGCGGTCTTCGGCGCGTTGGCGGTAGGCATGGTCTATGCGGTGGTCCGCGCCCTCGGTGGCGGCCGGCTCGCCGCCGTCGTCGGTGGCGCGACGCTCGGCGCAGGCTCGCTCTTCTGGTTTCAGGCGGTGATCGCCGAGGTCTACACCCCGGCGATCACCGCGCTCTTGCTGGTGCTCTGGCTGCTGCTGCGGGGCCTCGAGCGCGACCGGAGCGGCTGGCTGGTCGCAGCGGCGCTGCTCGCCGGGCTAGCCCTGGGCCTCCACCTCTTTATCGCGACCTGCGGGCTCGGCTTCGCGCTGCTCGTCTGGGGCTGCGGCCTTCCGATCAACGGGCCGCGCGAGCTGCGGCTGCTCTGGCGCCGTCGGGGCAGCGGTCGTCGACTTGGCCGCGCGCTCGGCTGCCTGCTCGCCACCGGGATCGGCAGCACGATCTTCCTCTACCTGCGCTGGCGCGCCGCGATGCAGCCGCTGATCAACTTCGAGGATCCCTCGTCCTCGTGGGAGCGCTTCTGGTGGTTCGTCAGCGGCGGCAACTACAAGCACTGGTTTCTCCAGCACTACGCCTTCGGGCGCCGCGCGGGCCGCGTGCTGGTCGTATTCTACGACCAGCTCCTCGTCGTCGGCGCGCTCCTCGCGCTCGTCGGCGGGATCACGCTCTGGCGCGGGCGCGCGCTCGTCGGCCTGGCTCTGTCGCTGATGATCGCCGGCAACGTCTACTTCTTCTTCGACTACCGCGTGCACGACGTCGAGGTCTTCTTTCTCCCGACGCTCGCCGTGCTCTGCTGCCTCGTCGGCCTCGGGGTCGACGGCGCGCTCGCAGCGGTAGACCGCCTGACGTCCGCTTCGCCCCGGGCGCCACGGGTGCGTCTCGGCCTTGCGCTGGTGCTCGCGCTCTTTCCGGCGTCCTTGGCGGCGGCCAGTTACGGCAAGGTCGACCTGCATGGCTATCGCGCGGCCTACGACTATGGCGAGCGCATGTCGCGTGAGCTGCCGACCGGCACCGTGATCATCAACTTCACGACGCCCCCCGAGTGGAAGAACGACGCCGTCTTCGCGCTCTACTTCCAGCGCATCCTCGGCCGGCGCCCCGACGTCGCGGTGCGTACGCGCATGAATCGCGACGACGTGCTCGCGCTGCTGGCGCAAGGCACGCCCGTCTACCTCTACTACCCGGTGCCGCGTCTGGTTCGCGAGTTCGAGGTCGAGCGCGACGGCCCGGCCTTTCGTGTGCTACGGGCACGCGCCCGGCCCCTGATGCCACCACCGCGCTCGTCCCGGCGCCGCGATCGGCGCCCGAGCGAGGATTGACGGCGCTATTGCGCTCGAGCCTCGTCGACCACAGGGTCATCCAACACCGTCGCCGGCAGCGATCCGAGCAGCCCACGCAGCCGCTCGGCCGCCGTCGCGCCTTCACCTGAACTGAGCACCGTGCGCCAGCGACGGGCGCCGGGACGCCCTGCCACCAACCCGAGCAGGTGCCGCGTCACGCGCGTACCGGGCTGACCCGATGCCTCCAACGCGCTCACATAGGGGAGCAGCGCCTCGATGATCACGCGGCGCGTCGGCACGGGATCGCTTGCACCGAAGAAGAGCCGATCGGCCCGCGCCAGCAGGTAAGGGTCGTCGTAGGCCGCGCGGCCAATCATCGCGCCATCCACCTGCGCCAGCGCGGCCGCCACCTGGTCGAGCGTGCGCAGACCGCCGTTGAGGACGATGCAGAGCTGTGGGAAGTCTCGCTTGAGCGCGTGCACCACCTCGTGGCGCAGCGGCGGCACGCTGCGGTTGGCCTTCGGACTGAGCCCGCCGAGCAAGGCCAGCCGAGCGTGAACGATGAAGCGCGCGCAGCCAGCGTCGGCGACGGCGGCCACGAAGCGCGTCAGCTCGGCATAGGTCTCGTGGCCGCTGATCCCAATCCGGTGCTTGACGGTGATCGGCAAGCTCACCGCCGCCCCCAGCGCAGCGACGCAGTCGGCGACGAGGGCGGGCTCGGCCATCAGACAGGCCCCGAAGCGGCCAAGCTGCACCCGCTCGCTCGGGCAACCGATGTTGAGGTTGATCTCGTCGTAGCCCAGCGCTGCGCCCACGCGCGCCGCAGCGGCCAGCTCCTCCGGCCGGTCACCGGCGAGCTGCAGCGCCAGCGGTCGCTCGACCGCGCTGAAGCCGAGCAGGCGCTCGGCGTCGCCGTGCAGCACCGCGCGCGCCGTCACCATCTCGCTGTAGAGCAACGCGCGCCGCGTAATCTGCCGCAGGATGTAGCGGAAATGCCGGTCCGTGCGGTCCATCATCGGCGCCACGCTGAGCCGATACGGCTCCGACGCGGGCGCCGACGATGCCGCGTTCAACGCTGCGCCTCGAGCTCGAAGGGCTGCCGGCCGCCGAGCACGTGCGCGAGCGCGACGCGCGCCATGTCGCGCGCATAGCGGCTGCGGGTTAGCTCGATGCGCGCCTCGAGCCGGCGCTGGGTCGCGTCCAGCAGGTCGAGCTGCGTCGCCGTGCCGGCCTCGTAACGGGCTGTCATCTCCTCGACAATCACGGTCGCCAACGATGCGGCCTTGTCGGCACTGACCAGGCCCGCCTCGGCCGAAAGCAGGTCGGCGCGCAGCTGGACCACGGTCTCTGCAATGCCGCGCGTCAGCTCCGCGCGGGCCGCCCGTCCCTCGGCCATCCGCGCCTCCGCGGCGCGTTGATTCGCGTAACGCAGGCCGCCCTCGTAGAGCGGGAGCCCGAGCGTGGCGACGACGGCCAGCGAATCGCGGCGGTTGGCGAAACCACCGACGTTCTGCCAGCGGTAGAGCAGGTTCAGATCGAGCGTCGGGAGGAAGGACCAGCGCACCGCCTTGCTCGCCTGGTCAGCCGCGGCGATGTCCAAGCGCAGCGCCTCGACATCGGCGCGCCGGCGCACCGCCGAGCGCAGCATCGCCGCTTCGTCGACCGCCACCGGCGCCGGCTCGGCCGGCCGGCGCAGCGTGACCAACCCGTCGAGGCCGATCAAGATCGCCACGCGGCGTTGCGCGGCCGCGAGCGCATTGCGCTGCCGGCGGAGCGCCTGCTCGTCCTGGACCAGCACCAACTCGGCTCGCACGACGTCCGATCGCAAGACGCGGCCGACCTCGAGCCGGGCGCGCACCACCGCGAGGTTGCGCTGGTCGACCGCCACCTTCTCCTCGAGCGCCGTCGCGACCTCGTGCGTTCCGAGCCCAGCATAGTAGGCGTCGGCCACGCGCAGCAGGTAGTCCTGGCGCCGCCGCACGCCGCGCAGCTGCGCCGCCGCGACCCCCTTGCGCGCGACACCGAGCTGCTGGTAGGCGGGTCCGCGAAAAAGCGGCACGCCCGCCTGCAAGGCGAAGGCGAACTGGTGCCGGCGTTGGATCACGATCGGCTCGCTCGGCGGCGCCCCCGGCGGTGCGAACGCCGCGGCGTCGATCGACACCACCGGATCGTTCACCGTGTAGGTGCCGTTGAGGCTGGCGCTCGGCTTGAGCTGCGACCAGGCGCGGCCCACCTCAGCCGCGGCGCTGCGCACGCGTGCTGCCATGACCGCGAGCGTCGGATTGTCGCGCTGGGCGAGCCGGTAGGCTTCCTCGAGCGTGACCAGCCGCGGCGCGCCCGGCGCCTGCCGCGCACCCTCGACCTCCGCGCCTGCGCGCGCTGGCGTCAAAAACGCTAGACCGACCAGCACACAAAGACCCAGGACCAGGCGCAACGCACCGGCCGCTCTCAATTGGCTGCTCATCATCACCTCCGCGTTCGGCGTGCAAATAAGCACGGCAGCTGCCGCTGGACAAGCGCGTCGCTCGTGGTATTTACGCGCACCGGGTCGCCCTGCGGAGGTCACGATGCGCGGGTTGCAGCGCGGGAACCCGAGCGCCGAGCACCGCTCTTCCTTCTTCCTTTCTGTTTCGACGAGAGTGGACTCCATGCCGATGCGAAAGCGCAGTGTCGTCGCCCTCAGCGTCCTCGCCATCGTCGTCGTGGTGGGCGTGCTCGGCGGGATCAAGGCCCTGCAGATCCGCAAGATGATCGCGGGCGCCAGCCAGTTCATGCCGCCCCCTGAGCCTGTAACGACGGTGCGCCTGGAGCGCCAGTCCTGGGAGTCGCTGCTGACCACCGTCGGCTCGCTCGCCGCCGTACAGGGGGTCAACGTCTCGGCCGAGCTTTCGGGCAGAGTCACGCGCATCGCCTTCGAAGCTGGGACGAAGGTGCGCGCCGGGGCGCTCGTCCAACAGGACGTCGCCGCGGAGACGGCCCAGCTGCGCGCGATCGAGGCCCGGCTCGCGCTGGCAAACAGCACCCTCGACCGCGTGAGGCGTTTGCTCGCCAAGCACGCCGTCCCGGCCTCCGAGCATGACCTCGCCGCCGCGCAGGCCAGCGAGGCGGCCGCGGAAGCCGACGCGCTGCGCGCCACGATCACCAAGAAGACGATCCGCGCGCCATTTTCCGGCCGCCTCGGCCTGCGCCAGGTCAATCTCGGCCAGGTGCTCAACGCCGGGGAGCCGATCGTGCTGCTGCAGTCGATCGGCCCGGTCTACGTCAACTTCCTCCTGCCGCAGCAACACCTGCAACAGGTCGCCCTCGGCCTTCCCGTACGGATCACGACCAGCGCGCTCCCGGGCGCGCCGATCGTCGGCACGATCACCGCGGTCACCCCTCAGGTGGACCCCGACACCCGCAGCGTCGAGCTCCAAGCGACCGTGCCGAATTCCGACGAGCGACTCAGGCCCGGGATGTTCGTCAAGCTAGCCGTCGTGCTGCCACGCGCGCGCGAGGTGGTCGCGCTGCCGGCCACCGCCGTGCTCTACGCGCCCTACAGCGACTCGGTCTTCGTCCTCGAGGCGCAACCGCCCGCGGCGGCGGCAGGCCCAGCGACCGCGCAGGGCCCGGCAGCGACGGAGGAGGTCGCTCCTGGGGCCCAGACGGCTGGCGTCGGGGTGCGGCAGCAGTTTCTTCGGCAGCAGTTCGTGCGGCTGGGAGAGCGCCGCGGCGACTATGTCGCCGTCCTCGATGGCCTGAAGGCCGGCCAAGCGGTCGTCAGCACCGGCGTCTTCAAGCTGCGCAACGGACAAGCGGTGGTCGTCGACAACACGCTGAATCCAAGCTTCAAGCTAGCGCCCACGCCCAGCGACAGCTGATGGACGCGGTAGTGATGGACGCGGCAGCACTCGCCTCCCCCGTGCGCCTCCCGACACTCAGGCAGCCTCGATGAAATTCACCGACATCTTCATCCGTCGCCCGGTCCTCGCGCTCGTCGTTAACCTCGTGATCGTCATTGCCGGCGTGCAGGCGTTGCGTTCGCTCAATGTGCGCCAATACCCCCGCAGCGAGAACTCGGTCGTCACCGTCACCACCGTCTACGTCGGCGCCAGCGCCGAGCTGGTGCGGGGCTTCATCACCACCCAGCTCGAGCGCGCGATCGCGGCAGCGGACGGCATCGACTATCTCGAGTCACAGAGCGCGCAAGGGTTGTCGACGATCAATGCGCGCCTCAAGCTGAACTACGATCCGATCAAGGCGCTGGCGGAGATCGGCTCCAAGGTCGATCAGGTGCGCGGCAACCTGCCTCCCGAGGCCGAGGTGCCGACGATAAATATCCAGTCCGCTGACAGCCAGTTCGCCTCCGCCTACCTCAGCTTCAGCTCGACGATCCTCAAACAGAATCAGATCACCGATTACCTCGTCCGCATCGTGCAACCGCGCCTCTCCGCGATCGAGGGCGTTCAGCGGGCCGAGATCCTCGGCGCGCGCACCTTCGCGATGCGCATCTGGCTCAAGCCCGACCGGATGGCCGCGCTCAACGTCAGTCCGGCGCAGGTGCGCCAGGCCCTCGCCGCCAACAACTTTCTGGCGCCGATCGGCCGCACCAAGGGCGCCTTGGTTCAGGTCAATCTGACGGCCAACACCGATCTGCGCTCGGTCGAGGAGTTCAAGAACCTCGTGCTGCGCGAGCAGGGGGGCGCGGTCGTCCGCCTGCAGGACGTGGCCGAGGTCGCGCTCGGCGCCGAGGACTACGACGCTGAGGTGCGTTTCTCGGGGGAGACGGCGGTGTTCATGGGGATCTACGCGCTCCCCAACGCGAACGCGCTCGACGTCGTGCGCCGCGTTCGGGCTGAGATCGCGACGATTCAGCGCGACCTGCCGAGCGGACTGCGGGCCCGCGTAGCGTACGACGCGACGGCCTACATCAACGACGCGCTGCATGAGGTCACCCGCACGCTGATCGACACGCTGTTGATCGTGGCGGTGATCATCTTCCTCTTCCTCGGCTCCCTGCGCTCGGTGCTCGTGCCGATCGTCGCGATCCCGCTGTCGTTGATCGGCGGGGTTTTCCTGATGCAGGCCTTCGGCTTCACGGTCAACCTGCTCACCCTCCTGGCGATCGTGCTCTCGGTCGGCCTCGTCGTCGACGACGCGATCGTCGTCGTCGAGAACGTCGAGCGCCACCTGCGCGAGGGAAAGACGCCGCAGGAGGCAGCGCTGCTCGGCGCGCGCGAGCTGATCGGTCCGATCATCGCGATGACGATCACCCTCGCCGCCGTCTACGCGCCAATCGGACTACAGGGCGGTCTCACGGGTTCCCTCTTCCGCGAGTTCGCCTTCACGCTCGCGGGCGCGGTGACGATCTCGGGCGTCGTCGCGCTCACCTTGTCTCCGGTGATGTCGGCGCGGCTGCTCAAGCCCGGGCTCGGCGAACGCGGCCTCGCCGGCAAGATCGCGCGCGACTTCGTCCGCCTCCGCGCCCTCTACGGCCGCCTGCTCGACGCCACGCTCAACCACCGGTGGGCGGTCTACGTGCTCTGGGCTGGAATCAGCCTGCTGACGATCCCGATGTTCAAGATGTCGGCTGCCGAGCTGGCCCCAACCGAGGACCAGGGGGTGGTCTTCGGCCTGCTCGAGGCCTCGGCCAACGCGACGCTCGACCAGACCAGCCGCTTCGCCGCAGCGGCCAATCGCGCCTTCCTCAGCACGCCCGAGAGCAAGTTCACCTTCCAGGTGACCTTCCCGACCTCGGGCTTCAGCGGGATGGCGCTCAAGCCCTGGGGTGAACGCCAGCGCAGCGTGCCGCAGATTCTTCCCGAAGTGCAGCGTAAGCTGCAGGCGATTCCCGGTATTCGGATCTTTCCCGTCGCGCCGCCGGCGCTGCCCGGCGGAGGGCAGTTCCCGGTCGAGGTGGTGATCGCCTCGACCGCCGAGCCGGAGGAGATCCTGCGACTCGTCGAGCAGCTGCAGGCCAAGGCCGTCGCCAGCCGCATGTTCGCCTTCCCGCCGATCATCGATGTGAAGGTCGACCAACCGCAGTCTGAGCTGGTGATCGACCGGGACAAGGTTGCCGACCTCGGCCTCAGCCTGCAGCAGGTCGGCAGCGATGTCGCCGCGATGCTCGGCGGCAACTTCGTCAACCGCTTCAACATCGCCGGTCGCAGCTACAAGGTGATCCCGCAGATCGCGCGCGTCGAGCGCCTCAACCCCGAGCAGCTGGCGGCGATCCGCGTCACGGGTCCCAATGGGCAGCTCGTCCCCTTGAGCGCGGTCGCGACGCTACGCGATACGACGGTCGCACGGTCCCTCAATCGCTTTCAGCAGCTCAACGCGGTCAAGCTCAGCGGCGTGGCGATGCGCCCGCTCGACGAGGCTCTGCGCTTCCTCGAGGACGAGGCGGGAAAGATCCTGCCCCAGGGCTACGTCATCGACTACACCGGCGAGTCGCGCCAGCTCCGCAGCGAGAGCAACAAGTTCCTGCCGGCGTTCGCCCTGGCGCTGGTGCTGATCTTCCTCGTCCTCGCCGCCCAGTTCAACAGCTTCCGCGACCCCTTCGTGATCCTCGCCGGGTCGGTTCCGCTGGCGATCTTCGGCGCGCTGATCTTCACCTTCCTCAAGATGCCGAATCCCAACGTTCCGTTCTTCACCGGCGGCTGGACCACCACGCTCAATATCTACTCGCAGGTAGGGCTCGTCACCTTGGTCGGGCTCGTGGCCAAGAACGGTATCCTCATCGTCGAGTTCGCCAACAAGCTCCAGGACCAGGGGCGCTCGAAGCGCGAGGCCGTGCACGAGGCCGCACTCACGCGCTTGCGCCCGATCCTGATGACAGCGGGCGCGACGATCGCCGGGCATTTTCCTTTGACGCTCGTCACCGGCGCCGGCGCCGCCGCGCGCAACTCGATCGGGCTCGTGCTCGTCGGCGGAATGGCCGTCGGCACGGCCTTCACACTCTTCGCCATTCCCGCGATCTACCTGCTCGTCGGGCGTAGCCGTCCACCGGCCGAGTCTCCACCCGCAGAGGGCGCCTCGGGGATCTCGGAGCATTGGGATCCTGAGGCACTTTAGGGACAGGGATCGAGCGAGACCACGCGCACCCTACCGTCGTAGCCCGACGCCGCGACGCCGCAGGGCATCGCGGCCAGCTCGTAGATCGCTGCCCCCGTCGCCAGCTCATCCAGCAGCCGCGGCGCCGCGGGTTGGCTGAGATCGTAGACCTGAATGCTGCCGGCAAACCCGGTGCCGGTGCCGACGTAGAGCCGCGCGCCCAAGCCGTCCAGACCACGGTAGTCGAGCTGGCCCGGCGGACCCGTCCAGACCACGACCGGCGCCCGAGGGTTGCGGACGTCGACGACCAACAGGCGCCGCCCGGACTTGGAGACGAGGTAGGCGTAGCTGCCTTCGCTCCAAACCTCGTAAATCGTCCCAGTGCTGTCGTAGGCGGTCATGTCCAGCTCGGCGAGCAGCGTCGGCGCCGCGGCGGCGGCGAGATCCAATACCTGGAAGTGCGTTCGGGCTGCCGTGTAGAGCGTCGTCCCGACGATGTGCACGTCCTGCATCACCCCGCGCAGCGCAAGCTGGTAGAGCAGCGAGGGACTGGCGGGATTGCTGACGTCCACGACCGCGAGGCCCAGCGCATGGTTGGCGACGTAGGCCTGACCTCCTGCCACCTGCACGGCCCAGGCCTCGCCGCCCAGGTCCAGCTGACCGAGGTAGTCCGGCACGCCGCTGGATAGGTCGACGACCACCAACCCGCCAGCGTAGGTCGCCAAATAGGCGCGATCGCCGGCCACCTGCAGACCGAGCACGTCGTTATCCGTCGCAGCGATCCGGGCTGGGGGGAGATCCGTGCGCAGGGTCCCGAGCGACCGTGGCGCCAGAGGCTGCATGAGGTCGAAGAGCTCGAGGCCATCCCTCGCCCTCGGAGATCCCCAGGCCCAGCACGCTGCCGTTGCGCGCCAGCGCCTGGCCGATTCCGGCAAGTTGCGAGGCAGGACTGGCCACGAGCGTCAAGGCGCCTCGCGCGTCAGCAGCGTCGACGCCTCGATCGACCGTACTCGCGTCTGCGGCGGCGCTCCGGTCGGCCCGGATCCCCACATCGCGCCGAGGGCCCTCGGCCGCCGCGTCCGCGGGCAGCGAGCCCCCGCCATCGCAGTGGCTCCGCGTCGCGTCGCAAGGCGTGGAGGTCCCAGCCGGCGCAAAGCCCGCCCGCACGCAGCCCGCAAGCAGTAGCGGGGCCAACGCCCCCGCGCGCTGCAACCACGCTCGGCGGCCTACCGGAGCCATCATGGGTTCCACGGTACCACGGCGGCGCGGCGGCGCTCTGCTGACGCCTGCTGGGCCGCGGGCCCCCGCTCTCGGTCGGCCTCCCTGCCCGCTGGGCGTTCCAGCTTGGTCTTCGAGTGGGGGGGTCTTCCGGCTGGCTGCGCCAGTGGGCTGTGCCTCTTGGCTGTGCTTGCCCGCGCCGGCGGGTGCCGCTATCGTCCGAGCCGATGAGCGAACGACCAGCGCCCACCTGTGCCGACTGCGTGGCCTTTGCGGCCGAAACGCGTGACGCAGAGGGGCGACGACGCGGGCGATGTCGCTTTCGACCCGAGCTGGGTTCGATCCCTGAAACCCTTCCCTACTGCCACACCTTCCAGGTGCGGGCCGACCGCGTCGACGCGGTAGCCTTGCCACCTCGAGCGGTGTCGCGCGGTCGCGCGGCCGCGGCTGCGGCGCGCGGAGGCAGCAGCGGGGGCGACGCAGCACGGCGCCCCGCCCGCGCAACGCTGCGCCAGCCGACCCGCGGTGACACCACAGGAGAGATCACGATGGACCGCGATGGTCTCAAGCAGGTGCTGCGTGAGCTGCTGACCGAGGAGACGCTCTTTGGCTATCCCGAGCTGGCGCGCCGCTGGGAGGGCGGGACGCTCGTGCTGCAACCGGCCGACACGACGCTGCAGAGCAAGGAAGTGCCCCTCGAACAGCTCTTCCACAAGATCGTGATGATTCGCGATCGACTGCGCGTCCTCGAGGCGAAGCTCAACGGCCACGAGAAGCTCACCGAGACTGATAAGGTCGAGCTCCAGGGCTACCTCTCGCGCTGCTACGGCACGCTGACGACCTTCAACGTGCTCTTCGCCGACAAGGACGACCACTTCAGCTCCAAATGAGCAGCCATGGCGTCGGTCCGACCTAGCTCCGCGAAGAGAGCCCTCCGGCGGGCCGCGAGCGCCCTGCCAGTGCTGGGCCTGCTGGCGATCACCGGCCTGCTCTACGCCCCCGTGGCCCGCTACCCCTTCCTCCACTGGGACGACGGCATCTACGTCAGCGAGCGAGCAGCACTGCAGCGCATCGCGGCCGGCAACCGAGGGGCCTGGAGAGCGCTGCTCTCGCCGCGGGAGGCCCTCGCCGGCCGAAGCTGGGAGTACCTCCCGCTGCGCGATCTCAGCTACGGCCTCGACGCCTGGCGCGCGGGACTCGAGCCGCACGCCTTCCACCTCACCAACCTCGGCCTCCACCTGAGCGCGGTGCTCTTGCTCTTCGGTCTCGCGCGCGCGCTCGGAACCGGCGCTGGTCCCGCGTTGGCTGCGGCGGCGCTCTTCGCCTTGCACCCCCTGGCGGTCGAGCCGACGGCCTGGATCAGCGCGCGCAAGGACCTGCTCTACGGCAGCTGCACGCTGCTCGCGCTGCTCGCGCTGCTCCACCTGCGCAAGCGCGAGGGCTTGGCGGCCGCCGGCGCGCGCGCCACGTTTCTGCTGGCCACCCTCGCCGCGCTGGGGAGCAAGGCCCCGGCGATCGTCGTGCCCTTGCTCGCCGCGGTATTGGTCTGGCGTTGCTTCCCGGCGCCCCAACAGCGGCGGGAGCGCTGGCCGCTGCTGGGCCTCGGCGCCCTCGCCGCAGGATGGGCGCTGCTGAGCCTGGAGATCGGCCGGCGCAGCGGGATCATCAGCAGCGGCGGCGCAGCGGGCCTCGGCGAGCGGATCGGCAGCGTCTTGGCGGCACCGGCAGAGGCGCTGGCGCGCCTCGCCGCCCCGGTGGCGCTGTCGCCGAGCTACCGCGACGCGCCCGGGACAGTCTGGGCCCAGCCGGCAACCTGGATCGGCCTCACGCTGACGACAGCGCTGATCGCGCGCATCGCCCTGACGCTCCGGCGCCGCACGCTCGCTGCGCCCGTGGCCGCCTTTCCGCTGAGCCTCTGCGCCTGGCTCGCCCTGCTCCCGACCGCCGGCATCGTCAGGGTGGCGCAGCCGCGCGCCGACCGGTTTCTCTACCTGCCGCTGGCCTTGGCCGCGCTGACGCTCGGCGCGCTGATGCACGCCGCCGCGCCACGGGTGCGCCGTGCCCTGCTCGTCGCGGCGGCGTTGGCTGCGGCGCTCTGCGCCGCGCAGACGCAGCGCTACCTCGAGGTCTGGCGGAACGACCTCACGCTCTGGCGGCACGTGGTCGAGGCCGACCCCGATCATCCGCTTGCCAATGGTCAGCTCGCCGCGCTGGCAATCGAACAGGGCCAGCTCCAGCTGGCCAAGCGACTGCTCGATCGCGCGCTCACCCACGGCCCGCGCCTGGCGCCAAGCTGGTCAAATCTCGGCCGGTGGTGGCAGATTCAGGCGGGCGCCTCCACGCCGCGCTCGGGCGAGGCCGCTCGTCAGTATCAACTCGCGCAGGCCGAGCGGGCGTTTGCCCGCGCGATTGCCCTCGACCCGCGCTACGCACCGCCCTACCTCGAGTTGGCGAACCTCGCCGAGCAACGCGGCGATCGGCGCCTTGCTGAAGGATGGCTGCGTCGCGCGCTGACCCTACCGCGCTGCCCCGCGCTGGCGCGTCAACGGCTCGATCGGCTCGAGGCCCTGCGCGCCGCGGCGCCCCCGCTCAGCCGGCAGCCAGGGCGCTGAAGGCCGCACGCAACATCGCCGGCTTGGTGACCACCCCGATCAGGCGGTCGTCCGCAACTACGGGGAGGATACTGATGTGACGCTCGACCATCAGCGTCGCCACCTGGTCGAGCGGCGTGTCCTTGGCGACGGCGACGGGATCTGCCGTCATGATATCCGCGACCTCCGCACCGCTGATCTTGTCGAGCTCACGCTCGGCGCGCCACGGAGCGTCGAGCGGCAGCACGCCGTCGAGCAGCATGAAGAAGGTCGGCAGGTGCAGCTGCTTCTCCTGGAAGATCAGATCCATCGACGTAACCACCCCGACCAGCGCGCCGTCCTCCGCGACGACGCAAACGCCGTCCAACTGCTCCTCCAGCAGCAGTCGGGCGAGGTCCTGCACCGAGAGCGTTGGACTGACGCTGCGCGCCTCCTGCATCACCTCGCCGGCCGTTTGCATGCTCCGCCCTCCCTCTGGACCCGAGCATACGCTGGGGGCTCACGGCAACCAAGCTCGCCCTCGGCAAAGGCAAGGCGCGACCGACCGCGCCTCGCCCCGCGACGCCCGCGGCCGTCGCGGCAGGAAGTGGGCATAGCGTGAACCTTTGCGCTAGGCTGCGAGCATGACGGATCAATGGCGGAGCATCGACGACGGCTGGGACGACGGTGATGGACCGCGAGAGGCGCCCGCGCTGAGAGCGGAGCCGACGCCACCGCCCGACGAGGCCCCCGCGCAGACAGCGCCGGTGGGCGGCGTGGCGGCCGAGCCGGAGCCCTCAGCGGCGGTGCCGGCGCAGGACTTGGCGCCTCGGGGGCGACGACGGACGCGCGCCCGCGGCAAGAGCCGTCGCGCTGCGACCGGCAACACGCCAAGCACCGTGAACCCCGCGACCGCTGGCGCAGGACGCTCGCGGCGCCCGCGACCAACGGCCGCCAGCGCATCGACGGGCAGCTCAGGCAAGCGCAAGGGCGCGACAACGAATCGCCCCTGGCTCTGGCCGCTGGTCGGCTTCGTCCTGGCGTTGGCGGTGGTGGCGTTGGCCTTGGTCGCGTCGGCCCATTAGGCCCTTAGGCGATTAGGCCACTAGGCCACTAGGCCACTAGGCCAGCGCCCTGAGCGCGCCAGGAGCGCAGAGCGGCGCGACGCCGCTCACTCGATCCCGAGCAGCCGCAGCACACCACCTAGATCCCCGTGCACCTCGGCATCGGCGATCGCGCTGACCGACGGATGCTTGGGCTCAAAGGCGATGGCCAGGCCCGCCGCACGCATCACCTCGAGGTCATTGAGGTGGTCGCCGACGAAGACCGTCCGTTCGAGCGGCACCGCCATCTGCCGCGCGATTTGACGCAAGGCCTGCGCCTTGCCCGCGTTGTCGAAGTGCGTCGCACGCCAGTCATCGACACGCCCCGCCGCGTCAAAGTAGAGCTGGTTCGTGTACACGACCTCAAAGGGATGACCCGGAAAGAGCAGCTCCAGCGTAAGGTCGAGCGTGCCGCTGATCACCGCCAACCGAAGGCCATGCGCGCGCAAGCGGCGCACGGTCTCCGCCGCACCGGGGGTCAGCACCAGGCGCTCGAGGATCAGCCGCTCCATCTGCGCTCGCGTCGCGCCGGCGAGCATCCAGTCGCTGACGTCGAGGCCGACCCATTCGGCGTAGGTAATGTGCCTCTCCTCGAAGGCTAGCCCGCGCATCGCGTTGCTCGCGCGATCGCCGCAGAAGTGCTCGTTGAAGATCTCCCAGACGACCTGGCCCTTTCCGCTCGCCACGAGCGTCCCATCGACATCGAAGGCGACCAGTTGATAGCGTTTCCCTTGCACCATGCTCGCCACCCATTGTGAGCTGCTCGTCGGCGCCCCTCGACACATCCGCGACGAAATGCTAACCATCTGCCGCAATGCTCTACCTTGAGAGCTTCGTCCACCGGGTCCAACTAGCCGAGGTCGTCTCGCGCTGGATGGTCAACAAGCCACGTCCGGAGGATGCTCACAAGCTCAAAGAGATCGTCAACTTCAACAGCTACGTCACGCGCCTGTGGGCGGACCAGCTGACGACGAGCTTGCTGCAGCAGCTCTACGGCAGCGTGCCGCAGAGCCTGGTATGTAAGAACAAGGGCCAGCTCAAGGACTTCATCGTCCGCACCCCGCGCTACTCCAACCCGCGGATCGAAGAGCTCTTCCGGGCCTATCGCGAGTTCCCCGAGGACTACTACCGTGAGAGCCCCTTCGACGGGCGGGCCTATTACGTTCCCCGGCCCGACGGCACGCCGCTCTATGCGGGCTCGACGCGGATCAAGCGCTTCCGGCGCATTGCGGAGAAGGGCAGCCGGCAGATCGTCGACTACATGCTGGAGCGTATCCGCGCCAGCGCCGACGCGCTCGCCGAGGAACGGGCCCGCAAGCTGGGCATTCCCAAGCACCAGCTGATTACGCCCCAGGAAGAGCAGGTCGCCGAGTTCCTCCGGGCCGAGCGCCGGCTGCTCAACATGATCCGCCAAGGGACCATCCAGGAGGAGTTCCCGATCCTCTCGATCCCTGACGTCGTCGGCATCAAGCTGGTGACCGAGGGAGACCAACAGGATCGCCTGATTCGCATCCTCAACAGCAGCGACCAATGTCGACTGCTCGAGGTCGAGCGCCACAGCGGACGCTATAACGCCACCAACCTGCGCGTCGCCTACACGATACCGCGCACGCTGCTCCAGCAGCGTGCCCCCGCGGGCCCCGCGCTCGAGGTGCTTCGCACCCGAGGCTTCGACCCCGCGCAGGTGCCGGGGGCCTATGCACGCTTCCTCGACACCGCAGAGGATCACGTGCTGCTGGAGATCATCGTCTCGAGCTACCAGGAGTTCCTCGAGTCCGAGATCTGCATCAGCATGCACGAGGAGCGTATTTTCAAGCAGCGCGCCGTCCGCGACTACCATTCGCATTTGGCGACCAACGTGCTCTACCTGATGGACCTGATCCTCGCGCTCTGCATCTCTCCCTCGGATGGCGAGATCACTGACGTACCGATCAAGCTCTGGGTCAAATACCTTCCGGACACGCTCGACCGGCTGCTGCGCGGCATGTTCCGCATGCCGATGGACGCCTCCTTCGACGACGATCTCGCGCTCTTCGAGAACGGCTGGCAGCCGGCGCTGGCGCGCAGCGAGACGCCCTGAAGGCCGCGTCGGCCCCACCCGCGCGTGGGGCTCCTGCAGGCCCTCCGATCGCAGGGCCCAGCCCCCCCACGCCCCCTCGGGTCAACCACCCGCGCGCTGAAGACCCTTTCACAAGCCGCCGCGATCGTGCTGCTATTGGCATGAGGCGGCGTCGCGTTGCCCTTCCCGTCGGACGGGAGCCATCGAGCGGCAGGCCGCTGCCCTGACGCACGACGAAGGCTGGGGGCTCGAGGCGCGAGTGGGGCATTCGTTTCGGCGCTGAGCGACGGCGCAGGGTCGCCCGCGCGCACCGGGAGGCGAAGATGATCCAGGCGCAGACCCGCGTTCCTCCGCCCAGCAACGAGGCGGTCCAGACCCATGCACCGGGCAGCGCCGAGCGACGCGCACTGCGCAGCGAGCTAGCAACACAGCGGTCGACCGTCGTCGAGATCCCGCTCGTCATCGGCGGCCGCGCGATCGCTGGGGCACGCCGGCGCCCGCTCGTCTGCCCGCATCAGCATGCGCATGTCCTGGCCCAGGTCCATACCGCCGAGCCCGACCATGTGGCGCAGGCGATCGCCGCGGCAGCGACCGCCTGGCCCGCCTGGTCCCGCACGCCCTGGGCCGAGCGCGCGGCGATCTTCCTCCGGGCGGCCGAGCTGCTGGCCACGCACTGGCGCGCTAAGGTCAACGCGGCGACGATGCTGGCGCAGAGCAAGACCCCCCACCAGGCCGAGATCGACGCCGCGTGCGAGCTGATCGACTTCTGGCGCTTCAATCCCCACTTCGCCGAAGAGCTCTTTCAGCAGCAGCCGCATTCGCCTCCCGGTTGCTGGAACTACGCTGACTGGCGCCCGCTCGAGGGCTTCGTGCTGGCGATCACGCCCTTCAACTTCACCTCGATCACGGGCAACCTGGCGACAGCACCCGCGCTGCTGGGCAATGTGGTGCTGTGGAAACCGGCCCACGAGGCCACGCTCGCCGCGCATTACCTGCTCGAGTTGCTGACCGCTGCGGGCCTACCGCCTGGGGTGATCAATCTGCTCCCGGGCGAGGGTCGGACCATTGGGCCTGCGGCGCTCGCCGACGTCAACCTCGCCGGCGTGCACTTCACGGGCAGCACACCGAGCTTCAACGCGATCTGGCGCGAGGTCGGCGCGCAGATCGCGCGTTATCGCAACTATCCTCGTCTCGTCGGCGAAACCGGTGGCAAGGACTTCATCGTCGCTCATCCGTCCGCCGACGAGGACGCGTTGATAACTGCGCTGATCCGGGGCGCCTTCGAGTATCAGGGGCAGAAGTGCTCGGCCGTCTCACGCGCCTATCTCCCGCGCTCGCTCTGGACGCGCCTCGAGGCTCGGCTCGGCGAGGCGATTACGGCCCTTCCCGTGGGCGACCCCTGCGACTTCAAGAGCTTCGTCGGCGCCGTGATCAACCGGCACGCCTGGGCCAACATCCATGACTACCTCGCGTTGGCCCGCGTCACGCCCGGCTGCAGGATCGTCGCCGGCGGCACGCTCTCCGACGCCGAGGGCTTCTTCGTCCAACCGACCCTGATCGAGAGCACGAACCCGGGCTCGCGGCTGATGACAGAGGAGATCTTCGGCCCAGTCTTGACCTGCCACGTCTACGAGGACGGCGCCTACGAGGACACCTTGTCGCTCTGCGACCAGACCTCACCTTTCGGGCTGACGGGTGCGATCTTCGCACGCGACCAGGCGGCCATCGGCCTCGCGCTGGCGCGCCTGCGCCACGCCGCGGGGAACTTCTACATCAACGACAAGCCCACCGGCGCGGTCGTCGGCCAGCAGCCCTTCGGTGGCGCGCGGGCCTCGGGAACCAACGACAAAGCGGGCAGCCCAACCAACCTGCTGCGCTGGCTGACGCCGCGCGTCATCAAAGAGAACCTCGCGCCGCCGCGCGACTATCGCTACCCCTACATGGAGCCCGAGACCGCTAGCGAGTAGCAGCGGCTCGGCGAGAGCCTGCCTGGCCGGCGCCTGGCCGGCGCGCGGGGCGCGTGCACAGAGCGTGGCGTGCCTCGGCCCTTGCCAAGCTTGACGAGCAGGCTAAAGTGCCTCCGCCCGGGGCGCGGTCGGCTGACGCTGGCCGATCCCGCGCGTGGCAAGCGGCGCGCATGCCGCGCGCGATCCACGCCGGGCGGGGAGCTCGGTTGCATGGAAATGGCGGTCGCGCAGCGCGAACCCGGCGATCGGTCGTTGCGCTGGCTGCTGGCAACAATCGGCCTGCTGTCGATCCTGCTCGGTGGCTTCAGCTACTGGCGCTATCGCCAGGCAGAGGTGGAGCTGCGCGCTGCGCTGGTCACCCTCGGCCAACGCGGAACGCAAGTGAGTGCCGAGGGCTGCATCGATGCGGCGCTGCAGTGGACGCAGCACTGCTCGGCCCTGCTCGATCTCTGCGATGCCAGCGTTTCGCGGGTCGTCAACGCCTGCCTGCGTGCGACCGACCGGAGCGCTGACTGCCGCGCACTGGGGCAAACGATCGAGGACCCACGCGTCGTGTTTCGGCGTTGCGCCAAACACGGAGCCCATGGCCGGCGCGGCAACAAGAACTGCGTCGAGGCCTATCGCATGCTCGCAGCGAGCTGTCGCTCAGGAGCTGGCACGCCATGAGGCCACATAGCCTCCCCCCTACCCCGCCCACCAATCGGCCGGCCTTCTTCTGGGGGTTGTTCACCACCGCAGCGACCTTCCTGCTCTTGGTCGTCGGCGGCACTGTCAATCCCAGCGGATCTTCGCTCGCCTGCCCCGACTGGCCCCTCTGCCACGGCCTGGTCTTCCCAGCGATGGAGGGCGGCGTGCTCTTCGAGCACTCGCATCGGCTGCTGGCCACCGCGGTCGGGATCTTCACCTGCGTCCTCGCGCTCCTCCTCTGGCGGCGCCGCCAGGACGACCGCGGTGGTAGCTGGCTCGGGCTGGTCGCCGTGGCCGCGGTGATCGGCCAGGGCGTGCTTGGTGGCCTGACCGTCGTGCTGCGGCTACCCCCTGTCGTCTCGGTCGCGCACCTCGCGCTCTCGATGGTCTTCTTTTCGCTGCTGATCTATTTGTCGTTTCGCGCCTACTGCGGGGGCACGCTCTGCCGCGCGCTGCGCGCCAGCGCTGCGGAGGCGCCGAACGGCGGCCCGACGCTCGGTCCCTCGGTGGCGGTGGCAGCGCTCTGGGTCGCGATCTACGGCCAGCTCTTGCTCGGTGCGCTCGTCCGCCACCTCCACGCCGGCCGCCTCTGCGGCACCGACCCGCTGCTTTGCGACGGCTTCACCCTTTGGCCCGAGGCGTCACTCCAGCAGCTGCACATGTTGCACCGCATCTTCGCCGTGCTGCTCGCCTTCGCGACGGTCGCCGTGGCCGTGATCGCCCAGCGCCACGCCGCGCTGCTGCGGCGCCGCCTGGCCCGGATCACCGCCCTGGCGATTCCCTGGCTGGCCTTGACTCAGGTCCTGCTCGGAGCCGCAACGGTGATGACCGGCATCGGCGTCCTCCCCGCTGCCCTGCACCTCGCGGGTGGTGCGCTGCTGCTCGGAGCCACGACCGTCGTGCACCTCGACCTGATCCGCCCGGCCTGGCCGCCTCGCAGCAGCGGCGCGAGCCAAAACACGGTGACCGGGTGCTGAGCGCGCGCGCAAACCAGGGGCTCGGCGGGCTGGCGAGCGCCGAGGAGGTGCTTCCGCGAGGCCGCGCCGCGCCGGGTCTGCTGCTGCGCACGACCCACGATCTGATCGCGCTGACCAAGCCCGGTATCGTCGCCTTCTGCGCGGGCGAAACAGCCTCCGGACTCTGGCTGGCGGGCGGCGCGACTCGCTGGGGCGAATGCGGCGCGGTGGTCGTCGGCACCGGCCTGGCCGTCGCGGCAGCCAACACGCTGAACATGGTCGTCGAGCGCGACACCGATCGCCTGATGCAACGCACCCGGCACCGCCCGCTGCCCGCGGGTCGCCTGCGCGTGCGCTCCGCGCTGCTCTTGGCGCTCGTTTGCCTGACGGTCGGCCTGTCCCTCCTCGCGCTCGTCGTGAACCCACTGACAGCGCTGCTGGCCGCCCTGGCCCTCGCGATCTACGTCCTGGCCTACACCCCGCTCAAGCGGATCAGCCACCACGCGCTGCTCGTCGGCGCCGTGGCTGGCGCCATGCCCGCACTGATCGGCTGGACCGCGAGCAAGGGCAGCCTCGGTGCGGCGGGCTTCGCGCTCTTTGCGCTGATGGCCTGCTGGCAGCTCCCGCACTTCGCCTCGATTGCGCTCTACCGCAGCGCCGAGTACGCGCGCGCCGGCATCCGGGCCCTGCCGCTGGTGATCGGCGCCGACGGCGCGCGCCGCTATGCCCTGCTGACCACTGCGCTCTTGCTCCCGCTCGCCCTCGCCGTGGGTGACTTCGGTGGCCTGCGCCTGCCAAGCCGTGCACTGCTCCTCGCCGGAGGCGCCCTCTTGCTCTGGCGGGGCTTGGCCTGTCTTGGCCCGCGCAGCGGCCCGCGCGGGGCTCGCTCCTTTTTCGCGGCCACTTTGCTTTACCTGCCCGTGCTCTGGGCGGGCCTTGCACTCCAGGTGATACTGCCATGATCGCTTCCCCGCTCGAGAGCCCGAGCGCCGCGGCGCCCGTGGCCGAAGCGCTGCTCGAACTGCATGCGCTGTCGCACCACTTCGGGACGCGGCAGGTGCTCGATCGCCTGTCGCTACGTGTCGCGCCCGGCGAGTGCTTCGGGCTCCTTGGCCCGAACGGGAGCGGCAAGTCGACGGCGCTGGCGTTGATCGCCGGGCTGCTGCGGCCGACGGAGGGCACAATTAGCTTCGCTGGAGAGCGGCTTCCCGGCGCTCGGCGCTTGCTCCGCCGCAGCAGCGGCGTCGTCTTCCAGCGACCAGCGCTCGATCTCAAGCTCAGCGTGGCGCAGAACCTTGAGCTGGCGGCGCGACTGCAGGGACTCCGTGGGGCCCCTGCGCGCCAGGCTGTCAGCGAGGCCCTGGCGCTCGCGGGGCTGAGTGAGCGCGCCGAAGACCTGGCGGGAGTCCTGTCGGGGGGACTCAAGCGCCGGCTCGACATCGCACGAGCGCTGCTGCACGGGCCCCGTCTGCTGCTGCTCGATGAACCAACCGCCGGCCTCGATGAGGTCTCGTTCCGCCAGACCTGGCGCCAGCTCGAGCTGCTGCGCGAGCAACGGGGTCTGACGATCCTGCTCGCGACGCACCGACCCGAGGAGGCCGAGCGCTGTGACCGGCTGGCGATCATGGCCAACGGTCGCGTGGCGCTGGTCGACAACCCGGAGGCGCTCAAGCGCCGGACCCAGCGCGACGCCGTGGTCATCGCGCCGACCGACCTCGCGGCGCTTCCCGCGCTCTGCGAGGACGCCGCCGCGCGCTTCGGCTTGAGCTGTTGGATCGAAGGCGAGCAGCTCGTGATCGAGCACGCTCGCGGTCATGAGCTGATTCCGCGGCTGGTGGAGGCCTATCCTGAGGGCCACCTGGCGACTGTGAGCCTTCGCCACCCGACGCTCGCCGATGTCTTCTTCCGGGTCACCGGCACTACCCTGCTGCCGCTGGATGAGCCCGCGCCTGCGCGCCTGCGCCAGGAACAGCCATGACCGACGATTCCCGCGCGGATCCGCCGCGACCGACCGCCACCGCAGGCGCCGACCACCAGCCGCCACCTGCAGCGCCCGCGCCGAACTGCTGCTGTGCCGAGCCGCGACCGCTGCCGGCCCACGACGCGCCCGGCGTCGACCGGTTCAGCGCGGAGGCCTGGACCACGCAGATCCTCGGTCGGGCGCGCGAGTTCGCCGAGCGCGTCGTCCTGCCGACCGTGCTCAACGAGGCCAAGCGGCCGCGGCATCCGCTCGATATCGCCACCCGCCTGGCGGGCCTGCCCTTTGAGCTCGCGCACCAGCTGCGCGCAGCGCGTCAAGGCCATGCGCGACGGCGCCAGGCCAGCGAGCGACAGCCCCAGGCGGCCGGTGGCGGATTCGTCTTCGCGTTGCACGACACCGACCTCGCGGAGGGCGAGCGGCGCGTGCTCCAGCTCGCCGGCCAGACCGTAGCCATCTTCCGCGTCGCCGATCGCTTTTATGCGACGAGCAACGCCTGTCCGCACGCGGCCGGTCCCGTCGCCGAAGGCGACCTCTCCGGTACGGAGCTCACCTGCCCCTGGCATGGTTGGCGCTTCGACCTGGCCACCGGCGAATGCCTGACCGTGGCCGGCGAGCGCCTCAAGACCTTCGCCGTCAAGACGGTCGCCGATCAGGTGCTCGTGCGGCTGGTCTAAGATCGCCGCAGGCGAGCGCTCACCACGCCGTTTGCCGGCGCGACGCTCACCAGGGCAGGCGCTCCCCCTCCGCGTGCCAGAACCCGCCCGAGCTCTCGAGCGTCAGCTCGTCGCAGCGACGGAGCAGTCCCTCCGCGGCCGCAGGCGCATCGACCCAGCCCTTGCCGCCCGTCATCGCCGTGCGCACATAGCCCGGATGCAGGATGGCCACCGCGATCCCCCGCGGGCGCAGATCATGCGCGAGCGAGACGCCGGCCATGTTCAGCGCCGCCTTCGACATCCGGTAGCCGTAGGATCCCCCCGAGGCGTTGTCGCCAATCGACCCCATGCGGCTGCTGATCAGCGCGATCTTGGCGCCAGGACCCAGCCGGTCGAGCAACGCTGAGGTCACGCGCAGCGCCCCGAGCGCGTTGACCTCGAGCTGCCGACGCACGCTCCGCAGATCGAGCACCTCGATCGTCTCGTGCTCGAGCACGCCGGCATTGCTGATCAGAAGGTCCAGCGACAGGTCACCAAGCCGCCCCGCGAGCGCCGCGACCGAGGCGTCGTCGGCGACGTCCACGCCTTCCTCGACCCTCACGCCGAGCGCCGAGAGCGCCGCGGTGGTCTTGCGGCAGGCCGCGACGACGCGATCCCCTCGCGCTGCGAGCTGGCGGCAGAGCTCGAGGCCGATGCCGCGATTCGCCCCCGTCACGAGCACAGTTCCCAAGGCGACTCCTCCTCCCTGCCCCCAGCCGGGGCGAATCCTCACCGTCATGACTCTCGATGACGCTCGTCAGCCCGGAACCGCCGAGGCATCCATCGCTGCCAACATCGCCTCGACGTCGACCAGCTTGTCGCGGGGCGCCCCCCGCAGCTGGCCACGCTCGCGCTCGAGGCGGTCGAGGCGCCGCCAGTCGGCGAAGGAGACCGGGCGGACGCCACGATCCCTGAGCAGGCCGAGCACCGGATCCGAAGCGCCTGCCACCTCGCGCGGCGCGAGCGCCCCGCGAACGGCGTCCGCCGCAATGCGTGCGGCGAGGTACTCCGCCGCGCGCTTCTGGTCACCGATCAGGCCGCGAGGACCGTCAGCCGCCCAGCCCGCCACGTAGCAGCCGGGCCACGGCGCCCCGCCCGCTGATGCCAGGACCTGGCCGCGCTCGTGGGCCACGGTACCGCGCTGCGCGTCGCTCGGCAGGCCGGGCACAGGCCGCAGCGTGAAACCTGCGGCCGTGACCACCAGCCCGGCCTCCAGCGCCTCGTGCTCCTCCGTCGGCCGAGCCCGCAGCGTTCCGTCGGGGCCAGCCTCCAGGCGATTGCGGACCAGCCGAAGCGCCGCCACTCGACCATCGTCCCCCGCCACCAGCGCCCGCGGGGAGCGGAGAAAGCAGAGGCGCAGCCGGCGCGGGGCCCCACGCGTGGGGCGACCGGCGATCTCGCGCAAGAGCGCCACGTTATGCGCAGCGCTGGCCGTCGGCGCCGCCGCCAGGTGCGTCGCGCTATCCGCATCGAGCACCAACTCAGCAGCGTCGACCAGCAGGTCCACACCTTCGAGCTCGGTGAGCTCGCGCAGGGCGGCGGGCGAAAAGGCCGCCTGGGCCGGTCCGCGACGCCCGACGACCACCACCTCGTCGATGGTGCTCTGCCGCAGCAGCTCGAGCGCGCCCGCGGCGAGATCCGTGGCTGTGAGCTGCGCGGCGGGTCGCGCGAGCACGCGCGCGACATCGAGCGCCACGTTGCCCTGGCCAACGACCACCGCACGTCGGATGCGTAGGTTCGGGCGGAGCGCCGCGTGGTCGGGATGCCCGTTGTACCAGCCGACAAAGGCGCCGGCCGCGTGGCAGCCGGGCAGCGCCTCGCCCTCGATCCCCAGTGGCCTCGGCCCGTCCGCCCCGTGGGCAAAGACCACGGCGTCGTAGCCGCGTCGCAGCTCCTCTACGAGGAGGTCGCGGCCGACCTCGACGTGACCCAAGAAGCGAAAGCGAGGCAGCGCCGCCGTGCGCTCGAAGACCCGCGCCACCGCCTTGATGCTCGGATGGTCGGGCGCCACACCTCCCCGAACGAGCCCGAAGGGCGTCGGTAGGCGCTCGACCAGGTCCACCTGAAAGAGGGGGGCAGGCGCGCGCAGGAGCGCTCCCGCCGCGAAGAAGCCCGCCGGGCCCGCGCCGACGACGGCAGCCCGCAGGACACGATCGACGGCCACGACGACTCAACCCTCCGCGCCGCTCGAGCTACCCAGCGAGCAGCACGCCGGCCGCCCGTTGGGCCATCGCCCACAGCGGCGCGGGGTAGATGCCAGTGCCGAGCACGATGGCCAACGCAATGTAACCGGCCACCCGCTCCGTGCCGCTCAGGGCCAGAGGGCCGCGCCCGCCGGCAGGCGCGAGGTAGGCCGCCTTGACGACGCGAAGGTAGTAGTAGAGCGCCAGCGTCGTGTTACCGGCGGCAAGCAGCACGAGCTCGAATTGACCGCGCTCGAGGGCCGCCGCAAAGAGGAACCATTTTCCGACAAACCCGCCCGCCGGCGGAATACCGGCCAGGCCAAACATCGCCGCCAGCAGCATCAGCGCCAAGACCGGCGAGCGCTGATGCAGTCCCGCCAGCGCATCGAGGTCTGGGTTGCTGCCCTCCCGTCCGAGCGCACAGACGACGACGAAGCCCAGTATGGCGGTGGCCAGATAGACCACCCCATAGAAGAGCGCGGCCGCGATCCCGAGCTCGGAGAAGGCGCCGTAGCCGAGCAGCAGATACCCACCGTGCGCGATCGCCGAGTAGGCCAGGAGCCGCTTGAGATCGCTCTGGGCCAGCGCGGCTAGGTTGCCGAGGGTCATCGAAACGACCGCCAGCACGAGCAGGACCTCGACCATTCCGGAGGGTGCGGCCGCGAGGACGGCGCAAATACGCGCCAGCACACCGACGGCCCCGAGCTTCGACGCGGTGGCCACGAAGGCCACGACCTGGTGTGGCGCGCCCTGATAGACGTCGGGGGCCCAGAAGTGAAAGGGGAAGACGGCCAACTTGAAGAAGAGGGCCGCCAGCAAGAGCACCAGCCCGACCACCAGCACCAAGGGACGGCCGGCCACCAACGCCGCCGTCACATCGGCCAGGTAGGTGCTGCCTACGGCGCCGAAGATCAGGCTCAGGCCATAGAGGGTAACGGCCGAGGCGGCGGCGCCGATCAGCACATAACGCACGCCGGCCTCATCGCCAGGGGGATGCTCGCGGTGCAGGGCAACGGCGGCGTAGAGCGAGTAGGCCGAGAGCTCCAGGGCGACGAAGAGCGTCAACAGCTCCGTCGCGCTGACCAGGAGCATCATCCCGACGGTGGCCAGCAGCAGGAAGAAGGGCAGGTCCACCCGAGCGCCTGCACGCACGGTTTTGAGCTCGCCGGCGAGCAGCAGCGTGAGCAACAGGCCGAGCGCGAGCCCGGCCTTCAGCAGTTGCGAAAAGGTGTCGACGCGGAGGATTCCCGCAGCGAAGGGCTCACCTGCCGGCCCGTAGTAGAGGCTGAAGAGCGCGGCACCGAGCGCCACGAGCGCGGCAGCCAGCCCCGCCAGGCGCGTGGCCCGCGGGCCGCAGGCGCCGACCGAGAGCACAAAGACCAGGAGCGCCCCGAGCAGGACAACTGACTCCGGCAGAAAAAGCAGCAGCTCGTTTCCCATCGCCTATCGGCCCCCCGCCAGCGCGGCCGTCGAGCTCGCGATCAAATCGAGCGCGATGCCGGGGAAGAAGCCGAAGAACACCAGCACCCCCACCAGGAGCGCGCGCGGCGTCGCCAGCCATGGCGTGATCTCGCGCAGCTGCGCCCAGCGTGGATTGGCCGGCCCAAAGAACGCCTCGCGAAAAACCCGCAGCATGAAGAGCGCCGAGACGATCAGCGCGACGATCGCTAGTACGCCGAGGGCCGGGAAGCGCTGCAGGGCGCCGATGAACACCAGCAGCTCGGCCCAGAAGCTGGCGAAGCCCGGCACGCCCATGCCGCAGAGGCCGGCGATGATGAAGAAGCTCGACGCCACCGGAACCTGCCGTGCGAGCCCGCCAAAGGCGTCGATCGCTCGACAATGCGCCTGGTCGTAGATGAAGCCCACGGCGCTGAAAAAGAGCGCCGTCATCACTCCATGCGCGAACATCTGAAGCACCGCGCCATTGAGGCCATCGCGCGTCAGCAGATTGAGCCCGAGCAGGACGATGCCCATATGCGAGACGCTGGAGAAGCCAATCACGAACTTGAAGTCGCGCTGCTGCAGCGCCACCAGCGCGCCGTAGACGATGTTGACGGTGGCCAGCGCGGCGAAGGGCCCCGCCCAATAGCGCGCGCCGAGTGGCAGCAGCTCGATGCCGACCCGCAGAATGCCGAAGGCGCCCAGCTTCATCAGCACGCCGGCGTGCAGCATCGAAACCGCCGTGGGCGCGGCGACGTGGCCCGTGGGCGACCAGCCATGCAAGGGAAACATGCCGGCGAGCACGCCGAAGCCGAGATAGACGAAGGGATAGAGGGCGATCTGGTAACGCTCGGGGAAGGCGAAGGCCGCCAGCTCGGGCAGGCTCCACGTTGTGCCCCCGGCGGTCCAGTAGATCGAGAGCAGCGCGGGAAAGAGAAGCGCCGACCCCGCCAGCAGGAAGAGCGTCAGCTTCATCGCCGCGTACTCTTTGCGCGTGCTGCCCCAGATCGCGATCAGCGGATACATCGGCAGCAGGGCCACCTCGTAGAAGAAGAAGAAGAAGAAGAGATCCAGCGATGCGAAGACGCCAAAGACCCCGATGACGAGCATCAGCATGAAGGCGAAGTACTCCTTCACCCGCTCCTGCAGCGTCGACATCGAGAGACAACCGGTGAAGAAGACGATCGCGTTGAGCAGCGTCATCAGCACGCCGATGCCGTCGACCCCGAGGTGATAGCTGACGCCGAAACTCGGAATCCACGGCACGCGCTCGACGAGCTGGAAGCGCGGCCCGGCCGCGTCAAAGCGCGCCCAGATGGTCAAGGCCAAGCCGACGGTGACCAAGCCCGAGAGGCTGGACACGACCTTGATCGCACGCGCACAGCGCGCGGGCAGCACCAAAACCACCAGCAACGCCACGAGTGGGCTGAGCACGATCGCGCTGAGCAAGGGAACTCGATCCATCACCATCGCCTCTTAGAGCGCACCGATGAGATAGCAGGCGACGGCCAGCAAGAGCGCCGAGGCGCCGATATAGACCTGCAGGCGGCCGCCCTGTATCGCACTGGCACCGCGACCGCCGGCGACGGTTCCGCGCGCCATACCGTCGACCGCGCCGTCCAGCCCGCGCGACTCGACCAGCGCGCAAAGCCGAGAAATACCGCTCAGGAGCCGCGCCACCAGCGCAGCGTAGAGCGCGTCGAGGTACCAGCGGTGCGAGAAGAGCGCGTGTAGCGCCGGCACCCGCGCGACAAAGCCCCGCTGCGCCGCACCCCGCCGGCCAAACTCGATCCAGGCCAGGCCGATTCCTGCCAGCGCCAGCGCGATCGCGAGCAGCATTTCGAGGGCGTGCGGACGCTCCGGCGCCACACCCGCCAGGCGCCCGATATAGGCCCCGCCCCATCCCGCGCCAGCCGCCAACACCGTCAAGACGACGATTGGAACGCGCATCACGGCCCCGGCCCAGCCGGGGCTCGCGTGCTCGTCATGCGCAACGTGCGCGGCGCCCGGCGCTCCGGCGTGGCGCTCGTCGGGCGCCGTCGCCGCGGCGCTCGCGTCCTGCGGACGCAGCACGAGGAAGACCATGCGGAAGCTGTAGTAGGCGGTGAGGAAGCTAGCCAGATAGGCCAGCGCGACGATCGCCGGCGGCTGGTGCAGGGCCAGGGCCCCGAGCACGGCCTCCTTGCTGAAGAAGCCGGCGAGCGGCGGCACGCCCGCCAGCGCGCCGGCACCGATGACGAGCCCCAGCGTCGTCCAGCGCTGCTTCCGCCCGCCGGCACGGCCAATCGCCACCAGGTCGTTGGAGCCGCAGTGGTGGATATAGGATCCCGCACAGAGAAAGAGCAGGGCCTTGAAGAAGGCGTGGGTCACCAGGTGAAAGAGGCCGGCGTGCAGGCTGCCAACCGCCAGCCCCATCAGCATGAAGCCGAGCTGCGAGATCGACGAGAAGGCCAGGACGCGCTTGATGTCGCGCTCGACCAAGGCCATCGTCGCGGCGAGCAACGCCGTGCCCAGCGCCACGCCGAGCACGATCCGAGCGACGTAGTCGACGGCCATGAAGAGCGGATGGAAGCGCGCAAAGAGGTAGACACCGGCGGCGACCATCGTCGCCGAGTGCAGCAGCGCGCTGACCGGGGTCGGACCCTCCATCGCGTCGGGCAGCCAGGTGTGCAGCGGAAACTGCGCGCTCTTGCCGACGACGCCGGCGAAGAAGAGCAGCGCGATCAGCGCCAGGCGCGACTGCGGAAGCTGCCCGAGCAGCTGCGGGTCGCTGAGCTCGCGGACGTCGAGCGTCCCGGTGGCGTTGAAGAGCATGATCATGCCGATCATCAGGCCCACGTCGCCGATCCGGGTCATGATGAAGGCCTTGCGCGCCGCCGCCGCGGCCGCCGGCTTCTCGTACCAGAACCCGATCAGGAGGAACGAGGCCAGGCCGACCAGCTCCCAGAAGATAAACATCTGGAGCAAATTGGCCGAGAAGACGAACGAGAGCATCGACCAGCTGAAGAGCCCCAGCAGCGCGAAGTAGCGGCTCCAACCCCGATCACCAGCCATGTAACCAAGCGAGTAGACGCTGACCGCCAAGGCGACCAGGGCCACCACCGCGCCGAAGAGCAGGTTGGGCCCGTCGAGCAGCAGCCCGAAGGCGATCGGCCCGCGCTCGGCGTCGAACCAGCGCAGCAGCTGCGGCGCAGCCGCGGGGCCGTCCCTGAGCAACCATAGCGCGCCGCCGCATGAGATCGCGCCAGCCCCCACCACCGTCGCGGCCGCCAGCCGTCGCTGGCGCGGCAGCACGACGAGCGCCAGCACGAAGGCAGCCAGCGGCGCCGTGGTCACCAACAGGGCAATCGCCGTCGGGCTCATGCTCAACCCCTCAGCCCGTTCAGCCGCTCGATATCCACCGAACGGCGCCGACGATAGAGCGCGACAATGATCGAGAGCGCAAGCGCCACCTCGGCCGCCGCCAGGCCAATGATGAAGAGCACGATCACCTGTCCTGTCACAGCGTCGCCGACGCCCGCCCGCGCGAAGGCCAGCAGGTTGAGGCTCGCGGCGTTGAGCATCAGTTCCAGCCCGACGAGCACGCCGATCAGGTGACGGCGCGCGAGCACGCCATAGAGCCCGATGCAGAACAGGGCCAGCGCCAGCAGCAACAGCGTCTGCAAGGTCATTGCCGCGGCTCCTTGCGGGCGATGATGATCGCGCCAACGATCGCGAGCAGCAGCACCAAGGAGAGCGCCTCGAAGACGACGTTGTAGTGCTGGAGCAGCGCGCGTCCCAGCGCCGCGACGGACCAGTCGTCCCCGCCCAAACGCCGGACCCAGCGCGCGCGCACCAGGGTCGGGGCCAGCGCCACGAACACACCCAGCGCCGCCGCCCCCGCGAGGCCCCGTCGCCGCCATGCGGCGGCTCGCGGCTGCTCCCGCAGCGCGAAGGCGAACATGACCGCGAAGACCATCGCAACGCTGATGCCGCCCACGTAGATCAGGACCTGCATCGCCGCCACGAAGGGGCTGCCAAGGCTGAGGAAGAGCAGCGCGACGCCGATCAGGCTCAGCGCCAGGCTGAAGATCGCGTGGAGAATATTGGGCAACGAGACCGCCAGCGCGGCCCCGACCAGCGCCAGCGCCGCGAAGATCCAGGCGGTCGGGCCGACCAAAGCCACTGTCTCACTCATCGCGCCGCCTCATCGCCCATCTTGGGTTCCGCGCTGGCCCCTGCCGGGGCAGCGCCAGAGCTCGCCGCGGCGCGCGCCTGCTCCAGCCAGCTGGCCTCGCCCGCGCGAAAGGGCACGAGCAGGTCGTAGACGAACTGGTCGCGCCGGTAGCCGACATCGTCGTAGCCCCGCGAGTAGGTCAGCGTGTCGGTCGGACAGACGTCGATGCAGAGGCCGCAGAGGCTGCAGAGCGCATAGTCGACCTTGAAGACGGTGGCTCGCTTGCGCTTCAGACCCTCGGGCTTGTCGCCCTCCACCTTCATGCAGGCCGAGGGGCAGATATTGACGCACTGCATGCACGCCACGCAGTCGTGGGAGTCCGCCTCGGGAAAGCGCACGAGCGCGATGGCGCCGCGGAAGGCGGCGGTCATCTCCGGCCTTCGATGCGGATAGGTCTCGGTCACGGGCCGCCGGAAGAGGTTGCGCAGGGTCACGCCCAACCCGAGCACGAGCGACCAGGCGCCGCGTAGCAACCGCCAAAGCAGGCTCATCGCCACACCTTGATCACCACCGCGGTGGCCAGCAGGTTGACGATCGCCAGCGGGATCAGCACGCCCCAGGCGAAGCTCATCAGCTGGTCGAAGCGCAGGCGCGGAAAGGTCCAGCGCAGCCACATCATCACCAGCAGCAGCAGGTAGACCTTGGCGAAGAACCAGACCCAGCCGGGCAAGGGCAGCCAGGCCGGGCCGACATAGCCGCCGAGGAAGAGGGTCGCGGCGATCATGCAGACGATCGTCATGTTGGTGTATTCGGCGAGAAAGAAGAGCGCGAATCGCATCCCTGAGTATTCGGTATGGAACCCGGCGACCAGCTCGCTCTCCGCCTCCGGGATGTCGAAGGGCGCGCGATTGGTCTCGGCCACGGCAGCGATGAAGTAGATCGCGAAGCCGACCGGCTGCAGCAGGACGAACCATAGCTGGTGCTGGGCCTCGACGATCTGCCGCAGGCTGATGCTTCGCGCCAGCAACACGACGGGCAGCGTCGAGAGGATCAACGGGATCTCGTAGGCGATATTCTGGGCCACCGCGCGCATCGCTCCGAGCAGAGCGTACTTATTGTTGGAGCCCCAGCCCGCCATGAAGATCCCGAGGAAGCCGAGGCCCGCCAGCGCGAAGAGCAGCACCAAGCCGATGTTGAAGTCATGGAGCTGCAGCCGCTGGTCGAAGGGAAAGAGCGAGATTCCGGCCAACACCGGCACGAAGACCACCACGGGCGCGAGATGATAGAGCGGAGCATCGACGTGCCGCGGCGTGATCAGCTGCTTGGCCAAGAGCTTGACGACGTCGGCGACCGACTGCAGCAACCCGGCCCAGCCGACCTCGGTCGGACCGAGCCGGCGCTGGAAGCGCGCCGAGACCTTCCGCTCGAGCCAAACGAGGAGCATGCCGTTGAAGGCGACATAGGCCATCAGCGCGGCGCCCGTCAGCACGGTGATCAGCGCCCGATGTGGCCACGGCCCGTCGAGACTCATCGGTCGACCTCGGGGAGCACGACGTCGACGCTGCCGAGGATGGCCACCGTATCGGCGATCATCGTGCCTTTGAGCACAGCCGGAAGGGCCGAGAGGTTAGAGAACGAGGGCGTGCGCAGCTTGAGACGCAGGGGCTGCTCGCTCCCGTCGCTGACAATATAGATGCCGAAGTGGCCGCGCGCCGACTCGACGGCGAAGTACGACTCGCCGGCGTCGGGCTTGAAGCGCTTCTTCGGCTTCTCCGGCATCACGGGGCCGGTGGGCAGCACGGCGATCGCCTGCTCGATGATGCGACAGGACTGTTCCATCTCGGCCAAGCGCACCTGGTAGCGCGCGAAGATATCACCGGCGCTCTGCGTCGGGATCTCGAAGCTGAAGCGCGAATAAATGCCGTAGGGCTCCGCGCGCCGCAGATCGTAGGGGACCCCGCAGGCGCGCAAACAGGGGCCGGTTACGCCGTAGCGCAAGGCCGTCTGCTGATCGATCAACCCGACGCCCTCGCAGCGGTGACGGAAGATCACGTTGTCGCTGACGAGATCATGGTATTCGGGCATCCGCCCGCGTAGGCGCGCGAGGAAGGCCAGGGTCTGCTCGACGAAGCGTGGGTCGATGTCCTGGGTCACGCCACCAAAACGACCATAGCTATAGGTCAAGCGCGATCCCGTCACGCGCTCGAGGATCGCCAGGATCTCCTCGCGGTCGTCGAAGGCGTAGAGGAAGGGGGTCACGCCGCCGAGGTCGAGGAGAAAGGTTCCGAACCACAGCAGGTGGCTGCTGATGCGGTTGAGCTCGCTGGCGATCACGCGAATGTGCTCGGCGCGCTCCGGCACCTCGATGCCCAGCAGGCGCTCCATCGCCTGGCAATAGGCCAGGTTGTAGATCATGCCGCTCAGGTAGTCGACGCGCGAGCTGTTGGGCAAGAACATCAAGTAATTGCGATTCTCAGCCATCTTCTCGTGCGCGCGATGCGCGTAGCCGATCACCGGTTCGGCGTCGAGGAGCTCCTCGCCCCGCATATGCAGGAGCAGTCGCAGCACGCCGTGCATGCTCGGATGCTGCGGACCCATGTTGAGGTAGTAGCTATCGCCGTCGTCGCCAGCCTCGAGCCGTGGCGTGGACGCCTGCCAGAGCTCATCCATCGGCGCCTCCGGCGCGGGCGGCCTCGCCCGCCGGCACAGCGTCGATGCGACCGAAGTCCTTCAGCAGCGGGTGGAAGTCGGCGTCCTCGGGCAGCAGCAGGCGCTTGAGCTGCGGGTGACCAGCGAAGCGCAGGCCGAACATGTCGAAGACCTCGCGCTCGAGCCAATTCGCCGCCGGATACGTTGCAGACAAGCTCGGCGCCTCGATCGGCAGGGGCCCCGCCTCCCTTTCACTCGCGCCGCCACCGCTCTCGACCGGCGCCGCTGCCCCCTTTTTCGCCCGCGGCGCCTTGGCGGCGGGCCCGCTCCAGGGCCGCGTGGCCGCCAGCTCAGCGTGCAGCCGCCAGCGGTCGGTCGCGGCGAAGCAATTGAAGGTGTAGACCAGGCGCATGCGGCCTTCGTGCTGCCGTAGATCGAGGCAGGTCAGCATTTCCAAGAAATAGCCCGCCCGCGCGAAGACCTCGGCGATGCGGGGCAGCGCCTCGACGCTGACGGCATAGCAGTGTGCAAAGCCGGAGGTTGCCCCCTCCAGGGCGGCAAGGCGCGCACCGAGCCCGCCCCCGGCCTCCAACGCCGCCAACAGCCGCGCTCCAGCGCCTTCAGCCACGGAACTTGCTCCCAGCCTTGATCTTCTCTTGCAGCTTCAGAATGCCCGCGATCAACGCCTCGGGCCGCGGCGGACAGCCCGGGATGTAGACGTCGACCGGCACCAGCGCGTCGGCCCCCTCGTGAATCGCATACTGATTGGGGTACTTGAAGGGGCCGCCGTCGATCGTGCAGCCACCCATCGCGATCGCCCATTTGGGTGCCGGCATCTGATCCCAGAGCGCCTTGATCACCGGGCCCATCTTGCGCGAGATGGTCCCGGCGAAGATCATCACGTCGGCCTGGCGCGCGCTCGGCCGAAAGACGCCCGCCCCGAAGCGGTCGAGATCGTACTTCGAGGCGCCGGCGGCCATCATCTCGATCGCACAGCACGCCAAACCGAAGGTCAGCGGCCAGAGCGAGTTGGCGCGGGCCGCGTTGAGGAGCTCATCGAGCCGCTGGAAGCGCACGTAGGGCGCCGCCTCACGCATCAACCGCGCCTCGTCCTCCGCGCCGCGGATCAGCGGCACCCCGCCCGCCACCGCTGGCGTTTTCCCCTGCGGCTGCTCCGTCGGCTTCAACGCCACTCAAACACTCCTTTGCGCCAGGCGAAGACGATCGCCAGCGAGAGGATGCCGAGGAATAACGCGATCTCGATCAGGTCCCGCCAGCCGAATCCGGGCTCGCCGAAGACCAGCGCGACCGGGAAGAGATAGAGGATATCCACCTCAAAGGCGACGAAGATCAGCGCGAAGAGATAGAACGCGATGCTGAAGCGGGTCCAGGCCGTCCCGATCGTGTCGACGCCGCATTCGTAGGTCTCGAGGGTCTTCAGCCCGCCGTAGCGCGGCGTGATCAACTTGGGCAGCACCAGCGGCACGACGGCCATCGCGATGGCGAAGAGCAGCAGCCCGCCGAGCAAGGCGTACTCACGAGCTTCTTGCATCGCGGCCCTCCACGAACGACCAACAACCCTGACGCGCTCCCCTGCCCCGCACGACGGCGGACAGACGGCCGACGGCACCGTCGGGGCAGGGGAGCCACCGCGGTGCCGGCACCCGCACAAGCCACCCGCACAAGCCAGGGTTGGCGCACTTTGCTTCAGGCGCCGGTCCTCGTCAACGGTCCAAACGGGGCTACCGATCGATCACGCTGGGGTCGTCGGACCCCTGGCCCGGATCCCCGAGGCCGCGCCAACGAGACACGCTCCAGTCCCAATTCCGTGGCTTTGGCGCCCTGGGGGGGCGCAAGCGCGCTTGGCACCTGCCTTGCTATTCACCCATCCATTGAACCACCTATTGAACCACCTATCCCACCTATCGAACCACCTATCGAACCACCTATCGAACCACCTATCGACCGATTTATTGACCGAGCTATTGAGGAACTAGACCCACCATGCGGGGCATTGCTCAAATCGTGCGATGCTCGAGTGAGGCAGTCATGCGCGAGCGCAACAACCCGCTCGGGCGCTACGAAGGCCCGGCGCAGGGTCCGGGTCGCGAACCGGCGAAGCGTGAGCACCCCATGTCGACGAGCCACCACCCGCTGCGCCTGCGCTCCGACCGGCCAGCTGGGCGCGCTTCGACCGCGAGCGCCCTCCGGCGCTGCGCCCGCCTCGTCGCACTGCTCCCTGCCCTGCTCACCGGCGCCTGCGGCCCCGCCGCTGGCGACCCCGCCAACGAGCTTCCCTTGCCCGCCAGCAGCGATCGGGTCGAGGGCGTCGCCTCCCGCGCGCAGGCGATCGTCGGCGGTGACGTTACGGACGCCTACCCCGCCGTCGGCAAGCTCAAGGCCACGGGCGTCACCGCCCTCTGCACGGCCACCCTCGTCGGCCGCCAGACGATCCTGACGGCGGCCCACTGCGTCTTCGACTATCAACACCAGACGCTAGCGACGGCCGTCACCTTCACCCTCGAGGGAAGGGCGGGCGCGCCTGGAGCCACCTTCCGCGGCCTCGGCGTCAAGGTCCACCCGCTCTACGTCGCCAACGACCGCCTCACAATCCACGATGTCGCCGTCGTCAAGCTCGACGGTCCGCCCGCGGTCGCGCCGATCACCGTCTCCGTCACGGTGCCCCCGGCCCTGGAAACGATCGAGGTCGTGGGGTACGGGGTCACGGCGCCGGAGACGACCCCGGACGGCCAGCTGCGGGTGACGCGCGGGGCCGTCGGGCCGTTGATGCCGACCTATTTCGACCTCTCCGCCACCGGCGAAGGCAGCTTCTGCCACGGCGACTCGGGCGGACCTGCCTTCGCCGACGGCGCACACCTGCTGCAGATCGGCATTCACTCGCACCTCACCGGGGGCACCGGCGTCAAGTGCAGCGGCCGCGGGCGTGACATGCGCGTCGATGCCTATGCGCAGTGGATTCAGCAGGCCGCCGACGGTGACGTAGCGCTGGCAGATGTGACCTCCAAAGAGCTGATCCCTTCGCCCGCCGGCACGGTCCCCGAGGAGTATCCCTTGAGCTGCGACGTCAAGGGAGACCGCGCGCCACCCCCGACGCTCTACCTCGCGCTGGGCGTCGCGCTGCTGCTGCGGCTGAGACGTCGCCGCGGGGCCTGATCGATCTCAGCCCGCGCGCTGCGCCAGCGGGGCGTCGCGCTACCACCTCGCTGCACACCTCGATACACACCCCGCACTGCCGCCCGCTGCCGCTCTGCCACCCCGCGTCGCCGTGACACACCCCTCGCTGTTGCGGTACGCTGGCGCGCATACGGAGTTCTTCGCCATGAACCTGGAATGCCGCGTCGTCCATGACGTCTTGGTCGTCACCTTGCTCGACGGGCGCATCGACTCAGGAAACCTCACCGGCTTCCGCGACGCGCTCGATCCCTTTCTGGCGGGAGGGATCACCAAGGTCGCCATCGAACTGAGTCAGGTCGAGTTCATCGACAGCAGCGGGCTCGGCGCGCTGATCGCCCTCTTCAAGAGGCTGCCCGAGCAGGGCACGCTGGCGATCTGCAACGCGCAGGATCGTGTCCTCAAGCTGCTCAAGCTGACCCGCCTGAACAAGGTGTTCACGCTCTGTGACACCCTCGAGCACTGCCTCGCCGAGCTTGGCCCCGTCTCGGGTGCGACCGGCGGCGCGGCGACGGGCCGGCCATGAGCACGAGGCCGCCCGCCGCTCCAGCCGCGGAGACGCCGAGCGTCGGCGACCTGGAGAGCGCGGTCCGCCGCCACCTACGCTACTCGCTCGGCCAGGACAGCCGCGTGCCCCGGCCCGAGCACCTCTACCGCGCACTGGCCCTGACCGTGCGGGAGCTGGCGATCGAACGCTTGCTGCAGACCGAGCAGCGGCTCGCCGCCGCGGGCGCGAAGCAGGTCTACTACCTCTCGCTCGAGTTCCTAATCGGTCGCTCGCTCGCCAACAACCTGATCAACCTCGGGCTCTACGAAGAAGTGCGCAGCATCGTCGCCGGCTGCGGGCTGCAGCTCGACGACGTGCTCGAGACCGAGCCCGACGCCGCCCTGGGCAACGGCGGCCTCGGGCGGCTGGCCGCCTGCTTCCTCGATTCGCTCGCAACGCTCGGGCTGCCCGGCTTTGGCTACGGGATCAACTACGACTACGGCCTCTTCAAGCAGGAGCTGGACAACGGTTACCAGCGCGAGCGACCCGACCACTGGCTGCGGCAATGGAGCCCTTGGCAGATCGAACGCAGCGAGGAGCTCTGCCTGGTCCCGGTCTACGGGCGGATCGACCACGGCCGCGATCGCGACGGCCGCTACAACCCGATGTGGCTCGACTGGCAGGTGCTCGTCGGCCTGCCCTTCGATATGCCGGTGATCGGCTTCGGCGGGCGAACGGTGAACTACCTGCGACTCTACTCCGCACGCGCCTCGGACGAGTTCGACATGCAGATCTTCAGCCAGGGCGACTATCTGCGCGCCGTGGAGGAGAAGATCCGCTCCGAGACGATCAGCAAGGTCTTGTACCCACCCGACACGGTCCAGGCCGGCAAGGAGCTGCGACTCCTCCAGGAGTACTTCTTCGTCTTTTGCGCGCTGCACGACATCGTCCGCCGCTTCCAGCGGCGCCACACCAGCTTCGAGCGCTTTCCCGATCAGGTGGCGATCCAACTCAACGACACCCATCCCGCGCTGGCGATCACGGAGCTGATGCGCCTGCTGATCGATGAGCACGATCTCGAGTGGGACGCCGCCTGGAAGATCACGCAGCGCACCTTCGGCTACACGAACCATACGCTGCTGCCCGAGGCGCTCGAGCTCTGGCCGGTCACCTTGCTCGAGCGGCTGGTGCCGCGTCATTTGCAGATCGCCTACGAGATCAACCGTCGGTTTCTTGGCCGCGTGGCCGAGCTCTGGCCGCAGGACGCGGGCCTGCTGCGTCGGGTGTCGCTGGTCGAGGAGGGCGAGGAAAAGCAGCTTCGCATGGCCCATCTGGCGCTCGTCGGCAGCCACTCGGTCAACGGCGTGGCCCAGCTCCACAGCAAGCTGCTGCGCGAAACCGTGCTCTCCGACTTCCACCGCATCTGGCCCGAGCGCTTCAACAACAAGACCAACGGTGTCACGCCCCGTCGTTGGCTGCTGCTGGCCAATCCACAGCTCGCCGCGCTGATCACCGAGGCCATCGGTGAGCGGTGGATCACCGACCTCGACGAGCTCCGCCAGCTCGAACCCATGGCGGCGCAGAGCGGCTTCCGCGAGGCCTTTCTGGCGGTCAAGCACGGCAATAAGGTCCGCCTCGCCGCGACGATCGCCGAGACCGCCTGGGTCAAGGTCGATCCGCACTCGCTCTTCGACATCCAGGCCAAACGGATCCACGAGTACAAGCGTCAGTTACTCAACCTGCTGCACGTGGTCTACCGCTACCTGCGGCTGGTCGACGATGGCGACACGCCGGCCGTGCCACGCACGCACATCTTCGCCGGTAAGGCTGCCCCGGGCTATTGGGTCGCCAAGCAGGTGATCAAGTGCATCAACAACGTGGCGCGCCAGGTCAACAAGGACCGGCGTACGCGCGACCTGTTGCGCCTCGTCTTCGTGCCCGACTACCGCGTCTCGCTGGCCGAGCGCATCATTCCCGGCGCCGACCTGAGCGAGCAGATCTCGACGGCCGGGACGGAGGCGTCAGGCACCGGCAACATGAAGTTCGGCATCAACGGCGCGCTGACCATCGGCACGCTCGACGGCGCGAACATCGAGATGTTGGAAGAGGTCGGTCGCGACAACATCTTCATCTTTGGGCAGACGACCGCGGAGCTGGCGACCATGCGCCGCGACCGCAGCTACCGTCCGCGCGACTACTACGAGCGGGACGATCGGATCCGGCGCGTGCTCGACGCGCTGGCCAATGACCGCTTCTCCGCGGACGAGCCGGGCCTGCTGCGTTGGGTCCGCGACGCCCTGCTGGACGGCGGCGACCCCTACTTCCTGCTGGCGGATTTCTCCGCCTACCTCGACGCCCAGGAGCAAGCAGAGCGCCAGTTCGCCGCGCCAGAGCGCTGGGCCGAGGCCGCGATCCTCAACGTTGCGCGGCTGGGGAAGTTCTCCAGCGACCGCACCGTGCTCGAGTACGCTCGCGATATCTGGGGTATCGAGGCCGTCTAGGGCATGGGCGCGATCAGCGATGCCGACGCCGCGCGGCTCGAGCTCAGCCCGGCCGCGCGCGCGATCCACGAGGCAAGCATCGTCGTCGACCTGCACGTCGATTGCCTGATCCAGCACGCGCTCTTCGGCTACGACCTCGCCGCGGAGCACGATCCGGATCGCGCCGCCGGACCGCATCGCTGGCGCTTCGCGCTCCCCCGCGCGCTCGCGCGCCTGACCAGCGCCGGCCACCGCCCGCTCTATCACCACGCCGACCTGCCGCGCCTCCGCCGTGGCGGCTACAACTGCGCCGCGCTGACGCTGCACTATTGGCCTTGGGCCAGCGAGGGCGCGTGGCGCAGCATCAATCGCCAACTCGACTATGTCGAAGCGCTGCTGGCCCGTGATCCGCTGCTCACGCTCGTCCGGTCGCCGGCCGACCTGCACCGCGCGGCCGCCCGCGGCGAGCTCGGGATCTTCCTCGGGGTCGAGGGCTTGCACTGCCTCGGGCGCGGCGGTCGGCGCTCGACGCAGCGGCGCCTCGAGCGCCTGGCGCAGCTACGCGCCCGCGGCGTGGCCTATGTCACGCTGGCCCACCTGCGCGGCAATGACGCCGCGCGCAATGGCTTTGGCCTAGGGGGCGATCCGCAAGCGGGGCTGAGCGACTTCGGCCGTGAGGTCGTGCGCGCGATGAACGCGCTCGGTCTGGTGATCGACGTCGCGCACGTCAGCCGACAGGGTGTGCTCGAGGTTTGCGCGCTCAGCCGGCGACCGGTGATCGCTAGCCATACGGCGCTGCTCGGCGCGGCACCGGGGCGCAAGGACGCGCTGCGCGCCCGCCTGCTCGACGACGACGGCCTGCAAGCCGTGGCCGACACCGACGGCGCGATTGGGCTGATGCTCTGTCCCCGCTTCCTCAGCGGCGAGGACGCGGGTGGACTCGATCAGGTTGTGCGACAGCTCGAGTATGGCAGCGCGCGGCTGGCGCACAGAGGGGGTGACGCGCTGCGCTTTTTTGCGCTCGGCTCGGATTTCGACGGCTGGATCCCGGGGATCCCGCGTGAGCTGAGGGACGCGGCCGACCTGCCGCTACTCAGCGCTGCGCTGCAGGCGAGCGGCCTTTCCTCGGCGCAATGCGCTCAGTTTTGGGGCGAGAGCTTCCTGCGCGTTTGGGCTGCGGTGCTGGCGTGCTGAGCGCCGCCCAGGCACAGATCGGGCAGCCCTCGCCGTCGTGCCCCCGAGCGGGGCAGCGCTCACGCCCGAAATAGATCAGCTGGAGGTGCCGACGCCGCCAGGTCTCGCGCGGAAAGAGGCCTTTGAGATCGAGCTCCGTCTGCTTGACGCTCTTGCCGCTAGAGAGGCCCCAGCGCGCCGCCAGCCGGTGAATATGAGTATCCACCGGGAAGGCCGGCACACCGAAGGCCTGGCTGACGACCGCCGAGGCTGTCTTGTGACCGACGCCCGGCAGCGCCTCGAGCGCCTCGAGCTCGCGCGGGATTGCGCTGCCATGGCGCTCGACGAGCAGGCGACCAAGCGCCTGCAGGTGCCGAGCCTTGGTCGGCGCCAGCCCGACCGTGCGAATCAGAGCGTGGATTTCCTCTACCGTGAGCGCGGCCAAGGCCGCCGGCGTAGCGGCGCGGGCGAAGAGCGCCGGCGTCACCTCGTTGACCTTCTTGTCGGTCGTCTGCGCGCTGAGCAGGACAGCGACGAGGAGCGTGAAGGGATCGCGATGGTCGAGCGGAATCGGCGGATTCGGGTAGAGTTCGTCGAGCAGACGACCGATGCGCACGGCCTTGGCGGCAAGCGAATCCATGGCTGACTGCTCTCCTCGACCGCAGCGCGGGGGCGCTGGGCCTCAAGCGCTCAGAGCGCGTCCGCCCGCTCGGGCGCGTCCGCCGACTGCGACGGGTCGAAGAAGCAACTGCGACGGTATGCGACGAGCGCACGCTTGACGACCACCGCCGTCACCGCCGCCACCGGAACGGCGACCAGCACGCCAAAGAAGCCGAAGAGTCGCCCGCCGACCAGCAAGGCAAACAGGACGCCGACTGGTCCCAGTCCGACACGCTTGCCGACGATTCGCGGCGTGAGCCAGAGCCCGTCGAGGAGCTGAGCACAGCCGAAGACCACGAGCACGCCGACGACCTGGCCCAGTCCCTGCGACTCCAGCACCGCGACCATCAGGGCCAGCGCGAGTCCCACCCCGAAGCCGACGTAGGGGATGAAGGCGAAGAGCCCCGCCACCGCTCCGATCGCCAAGGGCGCGGTAATGCCGACGAGCGCCAAGCCGCTGACGTAAACCACCGTCGCCTGAGCATCACGCCGACCTGGCCGCGCACCCACGCAGCCAACACGCGATCGATCTCCGTCGTCAACTCGTCCGCGACGGTCCGGTGACGAGGCGGAATCAGCGCGCGCAACTCCGCACCCAGCGCCGGGAAGCTCGGCAGCAGGTAGAAGGTGAAGACCGGCACGAGGAGCAGCGAGAGCGCCGCGGCGACGGCAGCCGCAGTGCCGGCGAGCGCGGAGGTCAGCCAGCCGCCCGCGGCGCCAGCCACGCGCGCGCCGAGCGCATCGAGGTCGCCGCCAGCGCGCGCAACCAGCGCCCCGAGCGTGTCGGGCAAGGCGACATGGAACGTCCGC
>JADJTL010000007.1 GCA_016711215.1 Pseudomonadota bacterium | reverse complement strand
GCTCGGCGCCGAGGAGTTCGGCGTCGCGACCGCCGCGCTGATCGTCGAGGGCTGCGTCATGTTGAGGAAGTGCCACCTCAACACCTGCTCGGTGGGCATCGCCACGCAGGATCCAGAGCTGCGCGCCCGCTTCGCCGGCCGCGTCGAACACCTCGTCAACTTCTTCCTGCTGCTGGCAGAGGGCGTCAGGCCCTATATGGCCCGGCTCGGCTTTCGCACCATCGACGCGATGGTCGGTCGCGTCGATCGCCTGCGCCCGCTGTCGCGAGCGGAGCATTGGAAGGCGCAGAAGCTCGATCTGGCGATGCTGCTGGCGGAGCCAGCTGCGGCGGCCAACAGTCCGCGCTGCTTCGCCAAGGCGCGGCCCTGGCCGCTCGAGGATCACATCGACCACGTGATTCTGAGCCGCATCGGCGACGCGCTGCGGACCGCACATCCGGTCGAGGTCAACCTCCCGATCGCCAATTGCCATCGGGCGGCCGGAGCGCTGATCAGCGGCATGATCGCCCGCGAGCACGGGGCCAAGGGCCTGCCGCGCGACACCCTGCAGGTGCGCTTCCGCGGCAGCGCGGGGCAGAGCTTCGGCGCCTTCCTCGCGCCCGGGGTCACCCTCGAGCTCGAGGGCGAGGCCAACGACTACGTCGGCAAGGGTCTCTCCGGCGGCAAGCTGATCATCTACCCGCCGCGCGATTGTCGCTTCGTGCCGGCCGAGAACATCATCATCGGCAACACCGTGCTCTATGGCGCGACCAGCGGCGAGCTCTACGCCGCGGGCCTGGCCGGCGAGCGCTTCGCCGTGCGCAACAGCGGCGCTCGCGCCGTGATCGAGGGCGTCGGGGACCACGGCTGCGAGTACATGACCGGCGGGGTGGTCGTGGTGCTGGGGCGCACGGGACGCAACTTCGCCGCCGGCATGAGCGGCGGCGTGGCCTACGTCTTCGACCGCGAGCAGCAGTTCCGCAAGAAGTGCAACCTGGCGATGGTCGAGCTCGAAGAGCTGGTCGACGAGAGCGCGATCTGGCTGGTCTACGGCATGATCGAGGATCACGTGCGCTACACCGGCAGCGCCGTCGGGCGACGCATCCTCGACAACTGGGAGCTGATGCTGACGCACTTCGTACGCGTGATGCCCAGGGACTATAAGCGCGTCCTGCAAGCGCGGCGCGCGGCGCAGCGACCGGCGCAACGGCCGCCACAGCTGGCGGTGGTCGACGGAGGGCTGAAGTAGTGGGCAAGGCAACTGGCTTCAAGGAATGGCCGCGGGCGCTGCCGAGCAAGCGCCCTGTCGCCGAGCGGCTACGCGACTGGCGGGAGATTGAGCAGCCCCAGCCCCTCGAGCGCGTGCGTGAGCAGGGCGGCCGCTGCATGGACTGCGGTGTGCCCTTCTGCCAGCAGGGCTGCCCTCTGGGCAACCAGATCCCGGATTGGAACGATCTCGTCCACCGTGATCGCTGGCGGGAGGCCCATCTACGCCTCGCCGCAACCAACAACTTCCCGGAGTTCACGGGAAGGCTCTGCCCCGCGCCTTGTGAGGGAGCCTGCGTCCTCGCGATCAACGCCGAGCCGGTGACGATCGAGCAGATTGAGAAGGAGATCATCGAGCGCGCCTTCGCCGAAGGCTGGGTCCAGGCTCAGCCGCCGCGCCTGCGCAGCGAGCACAGCGTCGCGGTGGTCGGCAGCGGCCCGGGCGGGCTGGCGGCAGCGGCCCAGCTCAACTCGGCGGGCCACCGGGTCACGGTCTACGAGAAGGCTGATCAGCTCGGCGGCCTGCTGCGCTACGGCATCCCGGACTTCAAGCTCGAGAAGTGGGTCATCGACCGTCGCCTCGCGCTGCTCGAGGCGGAGGGCATCGAGTTCGTCACGGGCGCGGCGGTGGGCGAGCGCCCGACCTGGCGCGAGCTGCGCAACAACCACGACGCGGTGCTGATTGCCATCGGCGCCGAGCGGCCGCGCGAGCTCGACGTCCCGGGGCGCGAGCTCGACGGCGTGCACCTCGCGATGGACTTCCTGCGCTTACAGAACCGCGCGGTCGGCAGCGCTGCACCGATGGCCAGCCCGCTGCTCGCCACCGGCAAGCGCGTCGTCATCCTTGGAGGGGGCGACACCGGTTCCGACTGCCTGGGGACCGCCCTGCGCCACGGAGCCGCCAGCGTGCAGCAGATCGAGCTGCTCCCGGCGCCCCCGCGCCATCGAGATACGGGCAACCCCTGGCCCCAATGGCCCGTCGTCTGGCGCAGCTCGAGCAGCCATGAGGAAGGCGGTTTGCGTGAGTTCGCGCTGCAGACCAAGCGTCTCAGCGGCAGCGAGGGCAAGCTGCGCGAGCTCCATGCGGTCCGCGTCGAGCCGGTCGGCCAGCCCGGCGGCGGCCTGCGCTTCGTCGAGCAGCCGGGGCAGGAGCTCACGCTGCCCGTCGACCTGCTGATCCTTGCGCTCGGCTTCGTCGGGCCCGACACCGCTGCGCTGGCCGATCAGCTCGGGGTCGAGCGCGATTCGCGCGGCAGCATCGCGATTGATCGCAACTTCGCCACCAACGTCGAGGGCGTGTTCGCCGCCGGCGATGCACGCCGCGGCGCGAGCCTGATTGTTTGGGCGATCTCCGACGGTCGCGAGGCCGCCCGCGCCGTCGACAGCTACCTGCGCGACGACGCCCCGTCCTGGCTGCCCACCCGCGGCGCCGACCAGCCCTTCGGCGGCCGCTGATCGCGCGGCAGCGGCGGTCTAGTCGCGCGGCAGCGGCGGCGGGGCCAGCTCGACGCGATTGCGGCCGCTGCGCTTGGCGCGATACATCGCCGCATCGGCGGCGTCGAGGAGCGCCTGCACCCCACCCATCGCCTCTTGATAGCAGGCGACCCCAAGGCTGATCGTCACTGGCGTGCTGACGGCTACCGCTGCTCGAACCCGCTCTGCCGCCTCAGCCGCCTCGTCCAGGCCCGCGTCCGGCAGCAGCAGCAAGAACTCCTCGCCGCCGTAGCGCGCGGCCAGGTCCGCATCACGAACGCTGGCGGTGATCGCCGCCGCCAGTTGCCGCAGCACCTCGTCGCCGGCCGAGTGTCCATGCGTGTCGTTGAAGCGCTTGAAGTGGTCGACATCGATCATCACCAGCGAGAGCGCCGTGCCGGCGCGTCGCGCCTGCGCCAGGCTGCGCTCGAGCAGCACCTCCATCAGCCGGCGGTTGGCCAACCCGGTCAGTGAATCATGCAGCGCCCGCTGCCGTGCCCCCTCGTAGAGCCGGGCATGCTCGATCGCCACGCCGATGTGATGACCCGCGGTGACCAGGGCCCGCACGGCCAGATCATCGAGGCTGGTGTCGACCGCGAGGTGCAAGCAGAGCACGCCGACGACGCGTTGCTGGGCCTTGAGCGGCACGACGATGTGCCCATGGTCGCCCAGCCCGGCGCAGAAGATGCTGTGTCGCGCGTCATGCGCCGAGCTCGCCGAGAGCAGCGGCTCGCCCGCCGCGGCGACGCGACCACAAAGGCACTCGCCAACCCCGATCTCACGGTGCTGCTGGAGGAACTCCTCTTCGTAGCCGACTTGAGCCGCAAGGCGCAGCCGCAGCCCCTCCAGCAGGAAGAGCGCGCCACGGGGCTCGACCGGCAGCGCACGTAGCTGCGTAATCGTCCGCAGCACCGCGGGCAGCGTCTCCGCGAGATCGAGGCTGTGCGCCATCGCCGCCGTCACCTCGTAGAGCACGGAGAGCTCCGTATTGACCGCGGCCAAGCGCGCGGTCTCGCGCGTCCGCCGCTGCTCACGCCGCTTGCGTGCCCCGACATCGCGCAGCAGCACCAGCGTCAGCTCGGTGGCGCCCGCCGGCAGTCGGCTCGGCAGCACCTCGAGCGCCACCGTCGCGCCGTCGCAGCGCAGGCCGGGCAGCTCGACAGCGCCCGCATCCTCTGGCGCCGCCGAAGGATCCGTCGGCCGCCAGACCTCGAGCAGCTCAGGCCAGGCGGGCAGCACACGGCGCACCGGCGCGCCAATCAACGCCCCCGCGTCGCAGCCGAAGAGCCGGCCGGCGGCGCGATTGGCGAGCTGCACCTGCCCTGCGTCGTCCACCGCGAGGACGGCCTCGGGCAGAGCGTCCAACGCCTCCGCGGCAGTCGCGGGCCGAAGCGCTGCGCTGCCGGGTCGGTGAAGCGTCATCGTAGCCTCCGCATCGTGGGCCCCGCCGCGCCTGCCCTCGCCGAGCGTGGCGAGCGACAGGCGTGCACGCGCCGCACCCCTGAACTTAGCCTGACTAGCTGCGGACCGAAAGCCAACCCCGGGCGTCAGACCCCGTCGAGACCAGCTCGAGCGGGCCGGGGAAGCGCTGCGAGCGTCCGCTGCGAGGGCGCGTTGCGGGGCCCGCGACCCTCGTCTATATTGCGCGCTCCGCGGGCTCGGACGAAGGCGTGAGGTCGCGAGCCGCTGGCCTGCGGAGCGCGGCTCGACCCACGCCACACACTTCCGCTGGAGGGCGCGCTCCCATGGCAACAATCGGGACGCTCTGCATCTACTTGACCCTGCTGCTCGCCACCTGGTCGGCTGCCTTGGCCCTGGTCGGCGCGCGGCGGCGCAGCGCCGCGATGGTGCATAGCGCGCAGCTCGCGCTCTACGGCGTGGCAGCGGCCACGACCCTCGCGATCCTCCTCTTGGCCTACGCCTTCACGATCTCCGACTACTCGCTGGTCTACGTGCAACAGCACTCAGAGCGCGCGATGCCGGCGTTCTACCGCATCACCGCGCTCTGGGGCGGCATGGAGGGCTCACTGCTGCTCTGGGTCTGGTTGCTCTCGCTCGTCTCGGCCTTGGCGATGCGCAGCAATCAGCACCGGCTGGGCGACATCGTCCCCTACGCCAGCGCGGTCTTGATGCTGGTCGTGGTCTTCTTCGGCGTCGTGATGGTGGTCAGCTCGAACCCCTTCGACGCCTACCTCTCGGTCACCCCCGAGGTCGGCAAGGGCCTCAACCCGTTGTTGCAGAATCCCTACATGGTGACGCACCCGCCCTCGCTCTACCTCGGCTTCGTCACGCTGACCGTGCCCTTCGCCTTCGCCATGGGCGCGCTGCTGGCTGGACGCGTCGACGAGACCTGGCTGCACGCCGCCCGCCCGTGGGCGCTGGTGTCCTGGTTCGCGCTCGCCCTCGGGCTGACCCTGGGGATGCTCTGGGCCTATGAGGAGCTGGGCTGGGGCGGCTACTGGGGCTGGGATCCCGTCGAGAACGCGGGCTTCATGCCCTGGCTGCTCTGCACCGCGTTCCTGCACTCGATCATGGTCCAGGACCGGCGACAGATGCTGAAGATCTGGAACGTCGTGCTCGCCCTGCTCGGCTTCGTGATGACGATCTTTGGCACCTTCCTCACCCGCTCCGGGTTCATCGACTCAGTGCATTCCTTCGCTCGATCGAACATTGGCTACGTCTTTCTCGCCTTCATTGGCCTGACCCTGGTCACCGGCTTCGGCGTGATCCTTTGGCGCCGACCGCTGCTGCGCAGCCGGGGCGCGCTGGAGTCGGCAATGAGCCGGGAGTTTTGGTTCCTGCTCAATAACTGGGTCCTGCTCAGCGCCTGCCTGTTGGTCATGGTGCTGACGATTTTCCCGACGATCTCAGAGCTCTTCGGCGACAAGATCACGATCAGCATCCCGGCCTTCAATCGCTGGATGGTGCCGATCGGCCTGGCCCTGCTGGTGCTGACCGGGGTCGGCCCGATGCTCGGCTGGCGTCACTCGACGCCCGCCGGACTGCGTCGGCAGTTTCAGTGGCCAGCCATCGTCGGGCTGCTCGTCGGGCTCGCGCTACGCTTCCTGGGGCCTGCGGCGGGCAAGCTCGCCCTGGTGACCTGGGGGCTCTGCGCCTTCGTCATCGCCACGGTGCTGCAGGAGGTGCTGCGCGCCGCCGCGGTGCGCGCGCGGGCGGCGCAGACGAGCTTCGGCCAGGCCCTCGGCGGGTTGCTGCTGCGTAACCATCGGCGCTACGGCGGGTACGTGGTGCACATCGGCGTGGCCTTGATGTGCGTCGGGTTTGCCGGTGAGGCCTTCAAGCAGGAGACCGAGGCGGTCCTGCGACCGGGTGAGCGCGTGGCCATCGGCCGTTATGAACTGCGCTACGACGGCCTGCGCGTCACCGAGGACGAGCTCAAGGGCATGCTCACCGCGGACCTGACGGTCTTCGAGGAGGGCAAGGCGACGAGCACGATTCACCCGGCACGCTGGGTCTTTTTTCGCCATGAGGATAGCCCGACGACCGAGGTCGCGATCCAGCGCTCGACCAGCGAAGATCTCTTCGTCGCGCTCGGGGGACACGATCAGGCCAGCCGATCGGCGACCTTCAAGGTGGTGATCAACCCCCTGGTTAGCTTCGTCTGGCTCGGCTTCCTGGTGATGGCCCTGGGCGCCGCGGTCGCGGGTTTGCCTTTGAGTGCCCTGGCCCGGCCAGCAGGTGCGGCGCCCGCCCTCGCCCGCACCGGCGGTGCGCCACCGACCGAGCTGGGAAGCGAGGCCGCAGGACGGCGCCGTGTCGACGAAGCCGCGGATGGCGACGAATAGGGATGACGCAATAGGGATCATCGGGAGGGCGAAGCGGTGCTAGCAAAGTTCTCGCGCTGGACGGGCTGGCTGCTGCCCTTGCTGCTGGTCGCGCCGGGCGTGGCCCTGGTCGCTCGGAGCGGCGGTGGCGGCACGGCGATCGCGCTGGCCGCGCTGGCTGCTGCCGCGCTCGGCGCCCTACTCCACCTGCTGCTTCGCAGTGTCGGGACCCTGGTTGGGCAGCTCGAGCAGCCCCCGCCCGCCCCCGATCAGCGCCTGCGCGACCTCGAACGCGAGAAGCTGCTGCTGCTGCGTTCGATCCGTGAGATCAACTTCGATGCCGGGCTGCAGCGCCTCGACGAGGCGCAGGCCGCGCAGCTCGCCGCGCCGCTGCGCCAGCGGGCGCTGGAGGTGCTCCAACAGCTCGATGCCGCTCGCCTCGGCCAGCCACCGCTGCTGCTCGACCAGCAGATCGAGCGAGAACTCAAGCGGCGCCTGGGTGGCAGCGTTGCGCTCGTCCTGCTCCTCGCCCTCTCAGCGCTAGCCTCCCCCGCCTGGGCACAGGCCGCGGGCGCGAGCCTCCCGACCGAGATGCTCGGTCAGCCGCTGCCGAGCGCTGACCTGCCGGCCGGCGTGCTGACGGTCAAGGTCATCGGCGATGGCCTCGACCAAGCCTAAGCCGGCCAGACGGTAGAACTCTTCCGCCGCGCGGCGACCGCGATGGAGAGCGCGGGGAGCGCAAGAGCGGCCCGGATGGCCGCGTCCGCTTCGAAGGGCTGAGCGAAGGCTCGATCTATCTCGCCCTGCTCCGACGAGGCGCCCAAGGGATCCCGTCGCGCCCCTTTAGCCTCGCGTCGGGCGCCGGCGTGAAGATGCTGCTCTCGACGCGATCCCCGCCGCAGCCCCTCGCTACCGCCCTGGCCATCGACGCGACGGCGGCCTCGGCAGCCGACGAACCGCCGCCCGCGGGTGACGCCGCCACGGCGATGGACGCGGGCGATGACCCGCACGCGGGGGTTCCCGGCGCACCGCCCCTCGGCGGGACCGCCGGTGCCGCGACGCTCAGCGTCGCCGAGGGCCTCGCACTCGACCGGTTCGAGGCGCTGGCGCTGCTGGGCGCGGCGCGTACGCCGCTGGCTGGCGCCAAGGTCACCCTCTCACGCCTCGGCGAGCCCGAGCTGACCCAACCCACGGACACCCAGGGGCGCGCCTTCTTCCGCCTGCCGCGAGCGACGAGCGCTAGCAAGGATGCCGCCCCCGCGACCTTCACGCTGCAGGTCATGCACGACGGGCACAGCTACCGCAGCGCCACGTTGACGCCGGCGCAGGTCGGTGGCAAGCGTGCGACCTTCGTCGTCTACGATCGCACGACGAGCAGGGAGAGCCTCGAGCTCGCGCCGGGCACCCACGTCCTCGCCCAGGTCAGCGAAGGTCGACTGAGCTGCACGCACATCCTCGTCTTGGTCAACCGCGGGCCACGCCTCGTCGACCTCGGCGCGGGCGGGCTGGTCGTCCCCCTGCCAACGGGCGCGCTGCGCGCGGCCTTGAGCGAGGAGACCGAGCGCGTCGCCCGCCTCGACGAGCGCGCGGCGGCGATCGTGCTCCGTGGACCCCTGCCACCGGGCCAGCTCGTGCTGCAGGCGTCCTATGAGCTGCCCTATGACGGCGCGACCCTCGAGTTTCGCCAGCACCTACCCCTCGGCAGCGCGCGCTCGCTGCTCGCCCTGGCGGAGGCGCCCGGTGTCGAGCTCTCGGGACCGAACCTCGAGATGCGCGAGGTCCGACGGCATCAGGGCGTCGCGATGCAGCTCTTCTCCCTCAGCCCGGTGGCGCGTGGGAAGCAGCTCGAGCTGACGCTTCGTAACCTCCCGCACCGCGCGGAGTGGCCTCGTCAGCTCGTGCTGGGTCTGACGGTGCTGATCGCGCTCTGGGCGACCGCGGGGATCATCCAAGGCCGCCGCCACGCCGCGCGCCGTGCCGCCCAGCGTGAGACCTTGCTCAACGCCCTCGCTGCGCTGGAGCGGCGCCAGGCCAGCGGAGCGATCGACGCGAGCGCCTACGCCGCGGAGCGCGCCGCACTGATCGCGCAGGCGCGGCTGGTCTGGGACACCGCCCTGCCCACGACGGGCTAGCGCGCCCGTCGGATCAGCGTACCGGGCCCTCGCGAGCGTAGACCTTGGCCTCGCAAAACACCTGCAGCAGCGCGCTATCGAGCTTGCCCTGCCCCGCATCCTGCCAGAGGATCGCCAGCGCCCGCTCACGCGGCACGGCCGGTTTGTAGGGACGGTCCGCCGCGGTCAGCGCATCGTAGATATCGACGATGGCCATCATCCGCGCCTGGACCGGAATCGCGTCGGCGTGACAGCCGCGCGGGTAGCCCGAGCCGTCGAGCTTCTCGTGATGTCCGGCGGCGATGGTCGGGATCCGCTGGAAGCCGCGGCCCCAGGGGATCGCACAGAGGAAGTTATAGCTGTGGACCACATGCGACTCGATCTGCCGCCGCTCGGCCGGGGTGAGACTGCCGCGTCGCAGCCCGAGGCACTCCAGCTCGGCCGCGGTCAGGTAGGGCTGCCGCTCGCCCCGCGCATCCAGATAGCTGCGACGCGCGATCACCTCCAGCAGCTCCGCGCGATCGCCGTCGAGCACCGTCGGCCGATTGGCCGCCAACACGGTCTGCTCGCAGCGGTCGACGAAGCTCAGCTCCTCGGCAAGGCGGCGGAGCTCCGCAGCCAGCGCGGCGCCGCTCGCGGGATCCGATCCGCGGGCGAGCTGCAACTCGCAGCGTAGGCTCTCGCAGCGCAGCCACTGCCGCACATAGTCGAAGCGATCGAGGATCCGATCGCGATCGGCTTCATAGAGCTTGTCCGCCTTGACCAACACCCGCTCCGGCACCCCGACCTTGCCAAAGTCGTGCAGCAGGCCGGCGTACTCGAGCTCCTTCAGATCATCGCGGCTGAAGTGGACCCCCGCGAAGGGCCCGTCGCTGAGCCGATCGACCTGCTCGGCCAAACCGACCGTCAGATCGGCGACGCGGCGGGAATGGCCGCTGGTCGTCGGGTCGCGCTGCTCGATCGCCAGCACCGCAGCCTCGACCATGCCCTCGAAGGCCTGCCGCAACTCCTGGTAGAGCAGCGCGTTGTCGAGCGCGACCGCGGCCTGATTGGCCAGCGTCTTGGCCAGCTCGATCGCTCGCCCGTCGAAGGGCCCCACCAGGCAAGCGAAGTCAGCCGGGCTGGTCAAGCGGGCGCTCGGCTTTGTCTTCTTATTGATCAGCTGAATAACGCCGATGACCTCGCCGCGCAGGTTGACCATGGGCACGGTCAAGACGCTGCGCGTGATGTACCCGCTGCGCTGATCGAAGCTGCGATCATGGCCCAGCGGTCCACCACCCTCCGCCGTGACCGCGTCGAGATCGGGGATGTGCAGGGCCCGGCGTTCGAGGACCGCCGCCCCGACGAGCGAATGCGGCGTGATCTCGATCGTCGTCGTCTCGAAGTCGACGGCGATCGACTCATTCTGCGCGACCTCGAAGCGCAGCCGACCTCGGGTCGCCCCATCGACGCTCGGCTCGACCACGTACACACTGCCGGCATCGGCGCCGACCAGCGCGCGCGCCTTGCTGAGGATTAACGCCAGCAGGCGACGGATGTCCCGCTCGGAGTTGAGCAGCGCGCCGATCGCCACCAGCTCACGGAGCTCGAGGTGGTCGCGCGCGGCGAGGATGGCCTCGGCCGAGGGAAGCGCGGCGATGGGCGCTTGGGTCGACATGGTCAGCGGCTTGCGCGTAGTCTAGCATCGCAAGCCGAGTCTTGGTCCAACGCTCGAGCAGGATCGCCGGCCCCCCCCTCCCCGCTCAACAGGGCAGCTCAGATGCGCATCGTCTCCTGGAACGTCAATGGACTGCGAGCCTGCGCCAAGAAGGGCTTTACTCGCTGGCTCGCCGGCTGTGGCGCCGAGATCGTCGGGGTGCAGGAGGTGCGCGCCGATCCCCGCCTGCTGCCGAACGCTGTGCACGCGCCCGCGGGGTGGTTCACCAACTTCTCCGCGGCGACGCGCGCGGGCTACAGCGGCGTGGGACTCTACAGCCGCCGCCCGATCGACGCGCTCCGCACCGCGCTCGGGCAGGCCGACTTCGACGCCGAGGGGCGGCTTCAGCTGGCCCACTTCGGCCGCCTGGTCGTCGCCAACGTCTACTTTCCCAACGGCAGCGGGTCAGCACGCGACAACGGGCGCGTGCCCTTCAAGCTGGCGTTCTACCGCGCGCTCTTCGCGCAGCTCGAGCGGCTGCGCCGGGCGGATCGCCACGTGCTGGTGATCGGCGACTTCAACACCGCGCACCAAGCGATCGACCTCGCGCGGCCGCAGGCCAACCGCGGCACCAGCGGGTTCTTGGCCGAAGAGCGCGCCGAGCTCGATCGCTGGCTGCGCGCGGGCTGGGTCGACACCTTCCGCCACTTCGAAGGCGGCCCCGGGCACTACAGCTGGTGGAGTCAGCGCGGCGGCGTCCGCGCGCGCAACATTGGCTGGCGCATCGACTACGTGCTGGCGTGCTCCGCAGCGCTGCGCCACGTGCGCGCTGCGTTCATCGACGCGCAGGTCAAGGGGTCCGATCATTGCCCAGTCGGCGTCGACGTCGATCCGGCGATCACCGCGTGAGCCCGACGCGCGCGTCCCTTCGCCGACGGCTGCGCACGGCGCCACGACGCGCCTCGGCGACCCAGCGGCCGCAGACAGAGCAGCAGCGTGCGCTGTCTGGCGCTCTCGTTGTCGTCGCTGACGAGGAGCACGCGCCCGCCCGGTAGCGCCGCGAGACCCTCGAAGTTGTCGATCGCCCAGCCCTCGGCGCTGTCCAGCACGACCAGGCGATCGGTGGCCTGCGGGGCTTCGCTAGCGCCCCGCGGAGGCCGCGGCGTCCAGCGGCTCAGGCTGATGACCGTCCGTCCCGTCGAGGCGACGTAGCCGCGCTCGAGCAGCAGCAGCGCGCCGTCGCGCCACGGCGCCAGATCGACGAGTCCGCTTTCCTCGACGGCCGCGCTGGCGGCGAGCTGCCAGGTTTCCCCTCCCGCTGCCCCCAGCGGCAGCGTCTGGCGGGGCTGGCCTCGCAAGGGCGCTTCGCCGCCAAAGACCAGTCCCCAGCGCGAATGCCAGGCTACAGCCTCCAACGCGAGGTTGGGACCGCGGTAGGCGGTGACCTCTGTCCACAGCGCCGGCAAGGGCTCCTCACGCAGAAAGCGGCCGTCGAGGCCAAAGCGCCAAACCCGCGGTCGCTGCTCGAACGAGACGAAGAGCTCCGTCCGACGGCGCCCGCGCCAACGGGACACCACCAGCGCCAAACCCTCCGCATCGGCCTCTGCCCCCACGAGCGGCGCTCCCTCAGGGCCACGCAACGCCACCGCCCGCAGCACCTCGGCGGCGACGAGTCGCCCCCGTCGCCATCGAAGGCGCAACTCGAAGAGGTGGCCGCGATCGGAGAGCGCCTCCAGTCGCTGCCGGCGCCGATCCCACGCCAGGCCGGACAAGCCCCCGACCCGTACGCCCTCGACCTCGACCGCCGCCAGGGCCAGCGCACCGCAGAGCGCCACCTCCATGTAGCGTGTGCCCACGGGATGGTCAGGGTGCAGCTCGACCTGCCTGCTGAAGGGCTCGCCGGCCTGGGCGCTCGATGTCGCCAACACCAGCCACAGCGTGAGCAGCAGCCCACGGGCCCGGCCCGCGCCTGCGCCCGCGGGCCAATCGCCAAGGGTCGCCCGCCGGCCGCCCGCCAGCCAGGGCACCAGCCTGCGCCCCGGCAATCGCCCGCCCGACCCCGCCTCGCCTGCGCTCCTTGCCAGCATGCGAGCATCGTACTAGAGGTACGCGAGCGAAGGGTACGCTAGCGAGGGAATGGCGCATGGGCAGGCAGCGCACCAAACCGAGTTCCTCGCGGCCAAGCGCCCAGCCAAGCGCCCAGCCAAGCGCCCAGCCAAGCGCCCAGCCAAGCGTCCCGTCGATCGTCCCGTCGCTCGCCCGGCTGCTCGTCCCACTGCTTGCCCTGCTGACCTTCGCTGCGGCCTGCGGTGCGGAGCCCTCGAAGAGCGCTGAGGCGACTTCCTCCACGATCTACGCCATGCCCCTGCTCGGCGAGGAGCGCGGACCCACCGACGCCCTGGTGACCATCATCGAGGCCGGCGATTTTCAGTGCCCCTATTGCAAGACTCAGGCGGCGGTCCTGCACCAACTCGCCGAGGACTACCCGGCGGACCTGCGCCTCTTCTATGCCCACCTGCCGCTGGTCGAGTTTCACGAGCGGGCATTGCCCGCCGCCGTCGGCGCGGCCTGTGCCGCGGCCCAGGGGAAGTTCTGGGGCTATCACGACGCACTCTACGCGGCGGCCCCCGCGCTCGATGACGACACACTACTGCGTCACGCCACGGCGCTCGGCCTCGAGCTGGACGCCTGGCGCGGCTGCCGTGACGACCCGGCCACCCGGCAGGCCGTGCTGGCGCAACGCGAGCGACTGCTCGCCTTCGGCGTGCGCGGAACGCCCTCGTTCTTCGTCAATGGGCGCTTCGTCAGCGGCGGCCAATCCTTGGCCATGCTGCATGCGCTGGTTGATCAAGCGCTTGCCGCGGCCCGCGTCACCATCGCCGCCGACGGCCTGAGCGCCGCCGAGTATTATCAGCGCGTGGTGCTGGAAGGGGGCCGGCCGGCCGGCTCTTGAGCGGCCCGCGCCAGAGGAGCTCGACGATGGAAGCACGCCAGCGCCCAACGCTGAGGCAGGTCTTTGGCCGCTTCTCGCAGCTCGTCGCGCTGCGCTCGACCTGCGTGCGTCTGCAGGTCGGGAGCGTGATCACCAGCGGCGACTTCACCCGCGTGCTTTCGATCGGCTACAACGGCAACGCACGCGGCCTGCCCAATACCTGCGACCGCCTCGAGCCCGGGAACTGCGGCTGCATCCACTCCGAGATCAACGCGCTGCTCAAGCTCGACTTCACCGAACCGCAGAAGGTGATGTTCCTGACCGACAGCCCGTGCGCCGCCTGCGCCAAGGCGATGATCAACGCCGGCATCAGCCGCGTTTACTACCTGCGCGAGTACCGCAAGGCCGACGGGCTGGCGCTGCTCGCGCTGGCGGGCATCGAGACCGAGCACCTGATCCTGCCGCCAGAGCTTTGAGGCCTCGCCGACGCGCGATCGCGCGCCGCGGTGCAGCGCGCCCCAGGCTCCGCGCCCAGCCCGCGCGTTGAGCCTGACCCCAAGTCGTGCTAGGAGCCTGGCGGAGATCGCCGTGCGCGATCCCGCTCCGCGCCAGCGCGGTTCGCCGCCGAGGCGCGGCGGCCGAGGGGCGATCGAGAGGAACACGAGGCGCCGGCAGCAGGGTCCCGAGTAACAGCGCGCAGGCAACAGCGCGCAGGCAACAGCGCGCAGGCAACAGCGCGCAGGCAACAGCGGAGAGTGAGTCGTGGAACGCACGCTTTCATTGGTCAAGCCGGACGCCGTCGAGCGCAACCAAATCGGCGCCATCATCAACGTGCTCGAGCAGGGCGGACTGCGCGTCGTCGGCGCGAAGCTCCTGCGCCTCGGCGCGAGCCAGGCCGAGGGGTTCTATGCGGTCCATCGCGAGCGCCCTTTCTTCGCGGACCTGTGCAGCTTCATGTGTTCGGGGCCGATCATGGCGTTGGTGCTCGAGGGACCCAATGCGATTCAGCGCAACCGCGAGCTGATGGGCGCCACTAATCCGGCGCAGGCCGCGGAGGGGACGCTGCGCAAGCTCTTCGGCGCCAGCATCGAGCGCAATGCGGTGCATGGGTCCGATGGCCCCGAGACGGCGCGCACCGAGATTGCCTATTTCTTCAGCGCCAGCGAGCTGAACGGGCTAGCCTAGCGCTCGTCGAGCGCGATCGCCCGTTGGCCTTGCCCCTGCCGATGAAGCCGCTTCCCGACCTGCGCAGCCTCCCGCTCGCGACGCTCGAGCAACTCGCTGCCGAGCTCGGTCAGCCGCGTTTTCGTGCCCTGCAGCTCTTCGGCTGGATCCACCGCAGAGGCGCGACCAGCGTCGCAGCGATGACCAACCTGCCGCGTGAGCTCCGCGAGCACCTGGCCAGCAGCACCACCCTCGCGCCGCTCGAGGTGGCCGAGCTGCTCGAGAGCGCCGACGGCACGCGCAAGCTGCGCCTGCGCTGCGTCGACGGCGCGTCGATCGAGTCGGTGCTGATTCCGCGCGAGACCAAGCGCACGCTCTGCATCAGCTCGCAGGTCGGCTGCGCGCTCGGCTGCAGCTTCTGCGCCACCGCCACGATGGGCCTGAAGCGCAACCTGACGGCGGGAGAGATCGTCGATCAAGTCTACCGCGTCAACGCGCTCCTGCCGGCCGACGAGCGGCTGACCAACCTGGTCTTCATGGGGATGGGCGAGCCGCTCGTCAACGTCGACGCAGTGGTGACGGCGATCGCGCTGCTCTGCGCCCCCGAGGGTCTCGATCTCTCGCCGCGGCGCATCACCGTCTCCACCGCCGGTGTCGTCCCTGGGATCCGCGAGCTGGGTCGGCGCATGCGTCAAGTCGGCCTGGCCATCTCACTGCACGCCACGACCGACGAGGTCCGCGATCGCTTGATGCCGATCAATCGCCGCTGGCCGCTCGCCGCCCTCTTTGCGGCGCTGCGCGCGTACCCGCTGCCGCGTCGGCGGCGCATCACCTTCGAATACCTCTTGCTGCCGGGCGTCAACGACAGCGCTGGGGACGTCACGCGCCTCTGCCGCCTGCTCGAGGGTATCCCGTCCAAGGTCAACCTGCTGCCCTACAACCCCTCTCGCTCGGATCAGCCCGAGCTGCGGCGACCCGACGACGAAGCGCTGGAGACCTTCGCCGAGCTGCTGCGCGCGCGCGGCTTGACCGCCACAGTGCGCCACAGCCGGGGGCTCGATATCGCCGCAGCCTGCGGACAACTCGTCGTGGCGAGCGGCGCAGCAAAAGCCTTGAACGGAATGACTGCGACGGCCAAGATCGGCGCCGGCGGCCCTGTTTTGAGCCGGTGACGCGGCGCGACGCGATGCAAGCACTGCCAAAGCCCATCCCCTTCGGGCGCTACCTGCTGACCGAGCACATCGCCGTGGGCGGGATGGCCGAGATCTTCGGCGCGAAGATCGTCGGCGCGATGGGCTTCGAGAAGAACGTCGCGATCAAGCGGATCCTGCCGCAGTTCGCCAGCGACGCCAGCTTCGTGCAGATGTTCGTTACCGAGGCCAAGCTGGTCTGCCACCTCGAGCATCCGAACATCGTCCAGGTCCTCGAGCTGGGCGAGATCGACGGCCAGTATTTTATCGCGATGGAGCGCGTCAACGGTCTCGACGCCCGCCGTCTCTGGCGCACCCTGGCGAAGCAGCGCCAGCGGCTCCCGGGAGTGCTCGCGCTCTTCATCACGGCGGAGCTGCTGCGCGGCCTCCACTATGCGCATCGGGCGCTGGGCGGCGACGGCCGCCCGCTCGGCGTCGTGCACCGCGATGTCTCTCCGTCGAATATTTTGGTTTCGCTGCGCGGCGACGTGAAGCTGAGCGACTTCGGTATCGCTCTGGTGCAGCAAGAGTCAGCGACCCAGGCCGGCACGCTGAAGGGCAAGTACGGCTACATGTCCCCCGAACAGGTGACAGGTATCGCGGTCGATGGCCGCTCGGATATCTTTTCGGCGGGCATCGTCCTCGCCGAGCTGGTGCTGGGCCGGCGGCTCTTCGCCGCGCGCAATGACTTCGAGACGCTCAACCGCGTCGTCAACGTGCGACTCGACGTGCTCGATCGGCACGCCGCGGCGCTGCCGCCCGAGGTGGTAACGATCCTGCGGCGGATGCTCGAGCGACGCCCCGACGATCGCTACCCCACAGCGCAAGCAGCCCACGACGACATCGTCGACTTCCTCTACCAGCGACGGACGCGCGTCAGCCAGGAGACCCTCGCCGGCTTCATCGCGCAGTACGTCGCGCCGCAGCTCGGACCTTCCGCGGCGGAGCGCGACGCCACAGCGGAGGCCGGCGAGGACGACAGCTCGGGAGGGATCCACCCGCGGAGGGCGCCCACAGCCGCGCCCCGCAGCCACCCGCCTCTCGCGGCAGCGCAGCGCGTCGCGCTCGATGAGACAGAGCTCGAAGGACCGACCCGCCATCGCGCCCCCGGGACCGCAGCGATCGCGGGGGCGACGACAAGCGCTGCGCCGGAGACCGCGGTCGCGGTCAAGGCGCTGGCTCCGCACGCCGCCGCGCCGCCGACCGGCCGCGCGAGCGCTGCACCCACGGGCCCCCACCTCCCGTTGGAAACCACAGGGCTCCTCGACGTCTTCGGCGCGATTCCTCTGCTGGCGATCGAGGAGGGAACCAGCCTCGCGGGAGAGCTCTCGCTCGACCAGACTCCCGTCAGTCGGCCACGAGACCTGCTTGACGCCTCGGGTAGCGGCCATCGGCGCCGCGCCGGCATGGAGCTCGACCCCAGCGCCCTGCTCGCGACTGAGGCGCCGGGGCTGCCCAGGGCCGGCGAGGGAGGTGTGGCGCTGCCCACTCGCGCGGCACATGAGCCGCATCGCGCGGCCCCGCGCAGCGCCGCGGCGGACGCGAGCGCTGGCGCCACGTCGCGCCAGCCGCCACTGGGCTCGACCGTCAGCAGCTCGCGCTCCGCCGACTTCTCCGGTTCGCTGGCCCTCAGGTCGGTCGCCAAGGTGCTCTATCGCTTCGCTGCCGCCGAGGAGACGGGACTGCTCCTCCTCAGCCATCCCGCGGCGACCGAGAGCGCTGAGACGACGGGCGAGCATGCCGCGAGCGACCGCGTCTGGGTCGCCGAGCTGAGCGCGGAGCTCCTGGGCCTGCCGGCGGTGATCCTCGACGGCGACGCCTTGAGGGCGATCTACTGCGCCGACGGTCAACCCCGCCTCCTCGCGGCCGAGCGCAGCGACGAGCTGCTGGTGGCGTTTCTCCTGCAGCGCGGTCTGACCACGCGCGAGGACGTGGCGCGGGCAGCGCGCGCGCGCGCGCATCGGGGACTCGTCGCCGCCTTGATCGCCGATGGCCGCCTCTCGCCGCTGCACGTCTCCCGCGCGACCGCGGCCTTTGTTACCGAGCGCGTGACGGAGACCTTCGCCTGGTCCGCGGGCCAGTTCGCCTTCTTTCGCGGGCACGAAGCACCGGCGAACGCCTTCCCTTGCGACCTGCGCTTGGTCGAGCTCCTGCAGGCTGGGGTCGCGTGCCTCTCGCGCGCGGCGCTGACCGCGTACTTCGCCCGCCTCCGCGATTGCGAGGTCAGGCGGCTTCCGGCGCCGCCGCCTGGGGCGCCCAATGCCGCCCTCTTGCAGCTCCCGACCCTCGGCGCGCTCTATCAGCGGCTTGCCACCGCGGAGAGCACAACGGCGATCATCGCCAGCGCGGGACCCGAGCCCGACGATCCCCTTGGTTGGGCACGCGCGCTCTACCTGCTGCTGGAGTGCGAGCTCGCTCAGCCCGTCTGAGCGCCGGGCGCCAGCCGTGGGGGCGCGGCGCGGTGGTTGAGCACCCGCTGCGGCGCCGCTACACTCCGCGGCGAGGGAAATGCGCCATGAGCAATCCAGGGTTCTCGACCGTCGCAGCGCTGCTCTTGGCCACGGCCAGCGCATCGTGTGCACGGAGCGCGCCGATCCGCGCGCCCTTCCTCGATCGCTTCGAGCGCACCGACCTCGGCCCCGACTACCGCAACACGGGCGGCCCCTATCGGCTGAGTGGCGGCGCCCTGCAGGTGCGCGGTGCCTATAACAAGCCCCTGTGGTTAACGCGGGCGCTGCCGCGCAACGCGCGCATCGAGCTCGACGCACGATCGGGCTCCGCAGACGGAGATATCAAGCTCGAGCTCTGGGGCGACGGCGAATCCTCCGCCGGCGATCGGGGCGCCTACCTGGCGACGAGCTACGTGCTGATCCTCGGCGGCTGGAGCAACTCGATCGCGGCGATCGCCCGCCTCGACGAACACGGCGAGGACCGCGTTCAACGCACGGATCGGCCGGTGACCCCGAACCGGACCTATCACTGGACGATCGTCCGCCAGGGCGATCGGCTGGCCTGGTCGATCGACGGGCAACCCTTCCTGTCCTTTGACGACGCGGCCCCGCTCGAGGGCAGGCGACACGCGTACCTCGCCTTCAATAACTGGGCATCCGACTGCAGCTTCGACAACCTGCAGGTGATCCCGCTGCCTTGAGCGCGCCGCTGCGGGCGCCCGAATCCGCGCGGCGTGACGCCCGGCACAGCTTGTCGCCGAGAACCAACTAATGGTACCGCTACCCCGGCCTGAAGGGCGCTCCGAGCGGACGCCGGCGCGGGCCAGACGAGGAGAGACCCGATGATCAATTCACCCGCGGAGATCAAGCCGGCCACCGGCAAGCTCGGCGTCCTGCTGCCCGGACTGGGCGCCGTTAGCACGACCTTCATCGCCGGCGTAGCCGCGGTGCGCCGAGGCTTGGCGCTGCCGATCGGATCGCTGACCCAGATGGGCACGATTCGCCTCGGCCGACGCACCGAACACCGCACGCCCAAGATCAAGGAGTTCGTCCCGCTGGCCGGACTCGACGACCTGGTCTTCGGCGGTTGGGATATCTTCTCGGAGAACTGCTACGAGGCGGCTCAGCGCGCCGGCGTGCTCGAACGCGAGCTGCTCGCGCAGGTCAAGCCGGACCTCGAGGCCGTCGCACCGATGAAGGCGGTCTTCTCCTCGGACTACGTCACCCGTTTGCACGGCGATTGGATCAAGCCAGGACAAAGCAAGCTCGCCTGGGCCGAGGCGCTGATGGCGGACATCGAGGGCTTTCGCCAACGGGAGGGCTGCGAGCGATTAGTGATGATTTGGTGCGGCTCTACCGAGGTCTACCTCGAGGCACAGCCGGTCCATGAGACCCTGGCGGCCTTCGAGCAGGGGCTACGCGACAACCACCCGGCGATCGCGCCCTCGATGATCTACGCCTACGCGGCGCTGCGCTGCGGCGTGCCCTTCGCCAACGGCGCGCCCAACCTCACGGTGGACATTCCGGCGATTCGCGAGCTGGCGCGCGAGCGCGGCCTCTGCATCGCCGGCAAGGACTTCAAGACCGGTCAGACCCTGATGAAGACCATCATCGCGCCGGGGCTGCGCGATCGCATGCTCGGCATCAACGGTTGGTTCTCGACCAACATCCTTGGCAACCGCGACGGCGAGGTGCTCGACGATCCCGCGGCCTTCCACACCAAGGAGGTCAGCAAGCTCGGCGTCCTCGAGCACATCCTGCAGCCGGAGCTCAATCCCGACCTCTACGGGAAGCTCTATCATAAGGTCCGCATCAACTATTACCCTCCGCGGGGCGACAACAAGGAAGGTTGGGACAACATCGACATCTTCGGGTGGCTTGGCTACCCGATGCAGATCAAGGTCGACTTCCTCTGTCGCGACAGCATTCTCGCCGCGCCGCTCGTGCTCGACCTCGCGCTCTTCCTCGACCTCGCGCAGCGCGCCGGCCTGCGCGATATCCAGGAATGGTTGAGCTTCTACTTCAAGACGCCGATGGTCGCGCCGGAGCTTTACCCCGAGCATAACCTCTTCGTGCAGCTCACCAAGCTGAAGAACGTGCTCCGCTACCTGCGCGGCGAGACGCAGATCACCCATCTCGGTCTCGAGTACTACGACTGAGCGACGCCACCTGCACCATGCGAAGATTGTTGTCTTTTCCTGGCATCCCGAGCTAGTATTCGACCTCGCGTGCAGATCGTGGGTGCCGAGCTGGGCTTCTCTTCCGGTGTTCAAGGAGCGGGTGATGACCAAGTCCGAGCTGATCGAGGCCGTGGCGGACAAGCTGAAGCTGCCGAAAGGCAAGGCGGAGCTGATTGTCAACTGCGTATTCGATGCGATGGAGATCGCGCTGAAGAGCGGCGAGCGGATTGAGATCCGCGGTTTTGGCAGCTTCGAGATTCGGCACTACAAGGCCTACGAGGGGCGCAACCCACGCACCGGGGCCAAGGTCGACGTCAAGCCCAAGCGCCTGCCCTTCTTCAAGGTTGGCAAGGAGCTCAAAGAGCGCGTCAACCTCGGCGAGGGCCCGCTCGACAATGACGACAATGACGACAATGACGACGACGACGACGACGACGATGAGCGGCTGCTTCAGCCGTCCGCCGCGGGTGACTTCTAGGTCTCGCTCACCGGTCGACCGATCAACGCCCGTCCAGTAGCCCGGCACCCTCGACCAGCGTCGCCCGGCTTGGTCCGCCGGTCCGATCGGCGATCGACTTCCTAGAGCAGCTCGGCCTTGAAGCAGGGCTTGAGCTCGAGCGCGATCCCGCCCCTTGGCAGCGGCCCTCCACCTTCCACCGCGATTTCGGCGGCGACCAGCAGCCGGAAGGGCGTGCGGTAGTCCTTCACCAGCTCAGCGAGTCGGCGCTGACCCGCGGCCTCCATCGGCAACGCAGTCGGCGCCACCGTCGTGCCCGCCGCGATCGGCGCCAAGCGAGCCAAGAGCACCACACCGGCGTCCGTCACGGCGGTGGCAGCGGTTGGGCCGACATAGATGCGCAGCTCGGGCGTCGCGATGGTGAGCGTGTTCTGTGAGACCTCGTACTCGACACGCCCCAACGTGACGTGATTCAGCGCGTGAGCCTAGAGTTGGTTGCGAACGTGAGCCGCGATATCGACGTCCAGGTGCCTGCCCAAGGCCGCACGCAAGCCACAGAGCGCGCTGCCTCCCCCCGCTCTGGCAGTGCATCGCGCGCTGCACTGCCAGAGCTCAGCGTCACAGGCGAAGCCATCGGTCAGCTGGGTACAGACGTTGGTCGCCGACTCGCACGGCAGCTCCGGCAGGACGGTCGCTGAGGCCGAGAATCCAAGCTGCGCCGTATCGACCGCAAAGTGCTGCGGATCGGCACATAGCGTCAGGGTGGTGGCTTCATCGAGCAGCCCGCAGCCAATCCCCATCGGCATGCCGAGCAGGACCAGCGCGGAGGCCGCCGCGAGCGACGGCCTCATCCTACGCCCGATCCCGCCGCAGTGGCGGCCGGCGTCGCCCCCACGATGCGCCGTCGCCGGCCCTCGCCTCCCCACATCACGGTCCATCGTCTGGTCCATCCACCGCCTCCTCTCGATCCCTCGCCGGGTTACCTGCGCGCGCTGCCCGGCAGCCTACTGCCAGGCGTCGATGGAGGCCAGGTCGCTGATCGCGATCGGCGCGGATCGCGCTCGTCAGTGCCACGATCCGGTCGGTAGCGACTGCGAGCTCGGCTAGCGGGCCACTCGAACGCCGCCCGCCGCGCGCGACGCTGTGCTAGGCTGCGGCGCGGCCTCGGCGCTGCGCCCGTGTCTCCGGAGGTTCTCCCGTGCGTCTGACCGTCCTCGCCTTGGCGCTGCTCTTCGCGCTCGGCGGCTGCAGCGGCAGCCGCCCGCCGCTGCGCCTGCGGCGCATTCAGGTTCCAGCTGTGGGCGCGGACCAGCGCTGCGGCGATCCGGCGAACGAAGCCACGACAGACCTTCCGGCCGGCACCTACACCCTGCGCTTGTCGTTCCTGCGAGGGAGCGGGAGCACGGCGTCGGACCTGACCGTCGGGCGCTACGATCTGATCTGCGACGCCACCGCCCCGCAAGGCGAGGTGGCGCGTGAGCTGCTCGTTCCGCAAGCGGAGCTCGTTAGAGGTGGGGTCGTGCTTCGCGTCGAGGCCTTCGACTCCGAGGATCAGCACCTGGTCTACAGCGGCCAGACTCGACTTGACGAGGTCATCGACGACGAGGTGTCGGTCTATTTGCAGCGCGCGGGCTCGCAGAGCTGCTTCTTCGGCCAGCGCCGCCCGCGCGCCTTTCACAGCGCCACGCTGCTCCCCAACGGACAGGTCCTGCTCGCGGGCGGTCTGACCGGAAGCCCCGGAGCTGCGGCGACGATCGACGGTGGACTGCTCTACGCCGAGGATTCCGTCGAGGTCTTCGACCCCACGGATCTCAGCGCGCGCCTCGTCGTCGCCACGACGAAGATGCCGCCGCGCGCGTTTCATCGCGCAGTGTTGCTCACCTCACCGCGCACGGGTCCCTATCGCGTGCTGCTGCTGGGGGGAATGACTAGCCCGACCGGCAGCGAGGCCGTGGCCCACCTGCTGAGCGCCCTCGATCGCGACCCTTTTCTGATCAGTCCCGAGGCCAGCGCCACCGCCGCCCCGTCGGGCATCCTGACCTACTTCCCCGCCGCTCGGGGAGAGGACGGGCGTTTCGACTACGCGGAGCTTCCGGCTCCCGCGGCCGGGTTCTTTCCCGAGCTGGCGCTCAGCGGCGACGGCACCACCCTGCTCGCGATCGGTGGCCCGACGGTCTTTTCCGCGGGCAGCGGCGCCGACGCTGGCTTCGCAGCGCCAGCGGGCCCGCAGGCCCAGTGGTGGGCACTCCCCGCGCCAACCGCGCCCGGGGACAGCCTGCCCGAGCTGACCGAGACGGTGCCGCTCGCCCGCCTGCGGGCGGGTCATGCCGCAGCGCGGCTGCCCGAAGGCAAGTTCCTTGTGCTCGGCGGCGCGATGGACGGGAGCGATGCCGAGGCGGAGTCGGCGCTGACAGAGGTGGCGCCGCTGCGCCAGCGCTTCGACGCCGCAGGCCTCGCCGGGGTGGCACTCGGCACCGCCTGGCAGACCCTGACCGAGATCGGCATCACGGACGAGGAGCGGCAGCAAAGCAAGAGCCCGCGCGCCTTGCTTTGGACCGGCGGCTTCGCGCTGGAACCCCGCGCGGTCGATGCCGCGCGCTGGCGCGCCACCCGTGCGCCGAGCGCCACGGCCCTGCAGCTGCTGCGCTCCGTGAGTGGCGGGCTCGCAAGCTCGGGCCCGCTCGACCCGCAGGGGGGGATGGCGCCGGCGGGCTATCACAGCGCCCTGCGACTGCATGACGGCTCCGTGCTGATCAGCGGCGGAAACGCTAACCCCGCGACCTGCGAGCGCCCGGATGGTATTGCGACCCAGACGGCGTTCTGTCCGCTGGCGCAGCTCGCGACCTATCAGCTCGACGCGGCGGGGACCGGCCTAGAGCGCGTGACCCGCGCCGGCGCTGGCGCGCTGCAGCTAGCGCGCTACGGCCACCAAGCGACGCGCCTGCTCGATCTCAGCGTGCTCTTCAGCGGCGGTCTGACGCTCAACGCCGAGGCCCAGCCCGCCGTGAGCGCAGCGGCCGAGCTACTCAACGTCCGAAATGGTGCACCGAGCGAGGACTACCTGGTCAACCTGGCCACGGGCCGAGCGCCCGCAGGCATCGCCATTCCCTGCGGCCGACGCGGCGGACGCTGAGCGCGACGCGCGGCGCCCGCCGCTAATCGAGGGCGATGCGACTCGGCGCACCTGCCTTCACCACCAACACCCGCCGCAGCCGCACCAGGCGTTGGGCTGGCGGCCCATAGCGCAGGGCCACCTCCACCTCGTAGACGCCAGGCACGAGCCTCGTCGTGTGTCGTTGTTCGCGCAGCGCGCGCTGCGTGCGATAACTGAAGTCGACCTCGCCGACGACCTCGCCGCCGCTGCGATAGGTCAGCTTGGAGCTGATCAATCCGGCGCGGCGTCTGCCGTAGCGAAGGACCACCGCATGATCGATCACACGATGACGCATGAACCCGTCGAGGATCCAGGCCAACCCGACCACCAGGATCAAGAACGCCGCGCGCCCACGCCAGTGGCTGCCAAACCTACGACCGTCTGCCATCGTCTCCGCTCTCGCGCTCGCCGCGCCCGCAACGCCCGCCGCGCCCCGCGCGCATGGCCCGATCGCCCGGCGGCGAGGGTCGCCCTTGCCCTCGCCTCACTCGCTGGCCTCGCCGGCTGCGCACCCTCATCGCACTTCCCGCGCCGCGCGCGCTACGGATTCCATCAGAGCCTGATCGCGGGGGGCAGCACTGGCCCGCGCCCCGGTGCCAATCACGCGCCCCGGACCGCGGTCGCGCCCACGAGCATCGTCCCGCCTGCGCCGCCGAGCCGGCCCGGATTGAGCGCGCCCGACCCATGGCGCAGCCGCATCGTCGCTCGGGCGATGAACGGCGTCCGTCAGACCCAGCCCTTCGCGCAGACGGTCACAGCCCAGGCCTGGGTCGCCGAGATCCTCGACCGCCCCTCGGCCGCGCTACCGCCCCTCTCGACGCTCCGCCCGCGCAGGGGGCCCTGCCAGCTCGGGGATCTCGTCGTCTTCGCGAAGGGTAGGGCTAACGCTGCGGGCACGAAGCCCGGCACGCTCGCGCCGGAGACCAACCGGCGCGGCGCGCGCCCCGCTCAATCCGACTCGCTTCGCGAGGTCGGCATCGTCGTCGGCTGCAGCGGATTGCGCGCCGAGTTCGTATTCCTCTGCGGACGCCGCTTGCGCCTTGGTCGCCTCGACGCCTCAGATCCGCACCGCCGACGCGATGGCCAGGGCGTGGTGGTCAACAGCTATGTGCGCCTCCGCCGTCCGAGCGACGAGCCTGGGGCGGCATACCTCGCCGGCGCCCTGCTGGCTGGCTATGCGACGGTCGAGCCCTGAGGGGCAGCGCCGACGAAGGTGCAGCCGGCCGGCCCCCCCGCCCTGCGCGCGGCGCTCTGGGCCACGCCCGACTGGACGCGGCCTCCACCGTCAGCCGTAGGCCTTCTCGACCTTCTCTTGATCTTCCTTGCAGCGGATGCAAAGCGCCGTCTCTGGACGCGCGTCGAGGCGCTTGAGGGAGATCTCCTCGCTGCATTCCTCGCATACCCCGAAGGTACCGCCATCCAGCTTGGTCAAGGCGTGATCGATCTTCTTGAGGAAGGTCTTTTCTCGGCCACGCAGCCGGAAGGTGAACGACTGCAGGTACTCACTGGAGGCCAGATCCATTTCGTCCGGGAGATCGGCGGAGTCCAGCGACATGTCCTCGTGCAAGGTGCGCTGCGCGTTTTGCAGCAGCGCCGCCTTCTTCTCCTCCAGCAGGTCGCGGAAACGCTTCAGATCCTTCTTCTTGAGCGGCATGAACGGCATCCTCCTCGGACCGTCTCGAGCGGGCACTGTCGCCCGGTCATTCGCCACGGGACACGCGCCCGCGGACAAACCAACCCTCCGGCTACAACCTTCCAGGCAAGCCAGGAAGTGCCACCATCCTGCGGCATGTTGGCGCCGGAGCGCGGCAGACTACCACAAAGGTACGCCCTTGCGGTCAATGCGTCTCCGGGCCGGCGTCAGCGGATGGCGCGTCGCCGGTCACCGGGGTGTTCTCGACAATGTCATCGTCGCGCACGTCGAGGACGAGCGCCGCCTCCGCACCCGCGGAGCTGGGCGCAAAGGACTCACTCGCGGCGGCGCCGCCTGCGGCGACCGGCCCCGCCGCGCGCGCGGCCGGCGTTCGGTCTTCGAGCCAGCGCGTATCGACGATGTCGGCATCTCCGAGCAGCTCCTCCTGGTCGACGATGTCCTGCTCGTCCAACCGCTGCTCGCCGAGCTCCGCCCCGAGCAGCGCCTGGTCGCTGCTTCCCCGCTGCTCGCGTGAACTCGAGCCCAGCAGCAGGTCCTCGGTCGATTGGAGCGTCGAGGCGCCCGCTGCCGGGGCATACGCGGCGAGCAAGCTGCTGCTCCGCGCCTGCGCGCGACGCGCGCAGTCCACCGCGAGCCCTTGCAGCGCGGCATCGACCGGCAGCTCGTGGTCCTGGCAGGCCGAAAAGAGCGCCCGCCAGTTCTCCCATTCCTCGAGGGGATCGAGATCACTCGGCTCCTGCCGTCGACTGACCCGGGCAAAGCGCTCCAGGAGCTCTGGAAGCACCTCGCCCGTGGAGCCCCAGACACCTCGATCCCGCGCAAAGGCAAGCAGCGGAGCGCTGGGAAGTAGTCCGTACCGCTGGGCGTGGGCGACGACGCGCAGCCGCAGCGCGTCCCACTCGCGCAAGGGGAATGAGTGCTCCCACAGCAACCGCTCCTCGTGCGGCGCCTCGGCCCAGTAGCCAACGATGCCGAGCGCCAGGCGCGCCGCCGCGGGCGAGGGCGCCTCGAGAAAGGCGTCGAGGCCCAGCGGCTGCGGTCCCCCAGCCAGGCGCGCGCCGCCAGCAGCGAGGAAGCTCGCTCTCGCCTCCGCCAGCGAGGCCGTCACGCCGTCGCCCGCGACCTTGGGGGCACGCGTCCGCCTCAGCACCTCGGCCACGTTCTCGGCCAGCGGCGCCGCAACACGCCAGGTGCCGAGCGGCTGCAACGCCTCGTCATAGAGATCGACCTCGACCACGAACTGGCCAGCGAGCGCCTCGACCACGGCACAGGCCGCGGGATCGCCGGGGTCGCAGAACCAGCACAGCCCGCGATCCGCCACACCACCGCTCGCGGCGTCGCCGTCCGCCTGCCCCGCCGCCCCGGGCGCCGCGGGCGGAGCACCGGAGGCGAGCGCGCCCACGCCGGGAAACACGGCCAGGACGATCAACGGCGGATGCACAGCGCGGTGCAGCTGCACGAGCACGCGAGGCGGCGCCGCCCGCAGCGCGGACAGCAGCGGGCCCGATCGGAGGGCCAGGACCACCCGCCCCTGGTCGAGACCCGCGGCCACCGCCTCGCCGTCTGCGCCCCAACCGGACTCCGACGGGATCGCGGGAGCTCGCAGGGCGGTGAGCGGCCGAAGGCCGGTCTCGGACTGAGCCTCAGCCGTTGCCTCCGCCGCGGGTCGCCGACACGTGCGCAAGGCCAGCGCGACGGCGAGCGCGCGCAGTGCCGCGCGCTCCACCGCGAGATCCTGCTGCGCGAGCTGCAGCGCCTCACGATCCTGCAGCAGCGCCGCGCGCTGCTCGCCTTCCAGCGCTATTGCCGCGGGCGCCCCGACCTGCGTCCGGGCCAGGACCTTCGTCCCGGCTAGGTTGGCGCCGATCGGTGCACCGGTCCGCGCGATCGCCGCGCTGCTGTCCAGCACCGAACGCAGCGCCGCAGCGCCGAATACGAGCCGGAAGGACTTGACGTACTCGGGGACGGCGCACGGCTCCGCCGCCAGGCCCAGCAGCAGCTCGGCACGAAGCTCGAGCTCGCGGCTGCGCAGACTTGGCGGCAACCAGAGCACGAAGAGCGGCAGTCGCGGATCGTGGACCGTGCGCGCCAGCTCGGGCACGTGAGTGCGGCCGCAGTGCGGACAGGTCGCGCGGTCGACCTGATCCGTGAGCAGCGTACGAGCCACATCCGGGCCATCCGCGAGGTTGATCGCCTCGTGGACCTGCGCCACAAATGAGAGTCCGCACTCACAGCCAATATGCCACGGTCGGCGCCGCGTCTTGCCGCGCTGCCCAGAGTAGGTGAGCGTCGCCGCGCTAAAGGGAATCAGCTCTTCGCCCATCAGAGGTATGGCCGCCACAGGGTGCCGAGAACCAAACGCACCCACGGTTTGATCACGCCAACGATCGCGCCAGCTCTTCGCACCGAAGGAACACACCCCAAGGTCACAGCCAGCGACACGGTCACACCCAACGACAAGGTCACACCCAGCGACGACGTGCAGCCAAAGACGATCCTGGCTGCACGTGGCCGCTGAGCAAGAGCGCGGCGAGACCCCTAGCACGAGCCGCCGCTGGCACGAGCCGCCGCCCTGACACGGCCGCCGTCCCCTGGCTTAGAAGCCGTGGCTCAAGCCGTTGCCAGGCCGAGCGTGTCACGGTAGCATGCCCGCGCGCGCGCGGTAAACCCCCGCAAACGCCGCAGCAAAGGGACCTCAGGATGCCACCTGACGCGCAAGCGCCGCCCAGCCCTGAACAACAGACGGCTCCGGCCGAGGTGCGAGCCCTGGCTGACCTGGGCCGGCGGGTCGTCGCTGATCGCCTCGGGGTGGCGCCCGATGGCAGCCCCGAGACCCTGCCGCTGGCCGACGCGTTTCTGCGCACGACGGCCGCCGAGGCGGCGCCCAAGGAGCGGCGCCAGCTGGTCCTGGCCGTCGGCTGTTATTTCGGCGAGGTCGCGCGCCTGCACCTGCACGGGCGCTGGGCGCCGCTGGGCCCCGATCCGAGCGCCTGGCGTGTCGAACTGCCCAGCGGTGGCCTCTCCTTCTCACCGGTCGGCATGGCGGCCGAGACGCTCAGCGGCTGTGAGACGCCCGGGTACGATGGCGCCCTGGCGGCAGACGAGGCCCTGCGCGCCGACCTCGCCGCCATGCTGGAGCATGCGCTACCTCTTGGGGAGGATGAGTACTACTCCTTGGCGGGACGCATCGAGGTGCTCGAGCAGGTCGCCGACTGGCTGATCGCTCGCGCGGGCCAGCAACGAGCGCGAATGCACCCCGCCACCGCCCTAGTGCAGGGCCCAATCGCGCCGCCCGCGATTGAGCTGTTGCCTCCACGCGAGCGACCGGGTGACAATCGTCGCGTCGGGCTCAGGTGCCCTCCACCTCATGTCCACTGACCCCGCTGCCACGCTCGGCTACGACCTCGACACCTGGGCCGGTGATGCCAGCGAGCGCGTCGTGTTGGAGCAGGAGCTGGCGGTCAGCCACGACCAGCCCCAGCGCCAGGCCGCCCTGCTCTACGAGCTCGCGCGCCTCGATCTCGCCGCCGGAGATAGCGCCAGCGCCGCACAGGTGCTGCTTCGTTCGTTCGGCGCGGACGCGACCTTCCGGCCGACGATCTGGCTGGCCCGCGCGATCTACGAGCGCCGCGACAACCCGCAGCTCGTGCTGCAGCTTCTCGACGCCGAGCTGCGCACGGGGCAGAGCCAGAGCGTGCAGGCGGCGTTGCTCCGCCAGCAGGCGCGCGTGCTGTGGCTGCGACTCGGCCAGACCAGCGCTGCAAAGGAAAAGCTCCACGACGCGCTGGCGCTGGCCGACGACGACCTGGCCACGCTCAAGCTACTGCATGTGCTGCAGGCCGCGATCGGCGACAGCGAGGGCCGCCGCGAGACCGTTGGGCGGCTGATCGGCGGGCTCCCCGAGGGCCCGTGGCGCACGGCCCTGCGCGTCGACAGCGCGCTGTTGCAAAGCGCAAGCGACCCCGCCGGCGCGGTCGACGCGCTGCTCGATGCCGAGCGCGCCGAACCGGGAAGCTTTTCGCTGCAGCTCTGGATCGAGCTGCTCTGCGAGCGCGCGGGCGACCATACCCAGCTGGTCGAGGTCTTGGAGCGACAGTCGCGGCTGGCCGGTGCCGATCCACTCTGGCGCGCCCGCCGCCTGGCCCGCGCAGCCAGCATCTGCCGCGGCCAACTGGCGCAGCTCGAGATGGCGCACGAGTTCTCGCAGCGGGCACGCGCCGTCCGACCCGACTATGCGATCGCCGTCGACGGCTATGACCTCCTGCTCACGCTCGGACTGCACGCCGAGGCCTTGAGCCTCGGCGCCGAGCTGATCGAGATGGAGCCCTCCGCGGCGGAGCGAGCTGCACGCGCCTGCGAGCTCGGCGACCTCTGCCGCGTGCAGCTCCAGGATCCCGCGCGCGCGGCCGACTGGTACCGCACCTGCCTCGCGCAGGCGCCAACCTACCAGCCAGCGCTGGAGAGCCTCTCGCTGCTGCTCGAGGCCAGCGGCGACCTCGACGGCCTACTGCAGATTCAGCGCGCCGATCTCGAGGTCACGACGGAAGCGCGCCAGCGCGCCCTTCGCCTCTACCGCATCGGGAGCTTGCTGGAACGGCACGAGCGCCTGCCCGCCGCGGTCGACGCCTATCTTGAGGCGCTGCAGGAGGCCGGGCGTTTCCGGCCGGCCCTGCTGGCCACCGAACGACTGCTCCTGCACGCCGAGCGCTGGGTTGAGCTCGTCGCGCTCTACGAGCAGCAGCTCAGCCGCGACCACGAGCCCGAGCACCAGCGGTACCTGCTCGAGCGGATCGCCGAGCTGCTCTGCTACCAGGTCGGTGACCCCGAGCGCGCGCTCGCCTATTACGTCCGGCTGCTCGAACACAGCCCGCGCGACCTTCGCCTGCTGCGCACGGCCGCCCGGCTCGCTGCCGATACCCAGCGCTGGCGTCAGCTGGTCGAGCTGACCCAGCGCGAGATCGCGCTGACACACGACGGGCCGCGTCGGGCGGACCTCCTGCACCGAGCTGGAGCGCTGTGGGACGAGCGACTCCATGACGCCGAGCAGGCGACGGCTGCGTTTCGCGCGGCGCTCGCGCAGGATCCCGAGTATCTGCCCGCCCTGCGAGCCCTGGGCCGCCTCTACTCGCGGCGCGAGCTCTGGCGCGAGCTCATCGCGATGCACCGCGCGGAGCTCCAGGTCTGCAGCGATGAACAACAGATCAGCGCCCTGCTGCACGCCATCGCTGACACCTACGAACACCGACTCGACGATGCGGAGCAGGCCGCCACCGCCTACCGCGAGCTGCTGCGCCGCCAGCCCGGTTACCCACCGGCGCTCGCGGCCCTCCAACGCCTGCTCAGCGCTCAGCGGCGCTGGAGCGAGCTCGCCGAGCTGCTCGAGCTCGCGGTCGAGAGCACCCGCCTGCCAGCCGCGCAGGCGGCCACGCTCTGCCGGATCGCGCAGCTGCGCTGGGAGCGGCTCGGCGACCAGGCCGGCGCCAGCGCCGACTGCTGGCGCGCGCTGCGGGTCAGCGCGGACTACCTCCCGGCCCAGCTCCTGCTGCTGCGCCTCTTCGAGGTCGCGCCACCCGCGACCCCGAACCTCGCGCCGCTCGCGGCCGCGATCGAACGCAACCCTGACGGCGAGCTGAGGCGTCAGCTCACCGAGCACCTGGCGTGGGTGGTCGACCGCGGCGGAAAGGACCCACGGCTCGCCACGCAGCTCTACGAGCGCGCCGCCGCGGCAGACCCGCCCCCTTGGCTGCTCTGGACCCTGCTTCAGGCTCAGCGACGCCTCGGCACCGCCAGCGACGCAGACGCCGTATTGCAGCGCATCGTCGCCAGCAGCGCCGCGAGCCCCGAGCGCAGCGATTTGCAGCTCGAGGTGGCGATCACGAGCCAAGGCGCCGCGGCCGCTCGTCTCAGCGCCGCGCTCTGGGAGAGCGTCAGCGCCGCCGAGCAACCCTTCGCCCGGCGGCTCGCCGAGCGGCACCTTCGCGCGGCGGAGAGCGAAGACAACGCCGACGCGCTGATGCGCCTGCTGCGGCATCGGGCCGAGCTGACGCATGATGATAACGAGGCCGCCTGCCTGCTGACGGAGCTCGGCGATCGGCTCGCGACAGGGGGGCAGAGCGCCGCCGCCGAAGCCGCCTATCGCGCGGCACTGCAACGTGCCCCCCTTCAGCTCAACGCGATCCTGGGCCTGCAAGGGCTGCTGGCGCAGCAGGAGCGCTGGGCCGAGTTGATCGCGGCCTTCGAGGACGAAGCGGCGTGCTGCGAGGCGCCGCAGCACGCCGCGGACGCCTGGGTCCACGCGGCGCAAACGGTGCAAGAGCGCCTAGGCGACCTGGAGGGGGCGGCTCGCCGCTACGAACGGGCCCTGCAGCTCCAGCCGAGCCATGCGCAGGCCTTCGCGCAGCTCGCCGCCCTCTTGCGCGACCGCGGGCAGTGGGACGAGCTCGCAGACCTGATCCGCACCCAGATCTCGTTGACCGCCCACGATGTGACGGCGGCGCGGCTGCTGACGGAACTGGGGCGGATCCAGCTCGAGCAGTTAGGCGAACCTCAACCGGCCGAGGCCTGCCTGAGGCGCGTCAACGAGATCGAGCCGAACAACCTCTATGCGCTCCTGACGCGCGGCGACATCTACTACCAGCGGCGCGAGTGGCGGCGTGCGCTCGAGGTCTACGACCGGGCCGAGGGGCTGGCGGCCGACGACAGCACGCGGGATCAGATCCTGCGGCGCCTGGGGGAAATCCATCTCAACCTCGGGGCTGCGCTGCCGGCGCTGGAGGCGTTGCGGCGGCTGCCACCGCACGATCTCTCGGCGGACGCTGGCCTCTTGCGCCAGCTCGCGCGGGCGGCGCGCGCCGCGCAGGACCCGGACGCCGAGCACGACGCGCTCGAGCGCCTGGCGACGGCAACCGAGGACCCGGCGGAGCGGATCGAGGCGCGGCGCCAGCTCGCCCTGCTGACGGTGCGCCACGTCGGCGATCTCCAGGCGGCCGCGCTGGCATGGGAGCGGGTGTTGGCGCTCGACCCGCTCGACGCCGAGGCCAACGAGTCCCTCGCCTCGATCTACCAGACCACAGGCAACCACACCGCGCTCTACCAGCAGCTACGGGCGGCCGTCGCCCACCATCGGGCAGCCCTGCAACGACAACCGCGAAATGTGGCGTTTCATCGGCAGCTCGCCGCTCTGCTCCGCCGTCAGCACCGCTTCGATGCCGCCTACTGCACCTGCTGCGCGCTCGGCGCCCTGACGACGCTAGATCTGGAGGAGGCGGCCTTCATCGAGCGACACCTCCGCCTCTGCAACCTGCCCAGCGCCGCAGAGTTTACGAACGACGACTATCGGCGCCTTCTTCTCCCTGAGGCCGCCCAGGGCCTGCTCCGCGACTTCCTTCAGCGCTCAGCGCCGGCGCTCGCGGTGCTGAGTGCCGAGCGCCCGGCCAAATATGGCCTGACGCGGCGCAACCGACTCGATTCCAAGCACCCCTTCGCGCAGGCGCTATCCGAGCTTGCGCCGATCGTCGGAGCTCCCGAGTTCGAGCTCTGGATCTCACCGCGCGATCCCAATTGCGTCCAGGCCACGCATTTCGAGCAACCGGCGCTGGTGATCGGCAGCCAGGTTGTCGGCGGTGGTCTGGAGCCGCGCCAGCGCTTCCGGATCGGCCAGGCGCTGCTCCTGCTCGCCGAGCACGGGCTGCTCTTCGCTGGGCGCGAGGAAGCGGCCTTGCCGCGGCTGCTCGCCGACCTGGCGGCTGCCGCCCTGCCGATCGTCGAATACCCACCCGCATTGCTGGAGCAAGCCCGGCGCGGCGAGTCAGGCGGAGAGGCCCGCTTCGCGAAGCGACTGAGCAAGGATGCACGACGCGGGCTGGGACTGCTGCTGCCGCGACTCTTCGCGCACCTGACCGCCGCGGAGGTCGCGGCCTTTGGCCGGGCGCAGGCGACGGCGGCCGATCGCGCCGGACTGCTGCTCGCCGGGGATCCAGCCGTGGCCCTGCAGGCCCTCGGCGAGGCCAGCGACGATCCGCCGCTCCTGGCTCCCCTGCTGCAGTTCCTCATCAGCGAAGAGTACGGCCAGCTGCGGCGCAAATGCGGCATCGCCGCGGTGGGGACCTGAGCAGATGAGCGGCGAGTCAAAGGCCAGCCCCATGCCTCCACCGACGCCGCGGGAGGCCGTGCCGACGGCTGAGCCCGACGCGGCGAGGGTCGCCGCTGGGCCCAGTCTGCAGCCGGAGGCGACGCAGGTCGGCGCCGCAGTGGGAATCGACAGTATCGACACGCAGCTGCTACCGGAGGCCCGCGGCTCCGCAGCGCTGGCGGGCGGTTTGAGTGCGGCCGAGCGTCGGCCCTGGGAAGAGCGCATCGAGCGTCTGCGACAGGAAGCGAGCGCCTCCACTGCACCGCGCCGCGCCGCGCTCCTGTGGCACGAGATTGGCCGCCTGCACGAGGTGCAGCTGCGCGCCCCCGAAACCGCGCTGCGCTATTATCGGCGCAGCCACGAACGCTCTCCCGACCTCCTGGTCAACGCCCGCGCGCTCAGCCGCCTGCTGCAGACCCGCGGCGAGCACGACAGCGCCGACGCGGCGCTGCAAGCCGAGCTGGCGCTCGCGACCGAAGATAGCACCCGCGGCGCGCTGCACCTCGAACGCGCCCTGCTGCGCCTGCAGCGGCGTGACGACGCGGACGGCGCTGTCGCTGATCTGCTCGCGGTGCTCGAGTTATCCAAGGACTCGAAGCTCGCGTTGACCCTGCTGGCCGAGGGGCTGCTGCGGCGCCAGCGAAGCACCGAACTGGGCGCGCTGCTGGACCGCGGGGGAGCGCTCGGCCAAGGGGGACCGCGCCAAGCGGTGTTGCTCACCGAGCTCGGTCGCCTGTACGAGGACGCGCTCGGCGACGCCCAGCAGGCCGCGCTGCTCTACCGCCGTGCCCATGAGGCAGACCCCACCAATCCTGGACCGCAGCGAGGTCTGCTTCGCCTCGCCCACCGCTCACATGACTGGCGACGCGTCGTCGAACTGAGCATCGACGCCGCCGCAACCCACCCGGCGACCGCCGCCGCCAGCCTTCTGCAAGAAGCGGCGCTGATCGCGCAGGAGCAGCTCAACGATGATGGGCTGGCGCTGCGCTGCCTCGAGCTGATCGTCGCGATCGTCCCCACCGCGCCGGGCGGAATGCTGGCGCTCGCCGATCACCACGCGCTGCGGGGCCGTTGGACCGAGGCCGCGGCAGCCCTGGCGCGGGCGTTGCTACTGCCGCTCGAGGCGACCATCGCCGCCGAGCTCGCCACGCGCCTGGCGCGGCTGCACGCCGACCAGCTCGGCGACGTCGACGGCGCAATCGCCATACTCCAGAGCCTCGGCGTCGCCACGCTGAAGCATCCGAGCGCGTGCTCGCTGCTCGGTCGGCTCTTCGCCCAGCAAGGGCGCCAGCAAGACCTCGTCGAGCTGCTGACGGCCGAGCTCTCGCTGACGCCGGAGCCCGCGCGGCAAGCCGACCTTCTCTACCGCATTGGCGACATCCGGGAGCATCGCCTGCGTGACCTGTCGGGCGCGGCGCAGGCCTACGAAGGGGCCCTGGCGCGCCGTGCCGCGCACCGGCCAGCGATGCGCGGACTCAGCCGCGCCGCCGGGCAGCTCGGACGCAACGAGGACCGCATCGCCGCCTACGAGCAACAGATCGCCACCAGCACGGATCGCGAGGAGAAGCTGGTCTTGCTGCGGCGCATCGCGGACGCCTGGGAGAACGCCCTCGGCGATCCGGCTGCCGCGCTCAGCGCCTACGAACGGCTGCTCGTACTGGAACCCGGACACGGCCCGGCGTTGCAGGCAGTGCGCCGCATCTATGCGCTCGGTAGCCGTTGGAACGATCTCGCGGCAACCCTGCGGGCCGAGGCCGCGCAGACGCGTGACCGTTGGCGGCGGATCGGCTTGCTAACCGAGCTGGCGGAGGTCGAAGAACAGCGGCGCCACGACGACCAAGCCGCGTTGGCGACCTATCGCGAGGTGCTGGCGCTCGATCCCTCGCATCCACCGGCACTCGCCGGCGCGGGCCGGCTGCTGCAGCGCAGCGGCCAGGCTGACGAGCTCTCGGCGCTGCACTTCCGCCAGCTCGAGGTGACCCGTGACCGTGAGGTGCGCCACTGGCTCCTGATGAAGGTCGGTCGTCTGCTCGCCGACACGCCCGAGCGCGGCGCCGAGGCGGTAGCGGCGCTCAAAGAGGCGGTGGCGCTGGCGGACGACCCGCGTCCGGCGACCGATCAGCTGCTGCGCCTCTATCAGCGCGTTGGCGATGACCGACCGCTTGCCGCGCTCCTGCTCAAGCAACCGCCACCGGCGACGGAGCAGGCCTTGGGCGTGCGTGAGCGCCAGCTCGCCATCCTGCTCCAGCGCCTCGACCAGCCGAGCTCGGCGCTCGATCACCTGCGCCGGGCGGTTGGCGCGGGCGACGATGAAGCCCTCTGGCTGCTTGGCGTCGCCTACGGCGCCCGGCAGGATCGCACCGGGCTGATCGGGATCTATCAGCAATGCGAGGAACAGGCCGCCAGCCTCCACCAGCGGCTCTGGGCCTTGCACCGGCTGGCCTTCGTGCTCGCGAGTGCGCCGCACTTCCTCCACCGCGCCGCGGCGACCTACGAGAAGCTCCTGACCTTCTCGCCCCGCGATCCGATCGTGCTGCAACAGATTGAAGCGCTGCTGCCGCGCCTCGATCGCTGGGCCGATCTCGTCGCGACGATCGAGCTCGCCAGCGCCCCGGCGGCACCAGCGGATTACCGCGCGGCCTGCGCGTTGATCGCGGGCGTCCTCCGGCAAGATCGGCTTGGCGACCTGGCGGGCGCCGCCCAAAGCGCCGTCGCGGTGCTCGACCTGCAGCCGACTCAGCCCGAGGCGCTCGAGCTGCTCGAGCGCTTCTCGCGGGAATCGCGCGATCCCGGGCGCCTGCTTCAGGCGCTCTCGCGCAAGCTGAAGAGCGTCGCGACGGCAGCCGAGCAAGCTCTGTTGCTGACCCAGATCGCGGCACTCTACGGCCGGAGCGGCGATCTGGCGCGCAGCCGCGAAACCTACCAGCTGGCGGCCGACGCGCTCCCGGAGTACCTGCCGGCGCTGCTGGGCTGGTACCGCGCGGCGCGCGGACTGCGCGATCTGCGCGACTGTGCGCGCGCCCTCGACCTCCAGGCCGACGCCACCCAGGACACTGCGCGCCGTGCGCGCTGCCACTACCAGGCAGGACGAATGTGGCAGCGGATTCCAGGCGAGCGCGCTCGGGCCCAGCGGGCCTTTCGCCGCGTGCTCTCGCTGGATCCTCAGCACGGCTGGGCGGCCAGCGCGCTGCGGCGCGCCCTACGCGCGGACCACCGCCTGCGCGACGTCTTGGAGCTGATCGAGCAGCAGCTCCAGGTCGCGGTCGCTCCGCGCGCCCGCCGCGAGCTGCTGGTCGAGATGGCCACCTTGCAGTCCGAGGAGCTGCGCGATCTGGCCGGCGCGCGCGCAACGCTCGAGCGGGCCCTGACCGTCGATCCCGAGAGCATCGCGCTGCGGCAGTCGCTGCGTCAGATCTGTCGCCGCGTCGAAGACTGGCCGGCGCTGCTCGCCGTCGATGAAGCGCTGATCGAGCGGACCAGCGACCCCGCGCTGCTGCACTCTCTGCTCCTCGAGAGCGCCACCGTCGCTGACCGGGAGCTGAGCGATCCGGAGCGCGCGATCGCCGCTTATCGCCAGGTCACGGCGTTAGACCCGCACGAGCCGACGGCTCTCGCCGGCCTCAGCCGCCTCTTGACCCAGACGGGACGCTGGACTGAGGCGGCCGCCGTTACCGAGCTGCTCGCGGCGCGCGAGCCGGAGCGTGAGCGGGCCAAGGGCCACCAGCTGCACCTCGCCCACATCTACGCGGTTGGCTTCGGCGACCTCGAACGCGCGATCGGCGCCTGTCGCCGGATTCTCGCGCTTGATCCGGGCGACCTTCGCGCCACCGAGAGCTTGACCGAGCTGCTCGTGCGACAGGGCGACGCGCCCGCCCTTGCCGCGCACCTCGAGTCGACCTTGAGCCTGCACCGCTCGCGCCTCGAGCGCGACCCCTTCCGTGCCGAATCCTATCGCGCGCTGCTGCACGCCTTCGCCCGTCGCGGGCAACCCGTCAGGACCGAGGTCGTCCACGCGGTGCTCTACGCGCTGAACCTCAGCGCCGCCGACGAGGTGCCATCGTCGCGCGCCAGCATTGCCCCGAGCGAGCCCCCGGCGGACGCGCTGACCGCGGACGAGCTGGAATATGCGCTGCTCGCCGCGCCCTACCGTGGTGCGCTGCGCGCGCTCTGGCTCGCGGCTGTCCCCGCCCTGCGCAAGACCGTCGCGGCGGCCACACGGCCCGCCCAGGCGCGACGTTTGCACCCGCGACGCCAACCCGAGCTGTTGCACCTGGTCAGCACGCTGGCGCAGGCGGTCGGCACGAAACTCGACGCCTGTATCGTCCGCGACGGCAGTGATCGCCTGCACCTGCTCGACGCGCGCACGCCGCTCCTGGTGATCGGCGACGCCGCGGAAGGCCTGGTCAACGCACCGGAGCTGCGCTTCCGCATCGCCAAGCTCGCGGCGCGCGCGCGCCTGCAGCACACGGTGGCCTTCCGCCTCGGCCCCCCCGAGCTGCAGCGCAGCATCGTCGCGCTCCTCTCGCTGGTCTCGGGATCCTTCGTCCTGCCCTTCGCCACCGACGACATCGAAGAGCGACGCCCGCCGCTCGCCAAGGCGCTGGGCAGCGGGGGTCTCGCGCACCTCGCGCGCTGCGCCCAAGAACTCGGGGCCCAGCCCCTCGACCCGCAGCGCTGGCTGCTCTGGATGGAGCACAGTGAGGATCGCATCGCGCTCAGCCTGTCGGGCGACATCGTCGCCGCCCTGCGCGCGCTGATCGCCGAGGAGAGCGGCCCCTCCGCCCTCAGCATGCGGACGCCCGAACCGCTCGCTGAGCTCTCGGGCCCGCGCCTGCGCCAACTCCTCGCCTTCGCGATCAGCGACGAACACCTGGCGCTGCGCGAGCGGCTGCAGCGGCGCTGAGCGCCTCCCTGCCGCGGTTTCGCGCAGGCGCTGCTGCGGTCGGCGGCTGGGCCGCTACTGCAGCTCCGTCTCCGCGAAAGCGGCGAGCTGCTGCCGGATGCGCTGAGCAACAGCCCCGGGGCCCAGCGCCAGGTCACGCTCTTCGCGCGGATCGCGCGCCAGGTCGTAGAGTTCGAAGCGGTTCTCGTCCAGGCGCAGCAGCGCCTTGTAGTGGTCGATGCGGAGCGCCTGCTGGCCCTTTGGCCAGGCCGGATAGGGCAGCAGCACCGCACCGATCGGGCGCCCGTCGAGCGCGCGGGCGGCTTGCCCCCGAGCCAGCCGCAGCAGCGACCGACCCTGGAAGACGGGCGGCGGTGCGAGGCCCACCAGCTCGACGAGCGTCGGCGCCACATCGAGCAGGGCCACAGGCTGGTTGACGGTCCTCGGCGTCAGACCCGGCGCCACGAGGATCAGCGGCACGTGCAGGACCTCGTCATAGAGTGCCTGTCCGTGGAAGTAGAACTTATGCTCACCGAAGGCCTCGCCGTGATCCGAGAAGAGCAGGATCGCGGTGTCGCGCCGCAGCTTGCTGGCATCAAGGGCCGCCAAGAGGCGCCCGAGCCAGGCGTCGACGAAGGCCACCTCTTGGTCGTACTTCTCGCGCAGACCAGCCACGCCGCGCTGGCGGTAGCGGACGCCCGCATGCGGCACATAGGTGCTGTGCGGCTCGAAGAGGTGGACGAAGAGCACGAAGGGCTGGTCTAGCGCCTCGAGCGCCCGCAGGCGCGCCAGCGCCCGCGGCACGATGCGCGGCGCGGAGATATCCTTGTTGCTCTCGCGCAGCGTCTTCGCGCCCGCGTTGTCCCACTGCTGCACGCCCTGACGAATGCCCCGCTTCTCCTCGAAATAGAAGTGCGAGCTGACCGCCTCCGTGCGCAGACCCGCCCGCTGCAGGACCTCAAAGACCGAGAGCGCCTCTGGCTTGAGCTCAGGATAGCCGGTGAAGGCGTCGACAAAGGGAACCCGCGACGGATACTGCGAGGTGAAGATCGACGGGAAGGACTGCGGCGTATTGGGGCCCTGCGCGTAGGCACGCGCGAAATACGCCCCGCTCCGGGCCAAGCGATCGAGCGTCGGCGTGAGGCCTCCCGGATGTCCGCCCACACCGAGCACGTCGGCCCGCAGCGTGTCGATGCAGATCACGAGGAGATTGCGCACCAGCGCCACCGGCTCGGCGCGCGCGGCCGCCGTTCTAGCGCCGGCCGTGACGCGCGCTGCCTGGGGACGCGCGTCGCCCCCGACGCAGTTCTCGTCGAGACCATTTCCTGGGAGGTCGCGAGCCCCCGGGTGGACTCGCGGATCGCGATCATCGCAATCACCGCCGGCGAGCCAGGCCGAATAGCCATCCCCGTCCCGATCGCGCAGGGCCCGCGCGAGGTCGATCAGGGCGGGCAGGAGCGCGCCGCCAGACTGAAGCTGCGCGACGAGCACCTCGCGCTGCCCGAGGGTCGGAACCAACGCCACCGGCAACATCAGCGCCCAGAGCCCCAGCGCCCAGCGCCGTCTGAGCGCGACGCGCCGCCGCAACGCCGGAGTCGCTATGAGGCCGCCGACCGTCAGCAGGAAGAGGGCCCCGAGCGCGATCCAGGGCGCGACGCGCAGCACCCGCCAATCCAGACGCCCCAGGACCAGCAGGCCCGCGGCGACCACCACCAGCAGCAAGACGACGGAGGTGCCCGCCGCAGCCGGAACCCGGGCTGTGCGCGGCGCCCAGCGCGCCAGGGGCAGCGCCAGGCGCCACAGCGGCACGAAGAGGCCGATACCCAGCAACACCACAACACCGGCCGCCACCAGGCCGGTCGAAAGCGCCGCCAGGCGCGCGTTGGCCATACCCGCGGCCGGCCCGCGCGCAAACGCGTCGACGGCGAGCACCTCGAGCAGCAAACAACTCGCCCCAGCGAGCAACGCCGCCGCGAGTTGACGGTCGCGCGCGCGGTCGCCGCTGAGCGTCGCGAACCAAGTTCGCCACGAGCCCAGCGGCGAACTGGCCCACGCGGCGCCGAGCCCGCCGAGGAAGGCACCGAGTCCCGCTCCCAGCGGCAGATAGAGACCGAGGGCCAGCAGCAGCGCGGCCCCGAAGCGCCCGCTGCCCCGCGTCGCCGCCCAGACCTCGAAGGGCGCAACGACGAGCGCGGCGGCGCTGCCGGCGGCAACGCCAGCGATCGCGCTCAGCCAGACCCGAGGGCCCATACCTCCAGCCTTGTTGGGCTCGTCGGCCTGGTTAAGGTGCTGGTGCATCGCGTGCTGGGTAACCTGTGGCTACACGGTGGAGGCCGTGGCTGCGTGCTAGGACAGGGCTGCCTGCAGCTCAGCGCGACTGGGCAGGCCTGAACGCGGGCCGAAGGCGCGACAGCTCAGGCCCGCGGCGGCGCTCGCTAACTCCATGCAGCGCTCGAGCGGCAGCTCCTGTAGCAGGCCGTAGCAGTAGCCGCCAAGAAATACGTCGCCCGCTCCCGTGGTGTCGACCACCTCGACGGGCAGCGGCGGCTGCCGCACCAGCTTGTCGCCCTGCAGCCCAACGCTCCCCTCACGCCCCATCGTCACGATCACCGTCCGCGGTCCGAGGCGCGCCACGGCTTGCATGCTCGCCTCGAGCTCGCCGCGCGGCGCGACCTGCACCAGGTAGCGCTCGGTCGCGATCACCACGTCCACGCTCGCCGTCAGCTCGGCGACCGCCGAGCTCGGTCCGCTGGCATCGAGGACCACCGGCACCCCCGCCCGCCGCGCGCGCGCAATCAGCTCCAAGGCGACCGCTGGCTGTGCGCCGTCGACCAGCAGGAGCTGCACCCCGGCCAGCGGCTCCGGCGGCAGCTCGTCCAGCGCGAGCGCGGCGACGGTGCCCTGCGCACGGAGCACGGTCTGCCGACCCCGACCCGCCTCGACCAGGACGATATGACTCGGCGATACGCAGTCAGCCTGGGTCACGACGCCCCGCGTGTCGACGCCGATCGCGGCCAGGCCGTTGAGCACGAAGCGGCCGAAGAAATCGTCCGCTACCTTGCCGATGAAGCGCGTCGGAACCCCGAGCGCCGCCAGCGTCGCCAAGGCGGTGGAGGCTGTGCCGCCCCCCTGAAGACTGAAGCCGTCGAGATCGATGGTGCTCTCGGCCTCTGGATGACGCTCCATCAGCAGCAGTTGCTCGATTCGAGCCTCGCCAACGCCAAGCACCGTTCCGATCGCCATCGCCCAGCCCCCCGCAGGCCCCCATCTTAGCCCACACAGCCCGGCGGCCAGAACAACTAAGGCAGGGGCGCTTGACCACCTTCCCGCGGGTGGTCCTCCGTGACGGCCGGCGCGAGGCGTCGAGCAGATCTGCTCTGATTAGATCAGATCAGTTCAACCGCTGAGCGCGCGCGAACCTCGATCCTACCCGCTGGAGGCGCTGATCGCCCCGCTCGCGCACTCGAGCGTGAAGCGCACCCGGGCCACCGGGTTGCCGAGATTCCGCCAACGTGAGAGCCGACGGACAGCGCTGACGCTGAAGCCCGCGGCGTTGAAGACAGCGCGCCAACCGGCCTGATCGTGAAAGGTGCAGGGACCCGTGCGCGCGCGCCAGGCTGCCTCGTGACGCCGGCAGAGCAGGCGATCCAGCGCGGTGATCGGGAGATCTTCGTAGACCAGCAGCCGACCGCCGGGACGCAGCACACGCCGCGCCTCGCGCACCAGCAGCGGCGGGTCGGCGCTGTGATGCAGCACGTAACAGAGCAGCACCGCATCGAAGGTCGCGTCGTCAAATGGCAAGTAGCGGCCCTCGTAGCGCGTGTAGGGGATCGCTGCTTCGGTCCCGCACGCGACATCTACACCCACCGCGCGCGCGCCGCGGAGCCCGATGAGGTGGTGCGCGATGAAGCCGCTGCCACAGCCCACGTCGAGCACCTGAGCGTCGGGGCTCAGGTCCGGCGCGATCTCCTTGGCCATGTCGTAGGCACGCGCCACGCGGCGGCGCCGAAGGGCCCGTCGCGCGACCCGACGCAGCGGCGCCAGCAGATCGACGAAGTGAGGCATAGCGCCGAGACTGCCGCGATCGCGCAAGCTCAACCCGCAGTCAGTTCCCGCTCCCATTTTCTGACCTCGTTAATGCGCGGCGCAGGGTCGGGCGAGCCCGCAATCGTCGCGCGGCGTGCCGCCAACCGCCGCCCCGGGCCCGGAATGCACAAAGCGATCCGAAGGCTGCAGCGCCGCCAACCGATCGCAACTGCAACGCATCGGCGCCGCAGCCACGAGACAACGCAACAGCCCAGCGTGCGCCGCACACCACGCTGTCGCGCGAATGACTCAGTCCCCGTGGTCTGGCGCCCCGTGGCCTGCGCCTTTACAGCGCAGCTGCTCCATGAGATAGGCGGCCTGCTGCGCAGTTGCTCCGCGAGCCTCGGGTTTAATCGATGCGAGCGCTTCCCATCCAACAACAACGCGAGCTGCTGCGCCTGGCGCGGCACACGCTCGAGCGCTTCCTCGCTGCGGGCGAAGCGCCGAGCATCGCGGTCGAGGATCCCCTGCTCCTTCAGCCCGCGGGCGCCTTCGTCAGCCTCTATCGTCGCAGCCCCAAGCACGAGCTGCGCGGCTGTATCGGCACCTTCGACGCGCGTCTTCCCCTGGTCGAGAATGTCGCGCGGATGGCCATCGCCGCCGCGACGTGCGACCCGCGCTTTCCAGCGGTCGAGCCCACCGAGCTGCCACTGCTGAGCCTAGAGATCTCGGCGCTCGCGCCGCCGCGTCCGACGAGCGCCGAGGCGGTGAGCGTTGGCCTGCATGGGCTCCAGGTGGCGCGTGGCGGGCGGCGTGGCGTGTTCTTGCCGCAGGTCGCAACGGCCCAGGGCTGGGACCGCGAGGCCTTCCTGGCGGCCACCTGCCGCAAGGCCGGCTTGCCCGCCGACGCCTGGCGTCAGCCGCAAACGGTGATCGAGAGCTTCACCGCCCAGGTCTTCAGCGAGGCCGACGACCTCCCTCGCTAGCGCGCCTGCGCGAGGCGCCGCCACGGGGCGCGCCACGGGACGCGCAGCGGCCGCGGCGGGCCCTCCGCGCCGCGATCAGGCCGGGGCCACGCCGTCACGACGCCGGCGCAACCCCAAGCGGTCCATCTCGGCCATCACCGCCTGAAGATCACTCCAGGCCGGACGCTTGGCCTCTGGGTTGCGCAGCAGGTAGGCCGGATGAAAGGTCGGCATCAGCGCGATGCCCTGGTAGCGCTGAAAGGAACCGCGCAGCCGGGCGATGCCGAGCTCCGAACGCAGCAAGGTGCGCGCCGCGAAGTTTCCAAGCGCGACAATCAGGCGTGGGCCGATGGCTTCGATCTGCTGGCGCAAGAAAGGCTCGCAGCTCGCTACCTCGGCCGGCTCCGGGTCGCGGTTGTTGGGCGGCCGGCATTTGATGATGTTGCAGATGTAGACCTCTTCGCGGTGCAGCCCCATCGCCTGGATCATCCGCGTCAGCAATTGGCCCGCCTTGCCGACGAAGGGCTCGCCCTGCTGATCCTCGTCGCGGCCCGGCGCCTCGCCGACGAACATCAGATCCGCCTGCGCGTCGCCCACGCCGAAGACGATGTGCGTGCGCTCCGCGTGCAGCCCACAGCGCTCGCAGTCACCGAGCGCCGCGCGGACGCTGAGGAGCGCCCGCTCCGAGACCTCGCGCTTGGGCCGCTCCGGCTGCACGCCCGCGAGCGGCGAGCCGCCCTCGCCCGCCCTCACGCCCGAACGCTCAGCCGCCGGGTCGAACGCCCCGGAGGCGCGCCGCGCACCTGCCACGGCCCATTGCTCGCCGCGCAACACCGCCGTCCGCGCGTGCTCGGCCAACGCGCCGACGAGCAGGGCGAGCTCCTGGGCCAGCTCGGAATCAGCCATCTGAGGCGAGCTCGGCTAGCCGCGGGGCCAGCAGCTCCGCGACGCGCTGGAGCACCCGTCCAGCGACCTCGCGCTTGGGCAGGAGCGGCAGCGCCTCGCGGTTCCCGGTCGCGTGGTAGATCACGACGCGATTGTCGTCGGCATCGAAGCCGGCGTCCGCGCGGCTGACGTCATTGACGACGAGCAGATCGCACTGCTTGGCCGCCAGCTTGCCGATCACACGCGCCTCGTCGATCCCCGTCTCCGCGGCGAAGCCGACCAGCAGCGGCTGCGGCAGACCCCCCGCCGCGGCGCGGGCCGCGCCGAGCGCGGCCAACACATCGACGGTCCGCGTCAAGGTCAGGGTCGGCTGCTCACCGAGCCGCTCCTTGGCCAGCTTCTCCCGTGCCACGTGCGCCGGTCGATAGTCGGCGACCGCGGCGGTCATCACCACCGCGTCCTGTCCCGCTACACGCTCGAGGACGACCTGCGCCAGCTCGGCCGCACTCGTGACGTCGACGCGCTGCACACCGAGCGGCGTCGCCAGCGCGGTCGGCCCGGAAACCAGCGTCACCGTCGCGCCGCGCGCGGCCGCCTCGGCGGCCAGCGCGTAACCCATTTTCCCTGACGACCGGTTCGTCAGGTGGCGCACGGGGTCGAGCGCCTCGCGCGTCGGTCCTGCCGAGACGAGGATCCGCTGGCCAGCCAGTGACTGGGGCGCGAGGCAGTGCCAAACCGCCTCCAGCAGCGCGCCAGGCTCGCTCATCCGTCCGGCACCGACATGCCCGCAGGCCAGCTCGCCGCTCTCGGGCCCGACGACCCGGTGCCCACGCTCGCGCAGGCGCTGCAGCGTTTGCTGCGTCGCCGGGTGGCGCCACATCTTCACGTTCATCGCCGGAGCCAAGAGCACGGGCCCCTCGAAGGCGAGATAGGCCGTGGTCACGACGTCGCCGGCCAGGCCGGCAGCGAGCTTCGCCAGCAGATCCGCAGTGGCCGGGGCGACGACCAGCACCTCTGCCGCGTCGGCGAGCGCGATGTGACCGATCTGCTCCTCCTGAACAGCATCGAAGAGGTCCGTCGCCACGGCCCGCCCGCTGAGCGCCGCGAAGGTCGCGGCGCCGACGAAGTGCTGCGCGGCAGCCGTCATCGCCACCTGCACGCTCGCGCCGCTGCGGACCAGCAGCCGGCAGAGCTCCGCCGCCTTATAGGCCGCCACGCCGCCCGACACGGCCAGCAGTACGCGTCGGTGCTGGAGGTCGGGCGCACCCACTACCGATATCCCCAAGACAGCCTCCGCTCCGCACGGTCGCGGCAGCGCATCCAGCGCACGCCTGAGCGGGCCGACGGCGCGCGGCTCGTCGCCGCAACACGCCGGAGCGATCCTGGTCGGCCAGCCCTCACAGCGCCGCTAGTCACAATAGATACGCTCCACGGCGATGTTGCGCACACGTCCCCAGCGTAGGCACCGCTCCGCCAGCGGCCCGAGGGACCGCGCGCTCAAGCGCCCCTGAGCCCGCCAGCGCCCCAAGAGCGCGTGGATCGCCTGGTGGGCACCTGGCGGATGGAAGAGGGCCACTGGACCAAGCGCGACGCGCCCGCGCCAGGGGACCAATCGCGCCTCCATCAGGTCACCCGCGGAGACCAGCGGCAGCGGACCATCCCCACCGCATTGCCAACGCCCGCCGCCAATCAGATCGGCCAGGCGCAGCATGCTGTCACTCACCTCCCGCACCTCGAAGAGGCTGCGGTAGCTGCAGGCCAGCGCGCAGGCGAGCCGCGCGGCCGCGTCATCCAACTCCCCGCTGGCGAGCGCCAAGACGACCGGCGCCAGCCCTTCGGCCGTCGCCCGCTCGAGCACGAACCACTCGAGGAAGGTCGCGATGTGCGTCGCGTAGATCTCGTCGTCCTCGAAGACCCGACCGCGCCAGCCATCGTACTCGCCCCGCGCGCGTTCGGCCTCACCGACGCTCGGCCGCACTGCGTACTGACTGGCGAGCCGATCGATGAGCTCGCGCGCCTGCGCGCCTACCCACTGCTCCGCCTGCTCGCTCGACGCTCGCGCCGTCGCGCTTGCGCTCGTCGTCGCCCCCGTCGCCTCGGCTGCAGGGTGGTCCGCCCGCTGAGCGATGGCCTCAGGCACGCGAGAACACCACCTCGCCGCCGACGATGGTGTAGCGGGCGGCGCCGCGCATCGCGCGCCCGGCGAAGGGCGTGTTCTGACCACGCGACACAAAGCGCGCGGGATCGACGGTCCAGCACAACTCTGGGTCGACTACCGTCACGTCGGCCGCGACACCGAGACCCAGCGTGCCCGCGGGCAAGTCCAGCAGCCGCGCCGGGCCACAGGTCAGCAGCGCCACCAAGCGCGGCAGCGAAACGACACCCTCGCGCCAGAGCTCGAGAGCCAGCGGCAAGCAGGTCTCCAGACCGGAGATCCCGTAGGCGGCGCAGCCAAACTCGACCTCCTTGTCGATCAGCGCGTGCGGCGCATGGTCCGTCGCGATCGCGTCGACCGTCCCGTCCGCCAACGCCTCGCGCACGGCGCGGACATGCTCGGCGCTGCGCAGCGGCGGGTTGACCTTGGCGTTGCTGTCGTAGCCAGCACAAGCCTCGTCGCTCAGCGCGAAATGGTGGGGCGCGACCTCGCAGCTCACCGTCAGACCCCTCGCCTTGGCCTCGCGAATATGGCGCAGCGCGCCAACCGTCGAGAGGTGCTGGGCGTGGTAGCGCGCACCGGTCAGCTCAGCGAGCTCGAGATCGCGGGCGACGATGATTGATTCGGCCTGGGCTGGCTGGGCCGTCAGGCCAGTGCGCGTCGAGACCAGCCCCTCGTGCATCGCGCCGCCGCAGGCGAGCTGCTGATCCTCGCAATGCTGCAAGACGGGCAGGTCGAAGGTCGTGGCATACTCCATCGCGCGCCGCATCAACCCGCTATCCATCACGCAGCGCCCATCGTCGCTAACGGCGACAATGCCAGCCTCCTTCAGCTCCGCGTACTCGCAGAGCGCCTCGCCTTGGAGGCCGCGGCTGATCGCGCCCACCGGATAGACCCGCGCCAGGCCGACCTCACGCGCGCGCCGGACGATCAGCTCGGTGACCGCCCGCGTGTCGTTGGCGGGCTTGGTGTTGGGCATGCAGCAAACGCTGGTGAAGCCGCCCGCGACGGCGGCCCGCGCCCCCGAGGCGATGTCTTCCTTATGCTCCTGGCCGGGTTCGCGCAGATGGACATGGAGATCCACCAGCCCCGGCAGCACCCAGCACCCCTGCACGTCGATCACCCGCGCGGCGGTGCGCTGCAGGTCGGCCGCAACGCGCGCCACGCGCCCCTCGTCGATCAGCACGTCGGCCAGGCCGTCGATCCCGCTCGCCGGATCGATCACCCGCCCGCCACGCAAGAGCAGGCTCACTGGGCCAGCTCCAGGTAGCGGCGGAAGATCGCCCGTGGGTCGAGCCGCGCCGCGGCGACGGTGTCCTGCCGCAGCCCCATCGACGTGCCATCGGGCAGATGGAGCTGCGCGCGCTGGGCCGTGACCAGCGGCTCCTTCGCCGTCAACGTGCACCATGGCCGACCGAGGTGCCAGCGCTCGTAGCACAGGTCCTGACCGTCACGGCGCAGCAGCCGGTGCACCGCCGGCTGGTCGTTCCACGGATTCCCTCCGCCGCGCACGACGACGACGAACTCCTGATGCTCAGTCGGGCCCACGGCCACGAGCTGAACCTCCACCGAGGGTCTGGCGTCCGCGACCGCCGCGACCAGCAGCCAGGCCTTCTTGCCAACGGGGCTCCGCGCGTCGAGATAGCGGCCGGGGACCTCGGGGACGAGCTTGCCGTCGGTGAAGTAGCGCTCCGTGACCTTCAGCACACCGGCGGCATGCTCACCGCGCATGCTCAAGCGCCCGCTCTCGAAGAAGTACTCCGCGGGGCCGTCCGGCCGGCCGCCGCGATAGGTCACCTTCGCCGCCACGGCGCCGCCGGGGTGGTACCGCAACCACAGGCCCTCGCGCTGACCGAGCACGTAGCTTCCCGCCTCCTGCCGTGCGCCGCCCTGCCCGTAGACCACGACGGCACCGTCGAGCTTGCCACCCTTGTAGGCCTCCGCCCGGGCCGGACTGCCATCGGCGAACCACTGTTCGTGCTTGCCCTCACGCACGCCACGCACGTACTGCGACCGCTCCCTGAGCTGGCCGTTTTCGTAGGAGCGCCGATGCTCGCCGTCGCGTTCGTCGTCGAGGTAGGTGCCCTCTTCGACCGCGACACCCTTGTCGGTGTAGCGCGCGAAGGCGCCTTGCTTCACCGCTCCGGCGTAGGTGACCAAGGACTTGAGCTGACCGTTCTCATAGTGCTCGCGCTGGGGGCCGCGCCGCTCACCCTGCTTCCAAGTGGTCTCCGACTGCACGCGCCCACTGACAAAGAAGGTCGTCTCGACCCCATCCTTGCGCCCGCGCAGGTAGGTCAAGCGCGCGCGCAGCGCGCCGTCGGGGTAGTAGTACTCGGTGAGCCCATGGCGCTGATTGGCGACGTAGGTCACGAGCTGCTGCAGCTTGCCGTCCGCGCCCCACTGGCGCTCGATGCCCTCGAGCTTGCCGCGCCGATACGTGCGCGCATGCACCAGCACGCCGCCGGGCGCGTAGTCCTCCCAGAGCCCGTCGGGCTTCCCGCTGCGCCAGCGGTGCCGCAAGCGCGGCTGGCCGTCGGGGAAACTCTCGCTCTCCTCGCCATGCTTGATGCGATGAGACTTGTCCTTATAGCTCACCTGGAGTCGTGGCTTGCCGTCGGGATAGCTCTCCTTGACGACCTCGAGGGCCGCGACCCGGCCGGCCACCAGAGCGAGCCACGCCGCGATTAGGGCGGCCTTGGCCAAACAACGCATCCCTCATTCTCCTTGCCCACGGCGCCTAGCCGGCGCAATGACCCAACCGTCGTGCCTCCACCGGGCGCGGCCCGCGACCAGTCTGATCCCTCTGCCGAGGCCACCCCGCTGCCGATGGCAGGTACTCTACGCTGAAGCCGCTGGACGGCGAAAGAGCGGAGCGCGAAACTGCCGGGCGATGGAGCTGCGATCCTATGCCCTGTCCATCGTGCGGGGCGACACCCTCGAGGCAAAGCTCACCCCGGCCCCGGCCGCGCTCACGGACCGCGATCCCGGCCCGACCCTCCGCGTCGCAGCGCCGGCGCGGCCAGTCAACCTGCGCATTCAGCCGGGCCGCCTCGCACGCGTACCCCGCGCCGAAGGCATGGCGGATCCCGCGCAGCGCGCGCGCATCCTGCACGCGGCGGCCAACCACGAGCTGCAGGCCGTCGAGCTCTTCGCCTGGGCGCTACTCGCCTTTCCCGACGCCCCACCGCGTTGGCGCCGCGGGCTGCGCTGCATCCTGTCCGAGGAGCAAGGGCATTGCGCGGACTACCTCGAGCGCCTGGGGGCCTTCGGCGTACGCTTCGGCGACCTCCCGGTGAGCGGCTACTTCTGGCATAAGACGGACGCCCTGACCTCACCGCTGCGCTTCATCTGCGCGATGAACCTGACCTTCGAGAGCGCCAACCTCGACCATGCGCTGGATTTCGCGGCCCGCGCCCGCGCCTGCGGGGACGAAGTCAGCGCCCGGCTCTTCGAACGTATCCACCAGGATGAGCTGCGCCACGTGCGCTTTGGCTGGCGTTGGCTCGCGCGACTCAAGGATCCGACCCAGAGCATGTGGCAGGCCTATTGCGCGAGCCTGACCTATCCGGTGCGCCCCGCCTTCGCGCGCGGTGCACGCTTCTCGGTCGAGGCGCGGCGCCGTGCGGGATGGAGCGACGACTTCATCGCCGAGCTCGGTCGGCAATCGCGCGCATGACACCGAGCGCGACGACGCCGCCGCGGGACGCAGACCACCTCCCCGACGCGCGGCTGATCATCGCCAACCTCGACTGCGAAGAGAGCTGGGATCGTGAAGAGGGCTGCGCACTCGGCCCGGGTGACCCGCTGCCGCTGCGCCTACGCCGCGAGCTGGCGGCGCTCGGCACCCTGCTGCGCTGTCTCGGTCGCGAGGGCGACGTCGTCTGGACGGCGCTGCCGGTGCGCGCCGACCGGTTGGCGGAGAGCACCGCCCCTGGTATCCCCCACGCCGTGCAACAGAGTGCCGCGTGGCCAAGCGCGCGACCGAGGGAGATTCTGGCCTGGGGTGAGACGGCCGCCGTCCAGGCCCTGCGCCTCGCGGAGCCGCGCCCACGCTCCAGGGCTCTGCGAGCTGGGGTCTCGGACGCGACGCCGATCGCGTTGATCGATCGGCTTTGGTCGCTCCCCCCGGCCGCCCCGGGCGTCGCGGGCCGCGTCAACCACCGCCTGCAGCAGCTTGCGCTGGCGGATCGCCTCGGACTCGCGCTGCCCGGGGCGCGCCCCATCGACTCGCTGGCCGCCCTCGACGCCGCGATGGCCCGGCTGCCGCGCGACGCCGAGGGCCGCTGGGTCCTCAAGAGCCCCCTCTCGGCAGCCGGCCGCGGACGGGTGCTTGGCGGCGCGACCGAACGCATCGCGGCCCAGCGCGAGCGCAGCGCAGCAGAGCGCCTGCTCAGCAGGCACGGCACGCTGCTCTTCGAGCCCTGGATGCCGCGAACGGACGATCCGGCCGTGCTGCGCGCTGCTCGGCGAGGAGGGCCTCGATTTCCTCGGTCTGCATCGTCTGTCGGTCACGCCGCGCGGCGGCTTTCGCGCGGTCACCCTGCCACCAGCGCCGGGGCTCGGCGTCGACGACGAAGGGCCCCTCCGGCAGGTCGCCGAGCGCGTCGCCGAGCACCTGCACGCGCAGGGCTACCGAGGCCCCTTCGGCCTCGACGCCTGGCGCTATCGTGATCGGCAGGGCCGGCTGGTGCTGAATCCGCTCGGCGAGCTCAACGCCCGCATGACCTTCGGCCTGCTAACGCGCGTCCTCGCGGAACGCCTGGCCGCAGGCGGCGGTCAAGGTTCAGCGGTGAGCCTTCGCCTCGGCCCTGCGGGCAGCAGCCCAATCCCCAGCGGCCCAGTCGGCCCAGTCGGCCCAGTCGGCGCGCAACCGACCGTGCTGCGCCTGCTGGCAGGCCGCGGCGGCAAGGAGCTCGAAGCGTGGGTCGAAGTCGCCTCCCTCGCGCGTCAGGGCGGGGCCAGCGATCAGGCGGTACGGGCGTCGCGCCCGATGGACCGCCGCTGCACCATGAGCCGAGCTACTTGAGCTCGCAATAGCCGTAGTTGCAGGCCGGTCGCTCCGCCGGGCAATCCCCCGGGCCCTGGCAAGCCTTGCAGGTCGTGGCACCGTTGGCGACGGCGTCAAAATAGCATCCACATTGGAACTCCGGCGCCAGCGCCTGGAGCGGACCCATCTCGCTGCTGCGCGTCACCTGCATCGCGCACTGGGGCACGAGATGCTTCTGGACGATCGCCTCGACCAGCGCCGGCTCGAGCCGTTGCGCCGCAAAGCGCGAGACCAAGGCACCCGCCGCCTCGGTCGGCACGCCCCCACTGGTGCGGGCAAAGAGGTGCAAGGGGCCCCAGATCGCGTAGCGCCCCTCGCGCACGTTGGCCTTGTCGAACGAGGTCGGCGAGGAGTCGGGCCAGTACCCACAACGTTGATCGCGAGCCTGGAAGGCGAGCACGCGCAGGTTGCCGCGCTCCTGGTCGGCGACGTCGCTGGAAAGGATACCGATCGACTTCTCCGCGTTGCCCGCATCGACCAGCAGCTTCATCGCGGACACAATCGCAGAGCTGCCGCCACGATCGATCCCCCACCACCGCTCTGCCGGCACACTGACGGCGCGGGCCACCATCTGCTGCGTGCCGGACTTCTCGTTGCGCACGAAGAAGAAGCGGCGATCAGTAAAGGGGGCCGCGGCGCCGCCATGGCCGCCCAGCCCAAAGACCAGGTAACCGGCCTCGGCGCTGATCGTCCGCTGACTCGATGCCACCGGCGTTACCAAGGTCATCGGCTGCACCGGACCCAGGTATTCGGAAACCTCGACACCCTCGCTGGCGCTCTGCCCGCAGCTCGCCGCATAGACGTCGGAGATACCGACATCGACGAGCTCGCCCGCCGCGTCGAGGAAGCATTCATGCACCGTCGAGCCGTCGGCCTCGAAGAAGATCGCGTAGTTCGCCGGCGCCGCACCCTCCGCCGGTAGGTCCTTGATCCTGCGCGTTTCTGCGTCGGTCGAGTAGATCGCCGCGACGCCGGTGCAGGATCCCTGCGCCTGGTACACGACCGTCGTCGGCGACGACTCCTCGGCCATCAGCTTGGCGACGACCCCGAGGAAGGGCCGCACGGCCGAAGAGCCCGCGACGTAGACGACCCGGGGACGCAGGACCGGGTCGAAGCAGGGCACCGTCGGGAGCCTGGTCTGCGCGGAAACGGTCGACGCGGCCAGCATCAGCCCGAGCCCCGCGACGAGCGCGCAGCGCCGAGGGGCCGAGCGCGATCCGCCGCCCCTCGACCGCTGGCACGACCACCATCCCGCTGCCGGATCCTGCCCTAGCATGGGCGGGCACCCGCCCTGTGACGGGTCGCGCCGGCCACGCGAGGGCCAACGTGCCGTGACCAGCGCGCCATTGCTGCTACTGCTGAACGAAGAACGCATCGATGACTCCTCTTGTCCGAGCCCGAGAGCGACGAGGAAACCCCACGCGGCACAGCAGGCAGCGCCCGCCGGGCCCGGTCACCACCGGGCCTCGCGCCACCCTCAAAGCCCGCCATCCACCTGCGGTTGATCCTTGAGGGCGGGCAGCTCGAAGCTGCCACAAAGGCCCAACCGCGCGCAGTTGTCGAAGGGCAAGCACTGGCCCCTCGTGCACTGATTGAGCAGCTCGCCAGCGCTCGTCGGCGCACCGTTGAAGCAGCCGGGCGGCCCGAGTCCAGAGGCGACACAAATGCCTCGCTGGCAGAGCGGCAAGCTGCCCGCATCGAAGCGCTGGCAGTCCCGATCCGTGACACACTGCGTCTTGTCCTTCTCCACCAGCAACGAACAGCCGAGGCCGAGCCCGGCGACGCCAACCAGCAGCGCCGTAACCCCGATGACCCGGCGCATGCCAGCGAATGCAGCTCTCACGATCGCCTCCTACGAGTCGGTTCGCCGAGGAACCGAAGCGGCACTGCACCCACAGGCGCAGTGAAATCTCTCTCGGGGCCTTGCGCCAGGCCCTCAGAAGCTGCCGGTCAAGGCTACGCTGGTCGGCGACACCCTGAGCCCGACGGCATCTCGCGCGACGCTGCTGGCCCCCGCGCTCCTGCGGGACCGCCCTTCGGCGCCCGCCGGGGCGCTGAGCTGCAGGTAGAGCGAAACCCCACCCGCCACGATCGCGGCGCCCGTCAGCACGTCGGTCGCCAGGCCGAAGCCCTGCGACCGGTCGGCGTAGCGCGTCAGGCGCTCGGCCGTCGCACCGAAGCGATCGCGCTCGGCCTTGAGATCGGCGCTGGCCATCAGCGCCAGCACCCCCGCCGCGACGGCGGCCCCCGCCAGCACACCGGTCGTGGTCCACGACACGATGCGCCAGGTCCTACGCCGAGCCAGGGGATCGACCGGCTCCGTCTTCCCCGCCGCGCCCCCGCGCGCCAGCCCCGCAGCGGCAGCCGCGAGGTCGAGGCGGATCGTCACGGTGTCGCCACCGGCGATATCCACCACCTGCGTCGCGGGCACGTACCCGCCTGCGCGGGCGGAGATCCGGCGGCGGCCGATGCTGACGACCACCGGCGTCGTCAAGGGGCTGCGGCCGACGACCTCGTCGTCGACCGCGATTTCCGCGCCCTCGAGGTTGCTCCGGACGAAGATTCGCCCCACGCGCTTGCGGAGCGTCTGAACTGTCGTTTCAGCATCAGCGCGGTTGGCCGCGCTCGGCGAGGACTCCGCCAGGAAGCGGCTGAGGGCCTTCAACGCAGCCGCGTACTCCTGGAGCTGGAAGTGCACCTGGCCGAGGTTGTAGAGCACGCTGGGGTTTGGTGAGAGCTCGTAGGCCTTCTGAAACTCCACCAAGGAGGCGCGCAGGTCGCCTTCGTTGAAGAGCGCGACGGCGCGTGCGAAGTGCTCCGCGGCGGGCTTCTGGGTCCCTTGGGCGAGCGCGCCAGGGGGGCAGATGGTAAACAGCGCACACCCCAACACGATTGACAATAGTAGGGTTGTCGCAGCTCGCACGTCACTTCTCCTCGCGATAGGGGTTCGCCGGGTCGATCGTGCGCTTGGCCGGCACGCGCGACGGTAGCTGCAGGTCGATCGTCACGGGCACCTCCGCCAAAACCATGATTCGCCGCTCGACCCTCAGCGTCGGGTCGGCCGCGCCCCGTGCCTCGACGCGGTGCATCCCGGGCGCGAGGTAGAGCGTCGCCGGCGTGGTCGTTCCGCTCGCCTGGCCGTCGACGCTGAGCGTCGACGCCTCGCTGGCTCGCACCCGAACGACCGTGGTGCCAGGCGGTGGCCCGGAGGGCGCCTCCATCTCTGCGGCGACCGGGGTCGGGGCGCTCCGCGACTGGCTCCGCTCCTGCATCGTGGCACGACCGCGCGTCGGCGGCGGGCGGCGCGGTCGTGCGACCGCGGGCAGTGAGCGGGTGGTAGCGATGGGGGCGGTAGCCGTGGGGGCGGCCGTCGCCGGGGCCTGGCCCTCCTCCGCCGAGCCCTGCCCCTGCCCCGCGGGGGCTGCGTCTCCGGTGGGCGCGCTCCGAGGCCCGTCGCCCACCGCTGCGCGCGTCGATTCGAGCAAGGCCCGCGCGCGATCGCTCTCCGGGGCCTTCTTCAGCGCCTGCTGAAGCACCAGGCGCGCCGCCGCGAGCTGTCCCGAGGCGATTAACTGCTCGGCTATCTTCAGGCGCGGCGCCACGTTGATTTCGCGCTCGAGCTGCGTCAACAGGGCGACGACGCGCGGATCGCTGGCCCCGCGACGGCCGCGCTCGACGAGCGCTAGCGCCTGCGTCAGCTCGCCGTTGTCGCTATGCGCCTTCGCCCTGACGTAGAGCTCCATCGCGTCGGGTCCGCCGAGCAGCACCCAGGCGATTCCCCCGCCGAGCACGACCGCCCCGAACAAACCGACCGCCACCGCGACGATCACCCGCCGGCGGCTGGCGGCTCGTGGCACGACGGAAAAGGGCGCTTCCAGCGCGGGGTCGGCAGCCATGACCCACGAGGGCCGCGTGGCCGCGGCCTTTGGCGTCGCTGTGGCCGCGGCGGAAGGCTCGGGCGTTGTCGCCCGCCCGATGGCCTCTTGCGCCACCGCCGGCGAGATGACCGGCGTCGGATGCTGGTCCCGGGGCGTGCTCATAGCCCACCGCCCTCGGCCCAATCCTGCTCGGCGTCGTCGTGCTGGCACATGATGGCGAGCAGGAGTTGGCCAACGTCGAGCTCCAAGCCAGGCACCACGGAGGGGACAGCGCCGGGGTCGAAGGCGAAGTTGCCCTGCGTCCACCCGAGCACCGCCCCAATGGCACTCTTGATCTGCTGCACGACAGCTTCCTCCAACATCGGCTCGGGGATCATGCCAGAGCGCTGAACCAGCTCCCCGAGGCGCGCCGCGCTCGCGGCGGGATCTCGCGTAGCGAGCATCGCCCCTAGCTGATCGTCGCTCAGGCCGGCGCGTGCGCGCAACAACTCGGCAAGGTCGTCGCTGCCCGGGGCCGCAGCCGCCACGACCTTGCCCCCCCGGAGATGAACCTCCGCCGCACCGCTATCGGCCGAGATGAAGAGGACGCCGGTCCGGCGGCCGCCCCTAAAGAACTCCAGCAGCTCGGGAATGCTAAAGGTCTCGAGCGTGCCGACAAACATCGCGCTGCTCGCGGCGCGCGGCAAGCCAGGGCTCGTCGCGGCGCGCACGCTCTCCGTGGCCCCCGTGGCCGCCGCGTTGCGCTCAGCCCCTGGCGAGGGGAGCGGAGAAAGAGCAGGCTGCTGCTGCTGCTGCTCGGAGGTCGGCAGCGCGATTCGCAACGACGCCAGCTTCTCGTCGATGCTGGCATCCCCGGGGCTCAGCGCGGCGGCTTGCTCGAGCGCTGCGCGCGCGCGCGCGATTTCACCCTCGCGCTCGAGCGCCAGTCCGAGGTTGTAGAACCCATCCGGCCCCTGGGGGTCGAGCTCGGTAGCCCGCGTCAGCTCGACCACCGCTTCAGCCACCGAACCCTGCTCGAGCAGATTGACGCCGAGGTTGGTTCGCGCCTGCGCGAAGCTCGGCGCCAGGCGCACCGCTTCGCGCAGGTGGCGATCCGCCGTGCGCAGATCGCCGCTCTGCCGCACGGCAAGCCCCAGGTTGACCAGCACCACAGGCGGGTTCCACGCGGTGGCCAGCAGCGCCTCGAAGGTCTCGACCGCCTCCATCGTCGCCCCGCTCTGCGCCAGCGCCACCCCGAGCGCAAGCCGCGCCTCGGGGTCGCCCGGGGATAGCGCGACGGCCTTGCGCAGGACCTCGACGCCCTCGTCCCAGCGCTCCAGCCGACAAGAGGCGTGGCCGAGCAAGACGAGCGCCCGACTGCTCGAGGGATCGAGCTGCAAGGCCTGCTGGAGGTATTCGGTGGCCTCCTCGTGCCGCCCGTGGTCGAGCAGCGCCTTCGCCAAGCCAATCGAGACGTCGCGTTGGCCGGGCGCGCGGCGCGCCGCCTCGCGCAGCTGATCGAGCCCCTCGTCCGCTCGCCCCAGTGCCAGCAGGGTGACACCGACCATGCCCGGCGCTTCGGTCGAGGTCGGCTCCAGTTGGAGCGCAAGCTCGTAGGCGCTCAGGGCCCGCTCGAGGTCCCCGCTCTCGGTGAGGAGCTGCCCGAGGGCAAGCGCCTGATCGGCCGACGCGGGGGGCGCAGCGAGCGCGGCGACCAGCAGCGCCTGCGCCTCATCGCGCTTCCCAGCGTCCAACGCACGCCTCGCCGCGGCGAAAACCCCAGCTTCACCGCCGCCGGGCGGCAGGGGTCGCAGTATTCCACGGAGGCGATCCCACAGCGTCACCGGCCCCACCTCATCGTCGACCAAGCCAGACGGAAGAGCCTACACTAGCATCGCCGCTGCTGCTCCCGCCATCCGCGCGCTCTCGCCGCGCTGCCGGCGAGGCGGCGGGCGGCGCCGGCGAGCGAGCCCTGCAGCTTGACAAGCACGGTTCTGTGAGCACGCTTAGGCCGCTCTTTGAGGAGGTTTCGACAATGTTCTTCGATCCGATCTATCTGCTCGTGCTGGCGCCCGGTCTGCTGCTCGGTGGTTGGGCCAGCCTACGGGTCCGCAGCACCTTCAAACGCTTTTCGGCGGTGCCCTCGGCCTCCGGCTTGACGGGCGCCGAGGTCGCGCGACAAATGCTCCGCAGCCACGATATCAGCGACGTGACCGTCGAGCGCCACGAGGGCTTCCTCTCCGATCACTACGACCCCAGTGCCCGTGCGGTGCGGCTCTCCCCCGACGTCCATGACGGCCGCTCGCTCGCCGCGCTCGGCGTGGCGGCGCACGAGGTCGGCCACGTGCTTTCAGCACGCCAAGGGCTACGCCCTGATGCAAGTCCGCCAGCGGCTGGTCGGACCCGCGAGCTTCGGCTCGAACGCAGCGCTTCTGCTCTCCGGCATCGGCTTCGCGATCAACGCCGCAGGCCTGGCCTGGCTCGGCGTGCTGGCGTTCCTTGGCGTCGTGCTCTTCCAGTTGGTGACGCTGCCGGTGGAGTTCAACGCCTCGACCCGGGCGCGCGTGCATTTGGCCACGACAGGCATCATTGCCGGCGACGAGCGCGACGGCGTCGCCAAGGTACTCAACGCCGCCGCGCTGACCTACGTGGCCGCGTTGATCACCTCAGCGCTTCAGCTCGCCTATTTTGTGTTCCGCGCGGCCGGGATGAGCGGCAGCGACGACTGAGTACTGCCAGCGCAGTGCCGCGCCAGCACCGCCCGCCCGCTCGCGGGGCGCCCCCTCGTCCGCGACGCTGCCTGCGCGACGCTGGCTATTCCACGCTCACTATTCCACTGGCGGGCTACCGGCCAATAAATACAGCACAGCCATCCGCACGGCCACTCCGTAGGTCACCTGGTCGAGGATGACGGAACGCGGGCCATCCGCCAGCTCCGACGCCAACTCGACGCCGCGGTTGATCGGTCCCGGATGCATCACGATGGCATCCGGATGGGCGGAGGCGAGCACGTCGGCGTTGAGGCCAAAGGTCCGCGCGTACTCGCGCGTGCTCGGAAAGAGGCACTGCCCACCCGCACGCTCGGCCTGAATCCGCAGCATGATGACGACGTCCGCACCTTCGACCGCCGCGGCGAGGGTCGGCACCACCGTCGCCCCGAGCTCAGCGAGACCAGGCGGTAGCATCGTGCGGGGCCCCGTGACGCGCACCTGGGCGCCAAGGCGACGCAGCGCGACGATGTCGGAGCGCGCCACGCGACTGTGCGCCAGGTCGCCGACGATCGCCACCTGGAGCCCCGCCAGCCGCCCCTTCGCCCGGCGAATCGTCGCGCAGTCGAGCAGCGCCTGGGTCGGGTGCGCGGGCACCATCGCCGGCATTGACGACGGCCGCGTCGATACGGGCGGCGAGGAAATGCGCGGCGCCCGCCTCCCGATGACGGATGACGACGATCTGCGGGCTCATCGCCTCGAGGTTGCGGACCGTGTCGAGCAGCGTCTCACCCTTGCTCGTGCTCGAGCCGCTGCCGCTGACGTTGACCGCATCCGCGCTCAGGCGCTTCTCCGCGATCTCAAAGCTGACCCGCGTGCGCGTGCTCGGCTCGAGGAAGAGATTGACCACCGTCCGACCGCGCAGCGTCGGTACCTTCTTGATCGGGCGCTCGGAGATCTCGAGAAAGCGGTCGGCGAGGTCGAGGATCGCCTTCAGCGCCTCCGCGGAGAGGCTCTCGACATCGAGCAGATGGCGCTGCGTAAAGCTCATAGCGACCCCCGCGCGAGCCGCTCCGGCTGGGCCGGCGACGGCGCAGGCTCCAGCACCACGGCGTCGACCTGCTGGCATTCGGCGAACTGCACCTCGACCCGCTGCGCTGGCTCGGTCTCGAGGCGAACGCCGACGTGATCGGCCTGAATCGGCAGCTCGCGGTGGCCACGATCGACCAGCACCGCCAGGCGCACGCGACGCGGTCGCCCGTAGTCATTGAGCGCATCGAGCGCCGCGCGCACGGTCCGCCCCGTGTAGAGCACATCATCGACCAGCAGCAGCTTGCGCTCGGTCACCTCGAAGGGCAGATGCGTGGCCCCGATCACCGGGCGCGGCAACCCCGCCAGAGCGTCGTCGCGATAGAGCGTGATGTCGATCTCGCCCAGGGGCACGGCGACGCCCTCGCATTCGGCGATCAGCGCCACCAGCCGTCGCGCGACATACGCGCCGCCGGTGTGGATCCCGATGATCGCCAGCCCGGCCGTGCCTTGCTCACGTTCGACGATCTCGTGCGCCAGCCGCCGCAGCACCCGCTGCATCGCCGCCGCGTCCAGCACCCTTCGCTGCCTTAACGCTTCACTCACGCGCCCTCCATTTGCGGCGCACCCGCGAGCGCCGCGCCCTTCATCCGGGTTCTACGGCCGCGCCGGCCCGCCGGTCAACGACCGCGCGCGGCGCCGCATTGACGGGTAACGCATCGCCCACCGATACTAGCGCCACTGTCATGAGCACCGCAGCCAGCATCCTCGTGGTCGAGGACGAGCGCTCGATGCGCGAGTTCCTGCAGATCCTGCTACGACGGCAATCGTACGAGGTGACAGCCGTCGATGGCGGTGCCGAGGCCTGCGAGCTCCTCGCCCAACGCGAATTCGCTCTCGTCATCACCGATCTCAGCATGCCCCAGGTCGGAGGACTCGAGGTCCTGCGTCGTGCCAAGCACGAGCATCCGGCGACGGAGGTCGTGATGATCACCGCCTTCGCCAGCGCCGAAACGGCGATCGAGGCGATGAAGGCCGGCGCCTACGACTACCTGACCAAGCCCTTCAAGGTCGATGAGGTGCTCGTCACCCTCGAGCGCGCGCTGGAGAAGCGGCGGCTCGTGCGCGACAATCAGGTGCTGCGCCAACAGCTCAGCGACCGCTTTCACCTCGATCAGCTGATCGGCCGATCGGCACCGATGCAGCGGGTCTTCGAGCTCGTCCGCCGGGTCGCACCGAGCCGTGCGAGCGTCCTGATCAGCGGCGAATCCGGCACCGGGAAGGAGCTCCTGGCGCGGGCCATACATGCGCTGAGCGAGCGTCACGAGCGCAGCTTCGTCGCCGTCAACTGCGGCGCGATTCCCGAGGCGCTGCTCGAGAGCGAGCTCTTCGGCCACGTACGTGGGGCGTTCACCGGCGCCTTCGGCAACAAGGAGGGGCTCTTCACCGCTGCCGACGGCGGCACGCTCTTTCTCGACGAGATCGCTGAGCTGACGACCGCTCTCCAGGTCAAGCTGCTGCGCGCGCTGCAGGAGCGGACGATCAAGCCCGTCGGCAGCAATAGCGAGCGCGCGGTCGACGTGCGCATCCTCGCCGCCAGCAACCGCAACCTCGAGCGCGCGATCCGCGACGGATCCTTTCGCTCGGACCTCTACTACCGGCTCAACGTGATCGCGGTCGAGTTGCCGCCGCTGCGCCAGCGGCGAACGGACATCCCGCTGCTGGCCGAGCATTTCGTGCGCAAACACGCCGCGGAGGCAGGACGGCCAATTCGCGGTCTGGATGCCGCCGCGCTCGCCCGCCTCTGCGACTACGACTTCCCGGGCAACGTCCGCGAGCTGGAGAACCTGATCGAGCGCGCGGTCACGCTCACCGCGGGCGACGAGATCGGCGTCGCCGTGCTACCCGAGCTCCGTCCCGCCGCCTTTGCCGGCGATGGTCCCGATGTGGGCGACGCGACACTGCCGGCGGACGGCCTCGACCTCGACGCCCACATCGGGACCATCGAACGCGCCCTGCTGCAGCAGGCCCTCGACCGCACGGCCGGTACCCGCACCGAGGCTGCTCAGCTGCTGCGCCTCAGCCTGCGCTCGCTGCGCTACCGCTTGGCCAAGTACTCGCTCGCCGGTGAAGCCGATACGCCGAAGCCCTGACATCGACCATCGCGCTGACGATTCGCGGCAGGGCGGTGACATTTTTTGTCACGCGCACGGTCTGCATTAGACTCGCGGCACCCGGCAGGAAGGGGCGGTCCGCGTGATCTCGGAGGCTTGGCGGCGTGAGCAGGCCACCATCCGACCTGGCGCCTTTCTTGCTGTTGATTTCGCCCGAGACACTATGCGTCAGCAGACCAACATAACCAGAGCGCAGTCGTCTTACGGCGGCCCGCCTGCGGCTGGCCTGCGCCGCCGCTCTGCCCGCGCTGTGGCCACGACCGGCGGCTTCACCCTGATCGAAGTGATGATGGTCGTCGTGATCATCGGCGTGCTGGCCACGCTCTCACTCGTCGGCTACCAGCGCCACCTCCGGTCGGGGCGACTCGTCGCTGCGCAGGAGTTCGTGTCGCGCATCCAGGCTCGCGAGGAATCCTACTTCCAGCAGTGGGGCACCTACGTCGGCACCTCGGCGGGCTTTTATCCCCCGCTCGGCGGCGCTGGCGCGGAACCCACCGCCAAGCCCTGGACCGCGATTCCCGCGGAGTGGGTAACCCTCGGGGCGCGCCCCGAGTCCGACACCAGCTACTTCGCCTACTCCGTCGTGGCCAGCAACCCGGCGGGCGGTCACGCGCTCGACGCGATAGCGCCGCTGCTTGGCATTCCGGCGCAACCGACCGCGGGCGGCCCCCTCGACCCCCACGCCTGGTACTACGTGATCGGCCACGGGGACCTCAATGGCGATGCCAGCTACGCGACTGGCGGCTGTGCCGGCGGTCCGCTCGGCATCAGCAACTGCACGATCGTGGCCTCGAGCAGCGCGCGCGGCTCGATCGTGCGCTGGAACGAGGGTGAGTGATTAGCGTTGTGATTAGCGGTGATAGACGACCCATGTCGGGTCGATTACATCCGGACCAGACGGTCCATAGCAGCCACAGGAGGAAGCGATGCTGAACAGACTCAGACAACGGAAGACAGAGGGGTTCACCCTCATCGAGCTGATGATCGTCGTCGCGATCATCGGCATCTTGGCGGCGGTCGCCATCCCGGCCTTCGTCAAGTACCTGCGCAAGTCGAAGACGGTCGAGGCCACCGAGGGTCTCGACAAGCTGAAGGTCGGCGCGACGCAGTACTTCCAGGCCGACCACTACGACAGTGACGGTAACATCGCGCCCAAGTCCTTCCCGACCTCCGGCGCCGCGACCACCTCGCCGGCCACGGCCTGCTGCGCCCAGGCCACCGCCCCGAAGTGCACGCCCGCCACCGCCGACTGGGCCAGCTCGCCCTGGCATGAGCTGCACTTCGGCCTGACCGACCCGCACTACTATCAGTGGTACTGGGACACGTCCGCCACCAGCTCGGCCTCGGTCTACACCGCAAAGGCGATCGGCGACTTGGACTGCGACACGACCCAGTCGAGCTTCGAGATCCGCGGTCACGTCGACACCGAGGGCGGCGTAACGGTCAAGGGCCCGATCATCAGCAACGAGATCGAGTGATCCTCCGCCCCGTCCCGGTGTACTCTCCCGCCTGATGCGTCATCCACGCTGGTTGCGCGGCGCCCTCAGCGGCGCCGCGCTCATCACCCTGCTCCCGCTGCTCGGCGTCGTCGAGCTGGCGCTCGAGCGCCATCAACGCGCCACGCGTAGCGTCCCGGGCGAGGCCTATCTGCTGCCACCTGCGCCCGTCCTGCGCGCCCTGGCCTTCGGCTACGACGAGGTCGTCGCTGACCTGCTGTGGGTGCGCACGATCGCGTACTTCGCCGATCACGCCTTCAGCGACGGTGAGCTAGCCTACCTGGAACGCTATCTCGACAGCATTCTGACGCTCGACCCGCACTTCAAGGCGATCTACCGCTTCGGTTCCGCGATGATGATGAGTCGCGGCAGCCATCAAACCAACGAAGACGTCTTCCACGCGATTCACCTGCTCGAGCGGGCGCACCGGCTCTACCCGAACGAGTATCGCTTTCCCTTACACATCGGCGCCTACATCTCCGAGCTGCGACCCGCCACACCCCAGCAACGCGCGCGCTGGCGCCGACTGGGTGCGGACTGGGTGCGACGCGCGGCACTGATCGGCACCGAGCTCGCGTGGCTGCCGAACCTGGCCGCCTCGGTCTACAGCGAGCAAGGCGAGCGCGAGCTGGCGATTCACCACCTGCGCGAACTCTACGTCGTGACCCAGGACACGGCGACCAAGCAACAGATTGCCAGCAAATTGCGACAGCTGCTCGGGCGCCAGGCGGTCGACTTCGCGCATGAGGCCGATCGCGCGCTGGCGGCGCAGCGCGCGAGCCCGCTGGCGTTTCTCAGCCCGGATCTCTTCGCGGTGCTGCACCCCGGCGACCTGCCCCCCTTCGACCCGACGGCGGAGCCCGATCTACCCTAGCGGCCTACCCTGGCGGCCTACCCTGGCGGCCTACCTTAGCAGTCCGGCGGGCGGCTGCGGGGCGCGGGCTTCTTCCGGCGGCGCGGCGATGGTCAGCGGCTCGTCGCGGCGCAGGCCGTGCACTGGACGAAAGAGCCGCCGCCAGCGAATTCCCTCGGCGGTCGACCGCGACCACCAGATGAAGAGCGCCTTGCCCTTGATGTTCTCCAGCGGCAGGAAGCCCCAGCAGCGCCCGTCCTGGCTGTTGTCGCGATTGTCCCCCATCACGAAGACGTGCCCCTCGGGCACCCGGAAGGGCCGCAGCAGCCGCTCGCGAAAGCGACAGCGCGGATCGGCCCAATACTCCTCGAGGGGCAGCTCGGCCGACCCCTGGTCGACAACATGCTTGAGCACATAATGGCGCTGCCCGTCGTTCTGCTCGATGAAGGCGCGGCATTCCCGCGTCTCGCCGCTCGCTTGGCCCTCTTCGACGTCGAGATAGGCGCACGCGCGGTCGACCGGCCTTCGCTCGATGACATGCCCGTCGACACGGAGTCCGTTGACGAAGGGTCCGTCGAGGCGCAGCTCCACCGTGTCGCCGGCGACGGCGACCACTCGCTTGATGAAGTCCTTGCTCTCATCGCCGGGAAAGATGAAGACGATGATTTCGCCGCGCGCGGGCGAGGCGGTGAAGAACTTGAGGTGCGTCCAGGGCACGCGCACGCCGTAGATGAACTTGCTGACGAAGATATGGTCACCGACACGCAGCGTCGGAATCATCGACCCGCTCGGAATCTTGAACGCTTCGACGACGAAGGCCCGCAACAGGAGGGCGATCAGCACGGCGACGCCGATGCTCTCGGCGTATTCGCGCAAGGTTGACTTGCGGCCGAAGGCCAGATGCTTGTCGAGCAGCTCGTCGAGCTCACCGAGCCGCTCGGCGAAGCACTCGAGGTCGTCGCCGTCACGCGCCTGCCGGAGCGCGTCGGCCGCCTTGAGCACCCGGTCGCCCGCCGTCTCCTTGAGCCGATGGCCATAGCGGCGCAGCAAGCGCCGCGTCTCCCTGAGCAGCAAGCCCGCATCGCGCCGCAACAAGCGCCGCCGCCGCCAGCGCGCGTAGCCACCCCAACAGCGTCTCAGCGGCGCCCGCATCGCGCTACCGCCGCCCCTCACCGTCATCGAGCTTGAGCACGGCGAGGAAGGCCGCCTGGGGGATCTCGACGCTGCCGACCTGTTTCATGCGCCGCTTCCCTTCCTTCTGGCGCTCGAGCAGCTTTCGCTTGCGCGTGATGTCGCCGCCATAGCACTTCGCGGTGACGTTCTTGCGCAGCGCCTTGACGGTGGTACGCGCGACCACCCGGCTGCCCAGCGCGGCCTGGATCGCGACCTCGAACATCTGACGCGGGATCAGATCCTTCAGCTTGCGACAGAGCTCCCGACCTCGATAGTACGCGACGTCGCGGTGGCAGACCATCGACAGCGCGTCGAGCCGGTCGCCGTTGACGAGGATGTCGAGCCGCACCAGGTCGCTGCCGCGGAAGCCGGCCAGCTCGTAATCGAGCGAAGCGTAGCCGCGCGTGGCGCTCTTCAGTCGATCATAGAAGTCGGTCACGACCTCGCCGAGCGGCAGCTCGTAGACCACCACCACGCGCTCCTTCGACGGATAGCTCAGTGACTTCTGTACCCCGCGCTTGTCCTCGCAGAGGCGCAGGATCGGACCGACGTATTCCTGGGGGCTATGCACCGTCGCCGTGATAATCGGCTCTTCCACGGCGGTCAGACGACCCGGGTCGGGGATCCGCGACGGGTTGTCGATTTCGACCACCTCGCCGTCGACGAGCTGGCAGCGATAGCGCACCGACGGTGCCGTCACCACCAGGTCGAGATCGAACTCCCGCTCCAGCCGCTCCTGCACGATCTCCATGTGCAGCAGGCCGAGGAAGCCGCAGCGAAAGCCGAAACCCAGCGCCTCCGAGGTCTCGGTCTCGTAGGTAAAGGAAGCGTCGTTGAGCGCCAGCTTGCCCAGCGCCTCGCGCAGATCTCCGTAGGCGTGGGAGTCGCTGGGGAACAACCCGGCGAAGACGACGGGCTTGATCTCCTTGAAGCCCGGCAGCGCGGCTGAACAAGGCCGCGCCTCGTGCGTCAGCGTGTCGCCCACGCGGGCCTCGCCGATCTCCTTGATCCCGGCGACGATCACGCCGACCTCGCCAGCGGGGAGCACCTCGACCTTGGTGTAGTGCGGCGTGAAGACGCCGATCTCCTGCACCTGATAGGCGCTCTTCGTCGACCAAAGCGCGACGCGCTCACCCTGGCGCAGGGTGCCGGCCTTGACGCGCACGAGCATCACCACACCACGGAAGCTGTCGTACCAGCTATCGAAGACGAGCGCCTGCAGGGGTGCCGCGCGATCCGCCACGGGCGGCGGGACGAGCTTGACGATCGCCTCCAGGACCTCGGCGATCCCTCGCCCCTCCTTGGCGCTGACGGCCACCGCGTCGTCGGCCGGAAGCCCGAGCATCTCCTCGATCTGCGCTTTGACCCGCTCGGCATCAGCGCTGGCCAGGTCCATCTTGTTGAGCACGGGGAAGACCTCGAGCCCCTGATCGACCGCGAGGTAGACGTTGGCGACGGTCTGAGCCTCGACCCCCTGCGTCGCATCGACGACGAGCAACGCGCCCTCGCAGGCGGCCAGGCTCCGCGAGACCTCATACTGAAAATCGACGTGGCCGGGCGTGTCGATCAAGTTGAGCAAATAGCGCTGGCCGTCACGCGCGTTGTAGTGCAGTCGCACCGTCTGCGCCTTGATCGTGATGCCGCGCTCGCGCTCGAGCTCCATCTGATCGAGGAACTGCTCGCGCCGCTCGCGCTCCTGCAGCGCACCGCAGGCCTCGAGCAAGCGATCGGCCAGCGTGCTCTTGCCGTGATCGATGTGCGCGATGATCGAGAAGTTGCGAATGAGGTCGAGGGGCATCATGGGCTTGCGGCCGCGGAACATAGTGGGCCCCTCCGGCACTGTCAACGCGCGGTGCGCACCGCGGCGGCGCCAGGCGAGCGTTAGCGCGCGCGCGCGGGGCCGGCCGGCGACCCTCGGCCCCTACCGGTCCGCTGCGCTAGTCGCGCGTATTGGCAATGAAAGCTGGCCGCTCCGCTTGCGTGTCAGCCGCGACCGGGCTAACGTGCTGCGGCTACACCCGCCCTAGAGGAGCGTCCTTTCATGCCTGAGGCGACGATTGCAAGCTCATCAGCGACAGCGGAGAGGTCCTTGCCTCCGGCCGCTGCCACCCGCTGCCGAAGACACCACAACGCGGACGCTCCGGCGCGCGGGACCACGACGCGTCGACCCTATTGCCGGGGTATGCCGGGCTACAGGGGCATGCCGGCGCTCTTCGTCGGCGCTCTCCTCGCCGCTGGCTGCGGAGCCTCCGCCGCCGATGGGCCCCTGCGGCGCGCTGTGGCCAACCCAATTGCCGGGGTCGACGGAGCGTCGCGCTGCGACGTGCGCGGCAAGCGCTTGGTCCAGCTCGACCTCAACGAGGACCGCCAGCCCGACGTCTGGAAGCTCTACGTCACGCGGATCGCCGGCGGGGCGAAGATCGACACGCTGGCGTGCAAGGAGCGCGACCTGAACTTCGACGGGCGCAAGGACTCGTGGAGCCTCTACGACGACGAGGGAAATCTGGCGACGGAACAGATTGACCTCGACTTCGACGGCAGCGTCGACCTCGTAACCCATCGTCGCGGAGGCAAGCTGGTACGCCAGGAGCTCGACAGCAACCACGACGGAAAGACCGACGTCTGGCGGCACTACGAGGACAACGTCCTGGCCCGCGTCGAGCGCGACACCAATGGCGACGGGCGTATCGACTATTGGGAGTACCACGAGGGCGGGCAGCTCGATCGCATCGGCTACGACCGCGACGGAGACGGCCGCGTCGACGCCTGGGATCGCGCACCGTCGCAGCCCGGCGGCCCGGCGAGCACACCCGGGGAGTCGGCGGAGCCCGAGGTCAGCGAGTAGTTCCGCGCCGCAGTAGCGGGCAGCCTCCACGGCAGCCCGCGCGAATCACCCTCCAGCCCCCGCGCGACTCACCCTCCAGCCGTGGCCCGACCGCACTTTTCCTGATGCTAGTCAGTCCGGCTCCGGCGGAGCGCGCGCTCGGCGCCGTCGAGTGCCTCGCGAGAGCACCCAAGGTCGATCAGCCAGCGCCGGCGCTCCGTCGGCTCCTCGCCCGCGTAGATCGACGCGGCGTGCTCGCTGCAGTCGCCGTCGGCGGGCGCTTGACCTGCGGGGCAGAGCTGCCGCAAGACGTCCGCCTGGCACGCGGAGAAGCGGGCGCGCGCGGGCGCATCGAGCGTGTCCAGCTTACGCTGGCCGCTCGCACAAGCGCTGCCTGCTGCTGCGAGCGCGGCAACCGCTAGCAGCGCAGCGCGCGCGACCCGAGCCGCACGCGTCACGAGCCCGAGCTCGACTCCAATCGCCGCCAGCAGCTCCTCCTCCGCCAGCCGCATGCGGCGCGCGTCACCGGCCCGCTGATGGTCATGGCCGCGCAGGTGGCAGAGGCCATGCACGACGAGACGCAGCAGCTCCGGCTCCAGCTCGCGCTCTGGAGCCTGGCGTTCGGCCTGCTCGACCGAGATGAAGACGTCACCGAGCAGCAGCTCAGTTGGCCCGCCCGCCAGCTCCGCGAGCTCCGCGGGCCACGGGCCGAGTGGAAACGAGAGCACGTCAGTCGTCCGGTCTTGGCCGCGGAAGCGCTGATTCAGCGCTCGGATCTCGTCGTCGTCGGTCAGCCAGACGGTCCACTCGGCACTGCGCTCAGTTGAGACCGAGGCGCTTGATATCCGGACGATCCGGCGCCTCAATCGCGCCCGCGCCACCCGGTCCAGCCGCTGCCGCGCCCGTCCCTTCACCCTGAGGAGCACCATCGCCGCTCTTGCCCTGTCTGCCTGTCGCGCCATCTTCTGCCCCACCGCCCTCGACCAGCACAGCGCTAGCCCCTTCGCCGCCGGCGCCGCCGGGCGTCATGACGACCACCGCAGCCCGCTCCGCGTCCTCGCCCGCTCCTTGGCCAGCGCGCTCACTGGAGCGCAGCGAGCCGGTGGCCGATCGCTGCGCGGCTGCCGGCGGCGGCGGCGGGGCATCGCGACGACGCGCTTCCTTGCCGCCTCGCAGCTCCTCGGCACGCTTTGCCTCTTCGTTGCGCTGCCATGGATAGGTCGGACGCACGTGGTAAATCCCACCGAGCACCTGCATGAAGCTTCGGGCGATCGAATGGAGGTCGCGCAGGGTCACGTCGCAGTGGTCGAGCTGCCCATCCGTGAACTGCTTGTTGATCATCCGCTGGACCAAGGCCTGGACCCGATCCGCCGTCGGCTCGCTCAGACTTCGCGCCGCGGCCTCGACGCCGTCGGCCAGCATCAGCACGCCCGCCTCCCGCGACTGCGGGCGCGGCCCCGGATAACGATAATCCTCCTCGACGACCTCGTCGTCGGCATCCTGCTGCTCGATCGCCTTATGATAAAAGAACGAAATCATCGCGCGACCGTGATGCTGCGAGGCCGTGTCGATCACGAGCTGCGGAAGGCCATGTTGCGACATCATCTCGATCCCGTCACGCACATGGTTACGGACGATCAGCCCACTCATCGACGGCTTCAGCCGATGGTGCGGGTTGTCGGCCGCGCGCATGTTCTCGGCAAAATAGGGCGCGTTCTTGAGCTTGCCGACATCGTGGTAGTTGGCGGCCACGCGAGCCAACAGCCCGTTGGCTCCGATCGCGTCGCAGGCCGCCTCGGCGAGACTGCCGACCACCATGCTGTGATGGTAGGTCCCGGGCGCCCTGAGCATCAGCTCACGCAGGAGCGGATGATTGGGATTGGCCAGCTCGAGCAGCGTAATCTCGGTGGTATACGCGAACGCCCACTCGAGCACCGGCAGCAGCGCGAGCACCAGCAACGCCGAGAGCACGCCACCTCCGGCGGCCGCTAGCATCGCCGAATCCACCTGCTCGGCAGCGACGCCCCCGAGGCCCAGCAGCCGCTGGCAGAGCACGGTGAAGGCGCCGAAGAGACCCGCCAGCAGGCCCGCCTTGAAAACGGTCAGGCGGGAGTGGATGATCCTTACGCTCGACGCTGCGCTGATGCCGGTGACCAGATAGAAGATCGTGAGCGCAAGATTGCGCTCGAAGATCTGCCCCGCGAGCAGCGCCGCGGTCACCGCGAAAATCGCCGCAGCCTCGGCCGTGATCAGCAGGCGCACCAACACGGCGCCCGCGGCCAGCGGCACCAGGAAGGCCTCGATCGGCGCGAAGCCCGGGGCGATCGGTCCGTGGAGCAGTAGCCCGAGGCGCGCGAGGACCAAGAAGAGCACGAGGAGCAAGCCCATCGCCAGCAGGTCGCGAGGGTGCCGGATGAACCGCTGGAACTGCCGCTCCGCCAGGCTGACCAGCGTGACCAGCAGCACCAGCAGCAGCAATCCGCTGCCAACGACCACCGCCGTCGCGCCGCTACCCTCATCGCCCGCCATCGCGCGCAGCACGCGCAGGTGCTGCGCGGTGATCGCGTCGCCGTCTGGGACGAGCACCTGCCCCTCGACGATCGGAATCGGCTGGCGCGCGACCCGGCGCCGCGCGTCCTCCTCGCGATGGCGGGTCTCGCCGACGTTCAGGCTGACGTTCGGCACCAGCGTGCTCTCGACCAGCTCGACGACGGCCCGCCGCAGCGGCGGGGCGAAGGACGTGCCGTGGATCTTGGCCAGGTGGCGCACCTGCTCGCGTATCTGCTCGAGATCGCGGATGCGATCGAGTTGATTCAAGCGCTGCTCGGGGCGATTGCTCGGCCGACCGCTGACCAACGGGCGCAGGGTCAGCGATCCGCCGAGGTAGGGCTCGAGCGCCGCCTGGTGGCTGATCACCAGGTTATCGAGCGCGGACCCCAAGAGCATGATCACCAGCGCCCGCACCTCAGCGGCAAAGCGCGCCTCGACCAGCCGATCAAAGACCCGCGGCGCCACGTCAGCCTGCACGACGCGCGCGAAGCGCTCGCGCTCTTGCGAGGTCATCCGCCCCCGCGAGAAGCGCGGAGCATCTTGCGGCCCGTCGCCCGCGCCGCCCCGCCGTGGCTCGGCCGCGACATCGTCGTGACCCGCCGCGGCCCCCGTCATGCTGTCGAAGGCCTGATTGATTCGCGCCAACACGACCGCCGAGGCATCCGTGTGGTAGTCGAACACCGGGAGGACCTTCGCCGCGGCCTGTTGGCGCCGCTGCTCGAGCTCTTCCTCGCCAACCTGGTAGCTGAACGAGCGCGTGGCCTTGATGTTCATCTGGGCGCGGGCGCCGACTCGGAGATTGCGCCAGACCGTCCGCGAGCGCCCTACCGCGCCACCGATGACCAGGGCGAGGGCCGCCGCGAGCGCAAAGAGCACGAGCCCGCGCAGCGCGGGGCGCTCGAGGGCGCGGTCGATCCGCACCATCAAGCGGAGCGGCAGCGTCCGCAGCGCCCGTGAGAACGAGCGGCCGTCCGCGGCAGGAGGCTGGGAGGAGTGAGGCATCGGTTGGCTCCAGCATGGGCGCGCCAACTGCCAACTGTAAAGCCCCCCTGCGCAGCGGGGCTTCACCGGGCGGTGGGGCGCTGCGCGGTCAGCCGCGTCGTTGGGGTCGCGCCTCGTAGGCCTTGATGATCCGCTGCACCAGCGGGTGCCGCACCACGTCGCGATCGGTGAACTGCACGAAGCCGATGCCCTCGATTCCGCGCAGCAGCTCCTCCACCTCGACCAAGCCGCTCTGCGCGCCGATCGGCAGGTCGATCTGCGTCACGTCACCAGTCACCACCGCCTTCGAGTCGAAGCCGAGGCGGGTGAGGAACATCAGCATCTGGTCGCTGGTCGCGTTCTGCGCCTCGTCGAGGATGACGAACGAGCTGTTGAGCGTACGACCCCGCATGAACGCCAGCGGGGCGACCTCGACCTGGCCCCGACCGATCATCTCCTGGACGCGCTCAGCGTCGAGCATATCGTGCAGCGCGTCGTAGAGTGGGCGCAGATAGGGATTGACCTTCTCCATCAGGTCACCGGGCAGAAACCCGAGACGCTCGCCGGCCTCGACCGCGGGACGCGCCAGGATGATGCGCTTGACCTGTTGCTTGAGCAACGCACCGACCGCCATCGCCATCGCCAGGTAGGTCTTGCCCGTGCCTGCGGGTCCGATGCCGAAGACAATGTCATGCCCGCGTATCGCGTCGACGTAGCGCTTCTGCGTCGGCCCTTTCGGTCCCACGCGCGCGTTTGGCGTGACGACCAGGGTATCGGCGAAGATCGCCGCCAGGTCGATCGGATTGCCGCCTTGGACCGCCTGCACCGCGCGCAGGAGATCGCCACCATCGAAGCTGATCCCGCGCCGCGCCAGCGCATAGAGCTGGGCGAGCAGCGTCGTCGCGAGCTGGACCTGGGCACGCGCGCCCACCAAGGTGATTTCGTTGCCCCGGGCGTGCAGCTCGATGCCCATCTCCCGCGCCATGATCTTGAGGTGACGACCGCCGACGCCGAGCAGCTGCCCGAGCGGTCCGTTGTCGTCGAAGCTCACCTTCTCGCGGACATTTTCCGGCGTCAGCACGGTTCCTCACCCCAATTCAGCGTCCTGATTGACACCATGTATCAGAAGGGAATAGACGGGCAAGACCGATGGATGCCGCTGACGATGGACCCGCCCGCGACCTGAGGCCCCGAGCTGGCCAAGCGGGCGCGCTGCGCGACGGCGAGGCCGCACCTGGCTCGCCGCCGGCGAATGGCGCAACGCTGCCTTGGTTGGCGGCGCTGATGCAACGGCTGCTCGGCCCCGGTGGCTGCCCCTGGGACCAGCAGCAGACGCTGCAGACCCTACGACCCTACCTGCTCGAAGAGGCCTACGAGGTGCTCGAGGCGATCGACGCCGGCAGACGCGATCAGCACTGCGAGGAGCTGGGCGACCTGTTGCTGCAGATCGTCTTTCAGGCGGCGCTCGCGGGCATCGCGCTGGACGACGTCGTCCGCAGCATCGGCGACAAGCTGATTCGCCGGCATCCGCACGTCTTCGGCGAGGCGACGGTGCGCGACGCCGACGAGGTGCTGGTCAACTGGGAGCGCATCAAGGCGACGGAGCCAGGCAAGGAGCAGCGCAGCAGCGTGCTCGACGGCGTCCCTGGCGCGCTCCCGGCCCTGCAGCGCAGCCATGAGCTGACCCGAAAAGCCGCCCGACTGGGCCTATCCCTGCGCGATGCGGCTGCGGCACGGGCACGGATCGAGCGCACGCTCGCGCAGGCGGACGCCGCGATGCCAACCACCGACGCGCCCGCCAAGCGTGGCCTTGCGCCCAGCGTCAGCGCCCAGGTGGCCGCGGGCGAGCTGTTGCTGGCGATCGCGGACTGGTCACGACTGCACGGCGTCGAGCCCGAGCAGGCGTTGCGCGACGCCAACAACCGCTTTGCGCAGCGCGTGCGCGCGATCGAGTGCGAGTCGCGCCCTCCGAGCAACGCGCCGAGCAACGCGCCGAGCACCCCGGCCAGCGCCGACCAGACGGAGGCAGCAAAGGCCGCGGCGCCCGACGAAGCCTCGGCCCTCCTCGACCGGCTCTGGCCAAGTTAGGGCGTCTGCATTTATCGCGACCCGCCCGCGCCGGCCGCGATGCGTGCGCGCCCCGTTGCCCCCTCGCTGCCTAGCGCCGCGCGCGCCGGCGCCGAAGCACGGCGACGATCTGCTGCAGCTCAGGGCAGCGCAGCAGCACGGCCAGCACGAAGAAGACCAGCGCACCGACCAGCACCGCGGCCAGCAACACGGCGTGGTTGAGCCAGAGGTGACTGCCCTCCTCCCACCGACCGAGGCGCGCGAGGGCCGCCGCGGCCGCGGCCGATCCGGCGGAGGCGAGCAGGCCCCGGATCATCGAGCCGCTGAGCGTGCGCAGCTCGAGCCGACCAAGCCGTCGCCGCAAGGCGAGCAGCAGCAGCGCGAAGTTCACCACCGACGAGATCGCCACCGCCAGCGCCAGACCGGGTCCGGCGAACGTGCCGCGCAAGCCAAGCGCGGCCGCAACGAAGATCAGCAGCGACAGCAACGACACCACGACCGGCGTTCGCGTGTCCTGCAGGGCAAAGAACACCGGCACGGTTTGGCGCACGCCGCCGGCCGCCCACATCCCGGCGGAGAAGGCCACCAACATCGACGCGGTCTCGTGCGCCATTGCATGGGTGAAGGCCCCGCGCTGAAAGAGCACCGCCGTCAGGGGCAGCGCCAAGGCCACCAAGCCGCTGCTCGCCGGCAACATCACGAAGAGCACGAGCCGCAGCGACTCGTTGAAGCTGCGCTTGAGCCGCTCGAACTCACCCGCGCTGGCCTGCGCTGAGAAGCCGGGCATGGTCACGGTGGCCACGGCGACCGCGAAGATGCCCAGCGGGAACTCGATCAAACGCTGAGCGTAGTAGATTGCGCTCATCACACCCTCGGGCAGGAACGAGGCGAACTGCCGCATCAGGATCACGTTGAGCTGGTAGACCGCGAGGCCGAAGATCGAGGGCACCATCAACGCGCCGATGCGCCGCACCTCCGGGTTGCCGAAGCCGAGCGTCGGCCGCACCAACAAGCCGCGCCGGCGCAGCGAGGGCAGCTGCACGGCAGCCTGCAGCACCCCGCCGACCAGCACGCCGACGGCGGCGGTGGCGATCGGCGGCCAACCGAGCCACGCGCTCCACGGTGCCAGCGTGAGGATCGCCGCGATGATCACCAGGTTGAGCACTGCGGGGGCGACCGCCGGAGCGGCGAAGTCGCCGTCGGCATTCAGCGCGCCCATCGCCAGCGCGACCAGGCCAACACTCAGCAGAAAGGGGAACATCAGGCGGGTCAGCAGCACGGCGAGCGCGAGCTTGGGTGGGTCGTCGTTGAAGCCGTAGGCGAAGAGCTGTACGACCAGCGGCGCGAAGACGATGCCGAGCAAGCAGACGCCGATCCAGACGACGAGCGCGGCGCCGAGCGTCGCGGCCAGCAGCTCCCGCGCCGCCGCCTCGCCGCGCCGCTGCCGGCACTCGGTCAACACGGGGATGAAGGCGACCGTCAAGGCCCCCTCGGCGAGCAGACGTCGCAGGACGTTGGGGATCGTGAAGGCGACGAAGAACGCATCGGTGGCGCCTCGGCGGAAGTAAGCGGCGATCACCGCGTCGCGCAGCAGGCCGAGGATCCGGCTCGCCAAGGTCAAGACCCCGACCAGCCCCGCCGCGCGCGCCAGAGATGGGCCCCGGCGCCCGCCGGCCGCGGGTCCACCTGCGTCGGGTGCGTCGGGTGCGTCGGCTACGTTGGCTGCGTCGGCTACGTTGGCTGCGTCGGCTACGTTGGCTGCGTCGGCTACGTTGGCTGCGTCGGCTACGCTAGCTGCGTCGGCCAGCGCCGGCCGGCCGCTCTTGGGCCCAGCAGAGGGCCCAGCAGAAAGCCCAGCAAAGGGCCCAGCAAAGGGCATGTCAGAGGGCGTATCGGACGGCATCCGGGTCACCGGCAGTTCTAGGCGGGCCATGGCACCTTGCTTGACACCCTGTCAACGGCGGTGCTAGAGACACCTCCGTTCGCGCGCTCGCGCTCGCATCCCGCGTGCGCCGCTCGGCGGCTCCCGGGCTTCTCGCTAGCGCGGCCAGCCGAAGGCAGCCGGGTTCTTAGCACGGGACGAGATAGGGGAGAAGACGCAGTGGCCAATCATCCGCAGGCGGAAAAACGCAACCGGCAGCGCCTCAAGCTGCAGGCCCACCACCGCCACTTCAGGACCTCGATGCGCACCCACATCAAGCGGCTACGTTTAGCCATGGGCACGGGCGATCGGCCGGAGGCGCAAGCAGCCCTCAACGCCGCTCTACCGCTGATCGATCGCTGCGCTCAGAAGGGCATCATTCCGCGGCAGCGCGCTGCCCGCCTCGTGTCGCGCCTCACCTGCGCATTCAACCGCCTCCCCGCCACGCAGTAACGCCCTGCTCTGCGCGCGCCGCCGCGTGCTGTCTGCAGGGGCGCTCGGATCTCGCGTCAGTCGCGACCGCGCCGCCCATCCGGCTGCGTGTCGGCTGCACGTCGGCGCCGGGGCAGCCGCTGAGCACGTCCAATCCAGCGCAGCGCTGAGCGCCGCCACCGGTGGTCTGAGTCAGGCTAGGTGCGGCTATCCACGCGCTGCGCCGCGGCTGAGGGTGGGCAGAGCCGCAGGACGAGCTGCTCCAGCGCGACGGCTTCGGGCAGGCGGCTCGACTTCAGCGCCCGATCCGCCTCTCGCAGCGCCTCGTGCATCTGGGCCAGCCGGGGAAGCGCCAGCCGTTGGGCCTGGCGCTCGAGATCTGCTACGGCGAAGGGGGGCACGCCGGCCTGCGCCGCGAGGCCCGCGTGGGCAGGCCCCCCGCTCGCCGCGAGTTCCTTGACCGACCAGACCTGCCGTAAATGGCGGGCCAGCATCGCCACGATCCGCACGCCCGACTCCCGCGACAAGAGGAGCTGCCTCAAGACAGCCAGGGCCTCACGGCGCCGGCCGTGCCCGACCGCATTGGTCAGCTCGAAAATCGAGCGCTGGCGCGTATCCGCGAGGACCTCCTCGACATCGTCGGCGCTAAGCGCGGCGGCGTCACCGACGTAGAGCGCCACTCGCTCGAGCGCGCTGGCGAGCTGACCCATATCCGTGCCGACGGCCGAGGCGAGACGGTCAGCGGCGTCCGCCTCCAAGCGCACACCGGTCCGCCGCGCCTCCGCCGCCACCCAGGAGGCCGCCTGCCGCTCGCGCAAGGGCTCGAAGCGCTGCAAGACCCCGTGCTTCTTCAGCGCCAGAAAGAACTTGGCCCGCAGATCCGCCTTGTCTGCGAGCAGCAAGAGCACCGCAAAGGGCGACGGGTTCTCGAGGTAGGGAATCAACTGGGCGAGATCTTCCGCCGTCAGCGCGTCGGCCTCGCGGACCTGGACCAGGCGCTGCCCGCCCAACATCGGCACCGTGCGCACGGCTGCCATGATGCCTGACACGCCGGCCTCCTTGGCCCGCAGCGCGTCGAAGTTGAAGCCCTCGAGCGCCCCACCGACGACCGACCGGCGCAACGCGTCGGCGAGGTGGTCGCGCGGATAAGGCTCACCGCAGAGGTAATAGACCGCCGCGCGCTTACCGGCGGCCAGATCGCGCAGCAAGGTCGTATACGCGTCACCTGCAGCAGCCATCGCTCCGCTCCCCAGGCCTCGCCCGCATCATCAGCGCGACGGAGGCAGGCATCGCGCCCCTACTTCGACGGGCGCCGTAACAGCTCGATCGGCACCTCGGCATCGCTCGCGGCCGGGGCCGATCCGCTGCGACCACGGCCGGACGAGGGCCCGCGGGTGGGCCGCTGGCCGACGCCACCCGTGACCCAGGATCCCCCGCTCTCGGCCGAAAGCCGCCGACTTCCCGCGTCCAGCCGCTGACCTGACAAGGTGCCGCGGAGCGACGCTCCGCGCTGGCGCAGGAGCAACGCAATGCGGCGATTGCGCGCGCGGTCCAGCCTCAGCTGGCGAACGCCCTGCCGCCACTGCACGCGGGCGCGATACCACTCGCGCCATTCGCCTTCACGATCAAAGGCAGCAGCAGCGGTCGCGGGCGCCACGCTCCACGCCGCCACGCCGGCCGGCTCGAGATCGAGCGGATCGGCGCCGACCGAGCGCGCGAGACAGACCCAGCCCAGCACGACCAGGGTGAACCACCGCCGCCGGGAAACCTTGCACTCCACTGCAGCTCGTTCGCGCGGTCGCGCCACGGCAACACTCCTACCGCGCGACCAAGGTCCCAGCAAGGTCCCAGCAAGGTTGCCGCGGTGACCCGAGGTCTGCCGCCGCCAGCCCCGCGCGGGCTCCGTGCCCTTGCGCGGGCGCGCAGGGCTCGACGCGAGGCGTCCGTCAGTGGGCGCAGGGCGTACGCTCGAGCGCCGCCACCATCTCAAAATGGTGCGTCTGCGGCAGGGTGTCGAGCGCAAGGACGCTCGTCGTGCGGTAGCCTCGCCGCGCTAGGCCCGCGAGGTCTCGCGCCAGCGTCATCGGGTCGCACGAAACGTAGACGATGCGCTTGCCGCCGAGCTGCGCCAGCGCATCGACGAGCTCGCGTGCCCCTTCACGCGGGGGATCGAGCACGATCAGCGGGAACTTCGCCTGCTGCGCCAGCAGCGCGCTGACGGCTGCGGCGGCAGGCTGCTCGCGCACCTCCAGTTCGGCGCTGATCAGCGCACGGTTGCGCTGCAACAGGGCCACGGCACGTGGCTCGCTCTCGACAGCGAGCAGCGAACCGGGGCGCTCACCGAGGACAGCCGTCAGGTTGCCGCTGCCGGCATAGAGCTCCAGCATTCGGCCACTCGAATCCGCGGCGAGGAGGGCGCGCAGGTGGCCAACGAGCGCATCGTTCTGGCGTGCGTTGGCCTGGGCAAAGCAAGCCGCGCTCGCGCGCAGGCCGCGTCGATCGAGGATGACGTCGGGCTGGCCATAGCTGCGCTCGGCACCACCGTCCTCGCTGACGACGCCTCCGACGACGCCCCCGCCCAGGCAGGCGTCGCCCGGCGGCACCGGGCCGCGCTCGACGCGCAGACTGAAGTGAACGTCCTGCGCGGCTCCGGCGAGGAGCGCCAAGGTGCCGCACGCGGCCCGACCCCGTGCCAGCAGCGAACGCAGGCGCCCCAGCGCCCGACCGAGCTCCGGCACGAGCAGCGGGCAGGTCTCCACGTCGACCAGCTCACGACTGCGCCACGCGCGAAATCCGAGACGGAGTCCATTCGGCCCCCGCTGCCAATGCAGGCGCACCCGCCGCCTGTAGTGCAGCTCGGCGGGCGCCGCTAGGAGGTCGATCGGCACCGGCGCGACGTGACGGAGGGCGGCACTCACGATTGACTGCTTCGCCGCGAGCTGCGCAGAGTAATCCACGTGCTGCCACTGGCAACCGCCGCAATGCCCTGCCAGGCGACAGGGCGGCGCGCGGCGCGCGGGACCGGGCTCCACGACCTCGAGCAGCTCGGCACGCGCCCAGCGCGCATGCTGCCCGTGCACGCGGACCCGCGCGAGATCGCCGGGCGCGCCAAAGGGCACGAAGACCGCGCGGCCCTCCCACCGGCCGACGGCCGCACCGCCGAAGGCGAGGGACGCGAGTCGCAGCGACACCTCTGGCGGCTTTTCTCCCGTCGGCAGCGCTCGCCGAGCCCTCTGCTGCCGACCGCGTGGTGGCGCGCTCACGGAAAGGGCTGCGCGAGGCGGCTGCGCGCCACATCGAAGCGAAACATGCCCACCAGCCGTCCACTGGCCTGCGCGCAGCGGTTCAAGCGCACCGCGCGCGCGTCGACCAGCGCCGTGGAGAAAATCGCAGCCACGGTGTCGTCGAACCCGACGGAGAAGTTCCCAGGAGCGCTCGCCTGCTCGCCTTGCTCGGTGTGCAGGCGGCCGAGCTGGCACAGGTAGAGGCAGGCACCCTGCGTCCCCAAGACCGCCTCGATCTCCGCCCGGGCGCTGCGGTCGTCGAATGCCCCAAGGCAGAGGTGGTCGAGCCTCGCGAGCTCCGTCTCCCCGAGCGTTGGACAAGGCGCCGGCGCTGGCCTGGCGGCGGGCAGCAGGCAGGTGGCCTCACGCGCCGTTCCCGTCGTTGGACGCTCCTCGAGCGCGAAGCTGCCCGCGGTCAAGGCTGCGCGATTCTCCGGACAACGCACGAAGAGATTGAGCCTGAGACGGAGCGCGGTATTGATGTCGGTGCAGCCGGGACAGAGGGCTTCATCGCTGAAGGGGATCGGCTGGCGCGCCATCAGCGACTGAGCCGCCTGCACCGTATCCGCGAGCTGAAGCACCGCGCTATCGACCTCCTCGATATTCCCTGCGGTGTGCTGCAGACGGACGGCGAGCCGGTTTTGACGCTGAGCCGGAGCCCCCTCGGTGTCGATCAGCGGATCGCCGAAAAAGGAATCCACGCCCAGATCGAAGTCCTCCAGCGGGCCGAGCGCCTTGGATCCGCGACAGCTCTCCACCCAGAGCGAGCCGACGACCCAGCCACTACCCGCGCCGCCCCGGGAGCAGCCGCCGCCGCCCAGCAACGCGACCAAGCCCAGGATCACCAACTCGGCGCCTGGACGAGCGCCGCCCTGCGGCCCGCGGAGATCGCGTCGAGGGCGGTTGTCCAGCATGGCCGGAGTATAGGGCAGTGACCTGGAGGCACAAGGCGCAGTGATTGGCGCGAGGGCGGCGCCCGAGGAGGCCGAGCCAGCACCCGCCTCAGGCCGCCGTTGACTCGGCCGCAGCGTGACGATACGAAGTGGAACGCGCTCGCATGGGCGCCACGCCGGAGTGGCGAAACTGGTAGACGCGCGGGACTCAAAATCCCGTTTGCCTTGGCAAGTAAGGGTTCGACTCCCTTCTCCGGCACCCCAAACGGACGCCCGCAGCAGCGGGCCGTCAGCCCGGGAGCGACGATGAAGCGCAAAGACCTGCTGGATCTACAGAGCCTGCCACCAGCGGAGGTCCGCGAGCTCCTCGACCTCACCCACACGGTCAAGCGCGAGCCGCTGCGCTACGGCCAGAGCCTAGCCGGCAAGACGCTGGCGCTGATCTTTCAGAAGGCCTCCACCCGCACGCGAGTCTCTTTCGAGGTCGGCATGTGCCAGCTGGGCGGGCACGCCTTGGTCCTGCCGGCGCAGGACCTCCAGCTTGGCCGCGGCGAGTCGATCGAGGACACGGCGGCCGTCCTTTCGCGCTACGTCGACGGGATCATGGCCCGCGTCCATGCTCACCGCGATCTGATCACGCTGGCGCGCAACGCGACCGTTCCGGTGATCAACGGCCTGAGCGACCTGACCCATCCATGCCAGGCCCTCTGCGATTTCTTCACGATCGAGGAGCGCCTTGGCCGCCTGGCGGGCGTCCGCGTCACCTACCTCGGCGACGGCAACAACGTCGCCCACGCGCTGGCAATGGGCGCCGCCAAGCTGGGCGTCGACCTGACCCTTGCAACGCCGCCGGGCTACGAGCTCAATCCCTCGGCGCTCGCGCAGGCGCAGGCCGAGGCGGCGGCGACGGGCGCCAGCATCACCACGAGCCATGATCCCTATCAGGCCGTGCGCGGCGCGCAGGTCGTCTACACCGACGTCTGGACCTCGATGGGGCAGGAGCGCGAGCGCGAAGCGCGCCTGCGCGACTTCGCTGCCTTTCGCATCGACGCCATTCTCTTCGCGGCCGCAGGCTCCGACGCGCTCTTCATGCACTGCCTGCCGGCACACCGTGGCGAGGAGGTGACCTCCGAGGTCGCGGATCATCCGCGCTCGATCATCTTCGACCAGGCCGAAAACCGTCTACACAGCCAGAAGGCGCTGCTCCTCGCGCTGATGGCCTGATCGGCTCGCCTGATCGCGACTCGCCTGGCGGCTTCGTCTGGCGCCTGCCGCGACCGATCGCGCTGCCGGGAACCCGACGCCCCGCCTCAACGCCCGGTCGGCTGCGCCGGGGGGGGCCACCAGATCCATCCATCCTCTCGCGACAAGGGGAGGCGGTCGGCAGGCACCTCCCACCCCTCCACGGCCCAGAGGTAGCCCGTATAAGCCGCCACGAGGGCATCGAAGCAGTGGTCGTTGCTCAGCACCCCCTCGCGCCAGATCTCGAAGCGCAGGCGGTCAGCGAGCATCTCGAGCATCTCCGCTCGCGCCCGCCAGGTGTCGACGTGGCGCTTGTAACGCTCCGCCTGCCGCGCACCAAAGAGCACATGCAGCGTCGCCTTGGGACAAACCTCGATCAAGTTGGTGTCGAGCGCAAAATGGGGGGCGAGCGCGCGCCGCAGGTGATACGCCCGGGCGGTCAGCGGCCCCGTCCCTTGGCCAAGCGTCTCGCGCGGCACGATGCCCAGCTCACGCGCGAGCAGGAGCTCGCAAGCGCGCTGCGTGTATGGCGTCGTCGACGGCTTGCCACCGGCGATGCTGGCTAGGCCACGGCGGGGTGGCGGCGACATGACCGACGGCAGCGCCGCCACGCCGCCGTGGCGCAACCAGCTCACGGCCGGGTCTGGACACTGTTCGCGTCCTGGGCAGCAGTCGCGGTGACAGCGCAGGCACGCAGGCAGCGTGAGCGGAGCGTCGAGCGCCAGCACGGCCCGGGCCTTGCGTTGGCGGATGAAGGCCAAGAGCGGCTCATCGTAGAAGGGCGTCCCACTTCCATCCCGCAAGCCGACGAAGCCGGCTCGAGCAACGAGCCCGTCGCGCTCCAGCACGGCGACGGCCGTGTTCTTGCCCTTGCCTCCGCCGAGGTCAACGCCGATAAAAGTGTCATAGTCACGCGGTGGCATGGCATCGTTCGCCGTCGGCGCACCGACCGGCTGGCGGCACTCTAGCAGGGATTGCAGGCGGCCACAGCGCTCCCGCAGCGCGCCCTGCCCTCGCGGGGCGAGGCAGCTGACGCCAGCGCCGTCCCAATCGCGCGGGGTGCAGCGTTTTGGAGGACGAGATGGCCGACCCTAGGAATCGCGCACCGGCGCCACCGCCACCGCCAAGCTCGCCCCGGCGGCGCGGCGAGGAACGCCACGCCTTCCGCGTCGCAATCGACGTCAAGTGCTCGAGCTGGGAGCGCTTTCACCAGCTCTTCTCGCTCAACATCGCTCGTTCTGGGCTCTTCGTACCCACCGAGCGCGCCGCCCAGCTAGACGAAGCGGTTGAGCTGCGTCTGCGAGCACCCGACGGCAGCGTCCTCTCACTGCACGGCCGGGTCCGGCACACGCTGCCAGCAGCGCCCCACCGTCCGGCGGGCCTCGGGGTTGAGCTCTCCGGGGTCGCCGAGCTAGATCGCGCCCGTTATCAGGAGCTCGTCCAGCGCGCGGCGACGGCCAACGCCGTCTATCCGGACTCCACGCCGAGCGCCCCGGCGCCGAGCCGCGGCGACGCGGCAGAGGCGAAGGCGCAAGCAGCGGAGCGCTCGCTCCCGGCCCCAGAGGCCGACCCTGGCGGCCCAGCGAGCCCCTCCGCTCGTGGCTCAGGCGCACGACCCTCCCCGCCCGCAGCGGCTGTGGCGCCCCGCGCCACGCCCGCGCCGCCGCAGGGGCGCCCCGCGGCCCGCGCCGCGCCCCTCGTCGCGATCGATCTGGGCACCTCTCGTTCGAGCGTCGCAGCGGTGGTCGGCCGCACCGTCAGCCTCGTGCGACTGCCCGACGGCGGCTGGGACTCCCCTTCGGTCGTCGGCTTCGCCGAGGACGGAGCCGTGATCGTCGGCCACGGCGCCCGGCAGCTCCTGGCGACGGATCCCCGCCGCGCACTCGGTTCTCCCAAGCGCCTGCTCGGCCGGCTCTACGACGAGAGCGCGTTGGCACCCTACCTCGCCACCCTGGCCATTCCGCACGCACGTGGCCCCGCTGGCGAGATCCAGATCCACGTCGACCGGACCGCGTACAGCATCGAGCAGCTCTGCGCGACCTTGATCCACCGACTCAAGCAGGCGGCCGAGGCCTTCCTTGGGCACGCCATCGCCGAGGTCGTGCTCTCTGCGCCCGTGGGCTTCGACGAGTGCCGTTACGAGGCGCTGCGCGAGGCGGCACGCATCGCCGGTCTGCGCGTGAGCGAGTTTGTCGATGAGCCGACCGCGGCCGCCCTGACCCACCGTTTCGACCAGGATTTCCGTGGCCTCGTCGCGGTCTACGACTATGGCGGCGGCACCTTCGACTTCTCGATTGTGGATGCAAGCGCCGCCGACGTGCACGTCGTCGCCACGGCGGGGGACACCTGGCTCGGTGGCGACGACTTCGACGCCGCGCTGGCGGGGGCGGCGGCCGATGACTTCTGGCGCCAGCACCGGATCGAGCTACGACACCAGGCCGTGCAATGGCAACGGCTGCTCTTCGCGGCCGAGCGCGCCAAACGAGAGCTCTCGACCCACGACGAGACCGTCGTCCGCGTCCCCGACGTGGCCCTGCGCCAGCAAGGCACGATCGGCTTGGAGTTTACGGTGACCCGCGCGCGCTTCGCCGAGCTGTCGCGGGAGATCGTCGAGCGCTCGTTCGAGACCTGTACGCAGGCGCTCGAGCTGAGCGACGTCAGCGCGCGCGACCTCAACGCGATCTACCTCTCGGGCGGCACCACCTACATTCCGGCGGTGCGGGAGGCGGTCGCCCGCTTCTTTGGCAAGCAACCACGGGCCGCCGTGCCCCCCGAGCGTGCCGTCGTCACCGGCGCCGCCATCTACGCCGCATTGCTGCGCAGCGGCGCGATTCAGAGCTAGCCGCCCGAATCAACCTCCGGTCGCGCCAGCGCCAGTCGGGTCGTCCGCACCGAGGTCCTCCGCGACGGACGGGTCAGGCAGACCCCTCGCCGCCTGCGGTGCACGCCGCCGAAATGGCCGGCGCGGGTCGAGTCGCCCCCGCGCGCCGTCGAGCTCGGCCGAGCCCCGGTCCCGGAGATACTCGAGAAAGACGCGCGCCGCGTGCAGCTCGGCACTCGGCAGGATCTCGACGAGCGCAGCCAGGCCCTGTCTCAGCTCGCTGACCGTTGCCGCACGCCGGGGCCCGGCGTCGCGCAGCGCGGGCGGCGGTAAGGGCGGGGGATCGTCGTCCCAGGGGCAGGGCGGATCCGGCTCGAGTCTCTGCTCGGCGAACCAAGCGCGAATGTGCGCGTGCAGCAGCGCGCCCCGCCAGGCGAACCAGCGCTCGCGCTCGGCGGGGTGGTCGAGCAGCGCGTCCTTGAAACGGCGAAACGCGCCGCGTCCGTCGGTGGCGATCAACAATTGGTCGCGCAGCGCCTGGTCGGCCACGGTGGCGACGAACGCATCCATCCACTCGTACTGCGTCCGCGACGACGCCGGCTGAAGCTGTAAAAATCCCTCGGCGCCTGCGGCGATGCGCCGCCGCGTCGCTTCGTCCTCCGGCGCCCCGTCGACGACGACCAGCACCGCCCCGCTCTGGCGATCGAGGTAGCTGTGCAGGCCGGGCGCGTTGCGCTCGCAGGCCGTCTCGACGTCCGACCAGCAGACCCGGATCTTCTCTTTCAGGGGCATCGACTTGCTGTCCACAGTACGCTCACGATACGTTCCCCCTGGCGCCCCCGCAACCGCGGCGCCCGCTCAAGGTGCTCTCGTTCCCAGCGTTGACAGCTGGTCCGACCTGCCTATAATACGCGCGCGGTGGGGGACGGCGATCGGGATCTTGCCGACCCCGTCCGCTTTCGTGGTTATTCGCTGCATCGGCTCGTTGGCTTATCGGCTCATGGCTACGTGCGTAGGCCTTACGTTCGTAGGCGTTGCCCTCGCAGGCGTTGCCCTCGTCATTGGGGCCGCGTTGTTCGGGCCGCGTTGTTCGGGCTGAGCTGTTCGGGCTGAGCAGCGGCCCAGGTCGAGGCCCCGAGCCATCCTCGAGGCCCTGACTACCTCGTGTTTCGCGATCGGAGAGCACCCGCGTGGCCCGCATTACCGTAGAAGACTGCCTAGCCCATGTCGAAAACCGCTTCGCCCTGGTCGTGCTGGCCTCCGAGCGCGCCCGCCAGCTGAGCAAAGGGGCGCGTCCCCTGATCGAATGCGAGAACAAGCCGGCAGTCACGGCGCTCCGCGAGATCGCCGCGGGCAAGGTGCGCTTCAACGAAAACGTGCGCCAGGTGGTCCTCGACTACATCGACGAAATGAAGCGAATCGACCGCCGACTGTGAGCGAGCGTGGACGCGCGCAGGCCGCACGTGGGGCCCGCGAGCTCCTCCCACGCCGTCCCCCGGAACCTGCCTAGACCACGCGCGCGAGCACTAACTTGAGGTAGCGCCCCTCGGGAAACCCGCTCAGCACCGGGTAGTCCGCCGGTTGACCCAAGCGCTCCACGATGATCAGCTTGCGGCCGGCCTCGTGCGCCCCCCAGCCAAGCGCTCGCTCGAGCTCCTCGATCGAGAGCTTGGTCGCGTTGCACGCCGCCAGCAGTAGACCGCCGCTCTCGATCACCCCCACAGCCGCGGCCGCCAGCTCCGCATAGTCCTTGTACGCGGTGAAGGCGCGACCCTTGGCGGTCGAAAAGGTCGGCGGATCGACGATCACGAGATCGAAGCTCCGCTTTCGCGCGGCGCAGCGGGCCAGCGTGGCAAAGGTATCGCCCGTAACGAACTCATAGGGCGGCGCGCTGCTGTCGACGCCGTTGAGCGCCAGGTTGCGTCGCGCGCCGGCGTGCGCGCGCGGCGCGCTGTCGACACTGAGCACCGAGCGCGCCCCATGCAGCGCCGCGACCACGGAGAAGGCCCCCGTGTAGGAGAAGCAGTTGATCACTCGGCGCCCTGCGGCCAGACGCGCCACCGCCTCGCGCCCGCCGCGCATGTCGATGAAGAGGCCCGTGCTCCGCGGCGCACCAACGTCGACGGCGAAGCGCCCGCGCCCCTCCTCGACGACCACCTCGGGCGGCGCCGCATCGCCCCAGACCAGCTCGGCGCCCGGTCGCGCAGCACCGGCAGGGATGGGCTGGTACCGCCGCTGCAGGTAAATCGCCGCCGGCTCCCAGCAGCGCTGCAACGCCGCCCAAAGCAAGGGCTCATAGCGCTCGGCGACGATGCTGTAGCTCGTCACCACCAGATAGGACCCATAGCGGTCGACGTTGATCGCCGGCAGACCCTCGCTGTCGCCATTGAGCACCCGCAGCGCCGAGCGCGGGTTGACATCGAGCGCACAGCGGCGCCAGGCCGCCGCCTGATCGATGACTCGCTGCACACCCGCGGCGTCGAGCCGTGCCTCGGGTTCGCGGGAAAAAACGCGCAGCACCAGGGGACCGCTCGGATCGAAGAGGGCGCGCGCCACGAAGTTACCCATCGCGTCGACCAGCGTGAAGGGCGTCCCCGGCGGCGCGTCGAGCCTCCGACCGCGCAGAAACTCATCGAAGACCCAGGGATGGCCCTCGGCCACGCGCTCCGCGATCTCGCGCGGCAGGCGCACGGTGTGGTCGCGCCGTTGGGGTTCTCGACTCGACACGCGCTTTCTATCCAGTGGGCTGCCTCGCTGCATGGCGCGCATGCTAGCCCTTTCGCTCGCCGCCGACTAGCCGGCAGAAGCGCTCGGCCTCGCAAGCCGTGGGGCGCTGGCCCCTTGTTTGCGTCGGCCGCCTGCTTGTTTCTATAATCGGCCCCACACTGACGATCCTCGCGAGCCCCGCTGCGCCGGACTCGAAGGTGCGGTGCCGCCTCGGCGCGGTCCGTCCCGACCAGCGGCGCTGCGAGTTCGTGGCACTTGAGGCAGAGCATGAGCCGCATTGGCGAGTTACTGGTCCGCGAAAACCTCATCTCCCCCAAGGAACTCGACGAGGCGCGCAAGGAGTCAGCCAAGACCGGCGGACGCCTCGGCTATAGCCTGACCAAACTGGGCTACATCGCCGAAAACGACCTCACCAACTTCCTCAGCAAGCAGTACGGCGTCCCCTCGATCAACCTCGGCGAGTTCGAGATCGATCAGGACGTGATTGCGCTGATCCCCAAGGACGTCGCGCTCAAGCATCGCTGCCTCCCGGTCAGTCGCGCCGGCGGCGCCCTGATCGTCGCGATGGCCGACCCCTCCAACATCTTCGCGATCGACGACCTCAAGTTCCTCACGGGCTACAACGTCGACGTCGTCGTCGCGGCCGAGGCCGCGATCGACGAGTCGATCGCCCGCTACTACGAGAACGTCAAGTACGAAGAGGTGATGGAGGGCTTCGACGAGACCGAGATCGACTTCAGCGAAGACGGTGACGAGAACGTCGCCGTCGTCGATCTCGAGCGCGCCTCGGAGGAGGCGCCCGTCGTCCGGCTGGTCAACCTGATCCTGATCAACGCGATCAAGAAGGGCGCCAGCGACATCCATATCGAGCCCTATGAGAAGAAGCTACGCGTGCGCTACCGCGTCGACGGCGTGCTCCAGGAGGAGATGAACCCGCCGATGAAGCTGCGCAACGCCCTGGTCTCGCGGCTGAAAATCATGAGCCAGCTCGACATCGCCGAGCGCCGCCTGCCCCAGGACGGCCGCATCAAGCTCAAGCTCGGCAAGGGCCGCGAGATGGACTACCGCGTCTCCGTCCTGCCGACGATGTTCGGCGAGAAGGTCGTGCTGCGCTTGCTGGACAAGGCCAACCTGCAGCTCGATATGGCCAAGCTCGGCTTCGACCCCGAGCCCCTGACCCGCTTTCTCACCGCGATTCACTCGCCCTACGGCATGGTCCTCGTCACGGGGCCGACGGGGTCCGGCAAGACGACCACGCTCTACTCAGCCCTCTCCGATCTCAACAAGGCGACGACCAACATCTCCACGGCCGAGGATCCGATCGAGTACAATCTACCCGGCATCAACCAGGTGCAGATGCACGATGACATCGGCCTCAACTTCGCCACGGCGCTGCGCTCGTTCCTGCGTCAGGATCCCGACATCATCATGGTCGGCGAGATTCGCGACTTCGAGACCGCCGAGATTGGCGTCAAGGCCGCGCTGACCGGCCACTTGGTGCTCTCCACCCTCCACACCAACGACTCGCCCTCGACGATCCAGCGCATGCTCAACATGGGCATCGAGCCCTTCCTCGTCACGGCGTCCGTCAACCTGATCCTGGCGCAGCGGCTTGCACGCAAGGTCTGCTTCGACTGCAAGGCCGAGGTGCCCAACACGCCCCAGGTGTTGATCGACATGGGGATGCCGCCGGAGCAGGCAGCGTCGGTGCAGCTGATGAAGGGCGCCGGCTGCCGCACCTGCAACAACACCGGCTACAAGGGTCGCGTCGCGCTCTACGAGGTGATGACGATGTCCAACGAGCTGCGCGAGCTGATCCAGCAGGGGGCACCGACCGCGGAGCTCAAAATCGAGGCGATTCGCCTCGGGATGCAGTCGCTGCGCATGTCGGGGCTGAAGAAGATCGGCGAGGGGATGACCACCCCGGAGGAGATCTTGCGCGTCACTGCGCCCGATTGAGGGGGCGCTGCGGTCGGCGCCTGGTCGCCGCCGATCGCAACGGCCCCTCGTGGCTCCAACATCAGCCGGGCGCGACGACGTCGTCGCCTCCGCGCTTTCCTCCAGCAAGGCGGTTGAAGACGAAATGGCGAGCCTCCATCAATTGCTCAAAGCAATGATCGACAAGGGGGCCTCGGACCTCCACGTCACGACCGGATCGCCGCCGCAGCTGCGCATCGACGGCATGCTCGTTCCCTTGCGCGTGCCGCCCTTGACGCCGATCGACACCAAGCAGCTCTGCTACAGCATCCTGACCGACTCGCAGAAGGTCCAGTTCGAGGAGAACCTCGAGCTCGACCTCTCGTTCGGCGTCAAGAACATGGCGCGCTTTCGCGCCAACGTCTTCATGCAGCGGGGAGCCGTGGCCGGCGCCTTCCGCATCATCCCCTTCAAGGTGATGTCCGTCTCGCAACTCGGCTTGCCGCCCGTCGTCGCCGATCTCTGCGCGAAGCCACGGGGACTGGTCCTGGTTACCGGTCCCACCGGCTCCGGAAAATCCACCACCTTGGCGGCGATGATCGATCGGATCAACACGGAGCGCCGTGAGCACATCATGACGATCGAGGATCCGATCGAGTACCTGCACCCGCATAAGGGCTGCATCCTCAATCAGCGGGAGGTCGGATCGGATACCAAGAGCTTCACCCGCGCGCTCAAGTACATCCTGCGCCAAGATCCCGATGTCGTGATGATCGGCGAGATGCGCGATCTCGAGACCGTCGAGGCCGCCCTGGTGACGGCGGAAACCGGGCACCTGGCCTTCGCCACGCTGCACACCAACTCCTGTGCACAGACGATCAACCGCATCATCGACGTCTTCCCGCCGCACCAACAGTCGCAGGTGCGCGCGCAGCTCAGCTTCGTCCTGGAGGGCATCGTCTCGCAGACGCTGATGCCGAAGGTCGGCGGCGGTCGCGTGCTGGCCGTCGAGGTGCTGATCCCCACGCCGGCGATCCGCAACCTGATTCGCGAGGACAAGATCCATCAGCTCTACTCGCAGATGCAGATCGCGCAGGGGAAGTATCAGATGCAGACGATGAATCAGTCGCTCGGACACCTCGTCGCGCGCCGGCTAATCACGATGGAGGACGCCCTCGCGCGCAGCTCCGATCCCGACGAGTTGACGACGATCATCGCCAACGCCGGCAAGGGTGGGCCGTCGCCTGGGGGCCAGCACCGGCCGCCGCAGCGCCCCGCCTGAGAGCGCGGCGCCAAGCGCCCAGCGGGGCCCAGCGCCGCTGGAGCCTTCGGGGGCGTCCTTGACAGCACCCGCGGCCCCAGGCTAAGAACCCGTCGGCTGGTCGGCCGTCGGGTTTAGTGACCGAGCGGTTGAAGTGACCGAGCGGTTGAAGTGACCGAGCGGTTGAAGTGACCGAGCGGTTCAGTATCGGGGCGTAGCGCAGTCTGGTAGCGCGTTCGGTTCGGGACCGAAAGGCCGGAGGTTCGAATCCTCTCGCCCCGACTTCTTGTCTCAAGTTTCTCGGCTGGGGCTCCTCGCCTCAAGCAACCTCTTCCGCGCGTCGCACTCTGCTATTCGCCGCGGGCCTCAGCGGCGCGCCGCCGCATCGTGCTCAGCGTCGCCCGGTAGTCGGGAGTGCGCAGCACCCCGGTGCCGGAGACCAGCACGTTGGCCCCCGCCCTTACCACCTCGGCGAGGTTCTCCGCGTCGATGCCGCCATCGACCTCGATATCGGGCGTCGCTGCCGCTGGCGTGCCGCCCTGCGCCAACATGCGCTTGAGCTCCACCAGGCGCCCCAAGGTCGCCGGAATGAAGGCCTGCCCGCCAAAACCCGGGTTGACCGACATCAAGAGCACCTGGTCGACCTGGTCCAGCACCCAGCGCACACTCTCCAGCGCTGTCGCTGGATTGAGCGCCACCCCTGCCCTCTTTCCGAGTCCGCGAATGAGCTGCAGCGTGCGGTGCAGGTGGGTACAGGCCTCGACATGGACCGTCAACACATCCGCGCCCGCAGCGGCGAATTCGGTCAGCAGCCGCTCAGGCTGCTCGATCATCAGATGCACGTCGAGGGGTAAGCGCGTCGCCCGTCGAAGGGCCGCGATGACCGGGGGACCGATCGTCAGATTCGGCACGAATCGCCCGTCCATCACGTCGACGTGGATGTAGTCGGCGCCAGCGCGCTCGAGCGCCTCGACCTCCGCGGCAAGCCGTCCGAAGTCGGCGGAGAGGATCGATGGTGCGAGGATAATCTGGTTCATCAACTTCCCTCACGCCGGCGCCAACGCGCCAGGTAGAAGCCGTCAGTGCCGTGCTCGTGCGGCCAGAGCCGGGCCTCGGCACCGTCGGCCACGCGAGCGAGGGGATCCTCCGTCAGCGCCGCGGGCTCGAGGAACGCCAGCGTCGCGTCGGCCCAGCGGCGCTGCTGCGGTCCCTCGGCGGCGCTGACGGTGCAAACCGCATAGACCAACAGCCCTCCCGGCCGCAAGAGCCGCGCCGCGCCGCGCAGCAAAGCCCGTTGCAGCGCGACCAGCTCCTCCACCGCCTCGGGGCGCCAGCGCCACTTCAGCTCGGGATGCCGCCTGAGGACGCCCAATCCGCTGCAGGGGGCATCGACGAGCACCCGGTCGAAGATCGCCCCGCCGTCAAGGTCCTGGGCGCTGGTGATATCGACGCGACGCGTGGCGCAGCGCAGGCCAAGTCGCAGCGCATGTTCGCGCAGCAGCTCGAGCTTCCGCTCGCTGACGTCGCAGGCGAGCAAGCCCTCCGCGCCGCTGCCATCCGCGCGGGTCATCTGCTGAGCGAGCTGCAGCGCCTTGCCGCCCAGACCCGCGCAGGCATCGAGCACCGCCTCGCCCGGACGTGCCCCGACGGCCAACCCAACGAGCTGTGCGGCCTCATCCTGCGCCGTCCACAGACCGCCCAGGTAGGAGGCGCTGGCGAAGGGCGCGCTGAGGTGCTCGATCGAGAGCGCCAGCGGTGACCAGCGACCGCGAGCCACCGTCGCGCCCTCGGCCGCCAGAGCCTGCTCAACCCGGTCGAGCGAGGCGCGCCGATCGTTGATACGCAGCACCAGCGGCGGACGCTCGAGCGAGCTGAGGGCCAGCCGCTCCGCCACCTCGAGGCCGAGCTCGGCGACCCATTGGTCGGCCAACGCGTCGGGAAGCGAGCCGTCGACGACCAACCGCTCGAGTGGATCGGCCGCGGGCGCGGGCAAGCGCTCGGTGCGCGCCGCGAGCCGACGTAGCACGGCGTTGACGAAGCCCGCCTGTCGCGGTCCCCGCAGGGTCTTGACGGTGCGTACCGCCGCGTCCACCACGGCGTAGTCGGGGATGCGATCGAGCAGCGCGAGCTGGTACACCGCGAGCCGCAGCACGTCGAGCACGTCGGCGTCGATTCGCGCGACCGGCTGCCGGGTCAGCGGGCCGAGCGCCGCGTCGAGCCGCCGCTGCTGGCGCAGGACCCCATAGACGAGCTCGGTGGCCAGCGCGCGATCAGCCGCACCGAGCGCCGGGGCACGGTCGAAGGCGGCGGCCAGGGCGAGGTTCGAGTAGGCCTGATCGCGGCGCACGCGACGCAGGACCTGACGGGCCAGCTCGCGGGCATCGATCAGTCGAGGCGACAAGTGAATAACCCCACCACGCGCAGCGATCAGACGAAACAGGCGCCAACGGGCAGGGCATGGCCCGCGGCGTAGGCCTTGGGCGTCATCCGGCGGCCGCCGGCGGCTTGCAGCTCGCCAACCCAGATCGCGCCCTCGCCGCAGGCCACCAGCACCCCGCGGTCGTCGACGGCGAGGATCTGCCCCGGCGTCGTCGCGGTCAGCGGTGCGGCTGAACTCCGAGAGCGATAGAGCTTGAGCGGGCGCCCGTCGAGGGTGCTGCTAGCAGCCGGCCAGGGATCCATCCCGCGCACCCGGCGATCGACGAGCGCCGCCTCGCACCGCCAGTCGACGCGCCCATCTTCCTTGCGCAGCATCGGCGCGGCGCTGGCCAAGGCCGCGTCCTGCGGCTGCGCGGCCAACAGACCCTGCGCCCAGGGCGTCAGCGTTCGCAGCAAAAGGTCGGCGCCGAGCGGCGCCAGGCGATCGTGGAGGCTGCCGGCCGTTTCGTCCGGCCGCAGGTCGATCGCCTCGCGCGCAAGCACCGCCCCGGTGTCGATCCCCTCATCCATCAACATGATCGTCACGCCGGACCGTGGCTCGCCGTTGAGTACGGCCCGGTTGATCGGCGCCGCCCCGCGATAGGCCGGTAGCAATGAGGCATGCACATTGATGCAACCCACTCGCGGCAGCGCCAGCAGCTCGGGCGAGAGAATCTGGCCGAAGGCCGCGACCACGAAGACGTCGGCCTCGAGCGCCGCCAAGGCCGCCAGCGCCTCGGCGCTGCGCACGCGTCGTGGCTGGAGCAGTGGCAGCCCGAGTTGCCCTGCCGCCTGCTTCACCGCCGGCGCGGCCAGGGCGCGCCCCCGACCCCGCGGCCGATCCGGCTGCGTGACGACAGCCGCGACCTCATGCGGCGCCGCCAGCGCGCGCAGCGAGGGCACGGCGAAGTCGGGCGATCCCATGAAGACCACCCGCAAGCGCTCCGGGCTCGGCGGCGAGACTGCCATCGGCGGACACGCTACCAGCTCCAAGCCATGCCGGCGAGCCGCAATCCAGCGCCGCAATCCAGCGCCGCAATCCAGCGCCGCAATCCAGCGCCGCAATCCAGCGCCTCCGACGACCCCGGCGGGTCCGCGACTCCCACCGCAAGGACAATGCCCGCGGCGCGCGTCATGGCGGCCGCCTCTGCTGGGTGCGGAGGCCCGGCCGCAACGGCCCGAGCGGGGCCCCTGTTGGACATGCTCGCCACTCGGAGGGTCAGGTTCGAAGCGCGCCCAGGTCGAAGGCTCGGCGGTCGAAGGCCCACGCAAAGCCTCAGCGGCGGCGCCACTAGCCGCCGCGCGGCAACCGTAGCCAAAACCCTCCGGCCCCCTCGGCATGGGCCCCTCGGCATGGGCCCCTCGGCTCGCGGCGCTCTGTCTTGCGAGGGCCCCCGGGGGCCGGTTCGGTGGCTAGCGCCGAGGTGCGGAACCGCCTCGGCGCGCAGTCACCCGCTCTCGTCTGCGCGAGACGATCACGATCGACAGAATGATCGCAGCCCACCACGCTGGCCCTCCCAGCCCCGCGGCGCAAGGGCCCGTGGCGCATCCTCCGCCGCATCCACCCGCGGACTCGTTCCCCCCGGCGCCCCGCTCGGGGTCTCCGTCCCCCGCCCCACCGTCGACGCTCGTCTGCCCACCGGCGGCCGCGGGCGCCTGCGCGACGGTGAGGGTGCGTCGGGCCTCCTTGCCGCTGGCGAGCTCCTGAACCTGGAGCGTCCACGATCCCGCAGGATCATTGCGCGCCAGGTCAAGGGGCAGCGACAAGCGCCCGTCCTTGGCGCCGTAGTAGCCGCTGAACTCGGCGGGGCTCCCCTGTGGGTCGAGGAGCTGCACCCGAAGCGGCACGATGGCCTCGATGGGTTGGCCCGCGGCGTCTACCACGGCGACCTGCACGGTCAGCGTCTCTCCGGCGGTGACCTTCGCCGGCGCGGCGATCGTAAGGGCATCGATCTTCGACGGCGTGATCATCAGCAGTCTGCCCCCGCCGGGCCCGAGCGACGCCGGGATCTGCAGCGCCGAGTCGGCCACACTCGCTGGCTGCGCCAAGTGCGTGACCAGATCGTAGACGTAGCCGCCGGAGCGGGCCACGCGCAGCGTCGCCGTGGCCGAGAGCCCCTTCTCCATCACCAAGCCGTGGTGGCCGACGTAGTCGCCGAAGGTACGGGAATCGTTGATCGCGAACAGATAGTCGGCGTCCCGATAGCGGCGCGCGTGCACGACGACATCTGGGTTCGAGGAGTCGGCATAGCGCGCGACGGCCTTTTTCAGCGCTTCTCTCAAGACCCCCGCCTCCCGCTGCAGCGCCGCCTTATCCTGATCGGCCCTGCCGCTACGGGTCACGCTCCTAAGGCGGACATCGGCGGTCAGAGCCGGGCAAAGGTGCTCATCTGCCACCAACAGACCGCCCCGGGCACGAAACGCCACGATCTTGGAATATACGCTCCTGGTCAAGACGTCCGCATTGGGCGCGACCAACACGTCGACTGAATCGAGCGCGCCGTCGACGATGGACTGGTCGAAGACGATCCGAGGCTGCAGCTGCGCGTACTGCAGCACCAGGTGCGCGTCGGCCTCCCAGCTGTTGCTGTAGCCCCAGGTACCCCGCTGGGCGAAGACCTGAGAGGCAAAGCTCTGCAGCAGCGCCACCCTGCTCGGGGCCGCGGGAACCTGGAGCAGGGTGGGACCCAGCGGAACCACGACCTCCCGTATCAGCTCCCGAAGGACGTCGCGCGTTTCCGCCTGCGTATAGGTGTAGGCGCCAGTCTGCCCGGGAACCAGTGAGCCCCAGCCATGGTACATGATGCCCCTGACCGGTCGGGATATCTTGCTCCAGAAGGCCTCTCGCAGCTGGTCTGGTGCGATCGTGATGAAGCGCACGGTCTCCGGATCCGGGTGCTGTTGTTCCCATGCCGCGCGGTCTTCCGCTCGGTCGGGGAGCGTCGGCGCCGTCTGCGACCGGTACCAGATGATCTGGGTCATCTTCATCACGCCCTGACCGCTGCTGCCCTCGGCCATCGCGAAGAGCTCATCCGTCGCCTGGGCGATCTTCAGCGGATCGGGATAGGTGTAGGTCCACTGTGAGATGACATCGACCGAGCCGCCGCTGCCCCAGATATTGGGTGCGCGCACGGCGGGGTCGTAGAAAGTGAAGAGCTCTGTGCCCGTCGACCTGATTCCGGCGTCGACCTGCGAGTGCAGCGGGTTCCAACCGTCGCCGACTGTCCAGAACCAGCGGTAGAAGGTCAGGATCGGGTCTTCGTCGGCGATCACGCGGTTCGATGGAAAGCCCGCGATGTCCTGGTAGCGCACGCCCGTCTTCTGGCTCACCTGGGACGGTATCGGAAAGCCGGCGTGCCTACTGAAGGCATCCTTGTCGTATTTGCTGAACGAAACGCTGGAGGAGTCCGCCATCTCGGTGTTGATCAGGAGCGCCTGCAGCGCGGGATGGGCGCTCTGCCCCTGCGCCAACGACGCACCCACGTTCCAGGCGAAGGTCTGGGCCTCGGGTAGGGCGGCGTTGGCACCCACTTCGTCGTAGGGCCTGCCGTCTCTATCGACCCGCTTCACAGCCGCCCTGATCGCCTCGGGCGCGGTGTAGTTGAGCCAGTAGCCTGGGCTGAGATCGGTAACCACGCCGATCCCCTTGGCCAGGTGCTGGTCCAGCACCGCGGTCTCGTTGGCGACGCGGGTCGGCTGTGGCGCACCCGCGTCCCAGACAGCCTGGTAGTCGACCAGCGCGGGGCCGAAGCTGTGGGTGAAGCCGAGCTCCGCCACGGCGTCGAGGTCACCCGAGCCCCAAAGGATCACCGGCATCACGCCCGCCAAGGGCCGGGCCACGATCTGCAGCGCGTGAGAGATCTCTTCGCTGACGGACTGCTCGTTGGCGCGCGCGGAGGTTCGCAGCGCCAGCTGATAGCTTCCCGGCCGCAGCGAAGTGTCGATCGGCACGCTGAGCGAATGCGAGCCCGTGCTCGTCAGGTCAGGAAGAACGAAGACCTTCCGAATCGGGCCGAGCGCGAGCTCGAGCTTGACCTCCGTCAACACCAGGGACGGGTCTCCGAACTCCGCCGCCACCACGAACTCCAGCGAAGCGTTGCCCTCCATGCGCCGATATACCGAGCGTTGGCCAGCGGCGACCTTGGTGACCAATCTGTCGTGGTGAAAAGACAGCGCGTGGCGGCTGACACGCACCTGGTCCAGAGTGCCCGGAAAGCCGACATAACAGCTGCCCACGCGGTCACCGACGACGAGGCCGTAGCGGGCTGGAGAGAGCGCCGCTCGGCCCGCATGGCTGGTCTTCGGGCCTTCGACGCCGTCCAGATAGAACCGCCCCACACCGTGGCCATCGTAGCTGAAGGCCAGGTGATGCCAGGTGCCGGGCTCCAGCCTGCTCGCGGACCCGAGGAATGACTCCGAGTCGGCTCCGTAGCCGAGCATGGCGGTCGGTATCCAAGTCTCCCGGTCGCGCGCCAGAAAGAAAGCGTAGCCGTGATTGGCCTCAGGCAGCTGGCTTTCGTAGTGGTAGTACTTGTTGTCGAGGATCATCGCCGTGGTGGCCGCTTCAGCGTCGGCGCCTGGTGCGAGCGCGAACCAGGCTTCCAGCGTGAACGCGCCGGCGGGGGTCAAGCGGGCGTCGAGGGCGGCCTGGGCCCCCTGCGGCCGATCCTTGCTGCAGCTCGCTGCAATGCCTGCGAGGCCCGATCCGAAGCGACCCTCGTCGACGATGCGGCCCTCCCCTCGCAGCTGCAGGGCATGGCCGTGGCCCGACACATCGGCGAGCGGGGCGTCGTCGTCGAATTGCCAAAGAGCGACCACGTCGTCCCCGCTAGCGTTGGTGCCGGCATAAGGCTGGCGCCACGGAGCGGTCGACGATTGGCTAACCGTATGGCTAACCGTATCGACGGGCTTGGTCCAGGGCCCGGGCCCGACCTCCGGTCCACCACAGCCGCCAAGCAGCGGCGCTGAAACACAGGCCAGCGAAAGCAGCTGGAAGTGGTAACCGACAGATCGCACGGGGAAGCCCCCTCTCAAGCAGCTTCAATCGGGAAGAAGCTCGCACCATCGCACGCGGCCCACGGTGGATGTGCTTCCAGCGCAAGCACGATCCGCACCAGCCTCGAGGTGGACCCGCGGAGCGATGCCCTGTACCGGCGCACAGCCAAACACATCGCCTCTCCGTTGATTAATCGCGGCCCAAGCGAGGTGTGGAGCCTCGTCCCGAGGGCAACGAAAGCGGAAACGCGGCCATGGTGCTGCGATGGGTGGGCTTCGCGACGCAAACCTCGGGCCGCAGTCCCTTGGCTGCCGACGGGAGCGAGCGATCAAGGGGCTGCCAAGACGCCCCGCGGCGGGGTCGGATGGCTCCACGATGGGGTCAGCCCGCCTCGGCATGCTGAGCTGGTGCGCGCAGGGCGAGCAGATGCTGAGCAGCGGGGCGCCGGCAGCGGCCAAGGCGTTCGACGCACTTCATGGCGTTGGACCCGACCCCTAGCGTCACGCCCTTTCGCGGACCGCCAATCGCTGCCCGATCCTCCGCTGCTGCGACCGAAGCTCAAGGGCGCTAGCGCGGCCCGGCAAGCGAGTCCTCGCGCGGGTCAGTGCTCGGCACTTCGCGCGCGCTGACCTTGAGGCGCGCGGATGAGAGCGCGTAGCCGTCGCCGTCGGTCCGGCGCGCGGCTTGCTTGCCAGCTTGCGCCGAGGGGTGTCAGTCGCTGGGAACGACCGCCTTTCACCCGTGGAGAAAGAAAGACGCAATGAGAAGCCCCGGGGCGGCCCCACTAATCCCCTACGGCCCCAGAGCCGCATCAAGACGCCAAGAGGAGGGTTCGCCTTGAAGAGCTCAACCGTTGGGATGCACCCGTTCGTAGCCGGCATCGCCGTCGCGGCCGCAGCGCTTTGCGCCTGCGGCGAGTCCTATCGCGAAATCCCACTCGAACGGGGGCCTTTTGGCTGGTTGGGGGACGGGGGGCTCGCCTTTCCGTCCGAGCCAGGCGCTGGCGGTGGCGAGGACCCACTGCACCCCAGCGATGTGCTCTATCAATGCAGCCGAAGCGCCTCTCGCATTGACCTCACGCCGGGGCGAGCGCTGCGATCGGTGATTGCGCTGTCCTTGGATTGCGAGGGTCAGCCCTACGCCCGATCGGCATTGGCGCTGGGCCCCGCCTACCGCACCGCACGCCTCGACGGCGCGCTCGCGCTGGTCAATATCGCCGAGACCTCGTCCGTCGACTTCATCGCCGACCTCTCCGACGCAGCGCCCTACCTGGGTGCGGTGCATCGGGTGGACCCGCTGCTCCACCCCCTCAGGTACGCGTCTCATGCGTCCGATCGGGACCCGTGGCTGGACCCGTGGCTGGGCCCGTGGCTCAGCTGGGGCAGCCCCCTCGAATGGACCCTCACTGCCGAGGACTTCTCGGCCACCGGGCCGTGTATCAGCGCGCAAATCAGCGGTACGACTGAGATCTACCGCGCTTCCCGAAATGAGGTCTGCGCTGTCCACGGCACGCTGATCCTCGCGCCTTGGCCCATCCTCCAGGCCGGCGGCGCGGCTGGCGATGACCCTGCCGCCGGCGCCGACGCGGGCGTTGCAGCGGGCGCTGACGCAGCCCATCGACCCTGCGCTGCGGACGAACGCGCCAGCGTCGTGAGCGAGGGCCGAAGCGAAGCGACGGCGCGACAACAGGGAGAGGAGGGCGAGAACGGCAACGGGCGAGGGCCGGCGCGCTGCCGCGGTGTCCACCGGCCGTGGCACGCCGACCACGCGCGATGAGGAGAGCTGGGCGACCAGCGTTCCGTGGCTCGGGCGCGCTGCCGGTCGATTGCGACCCGCGACCGCTGAGCGAAGCGCTGCGCTCGGCGTGCGAGGCGTCGAGCGCGTTGTCAGGACGAGCAGTTTTCCCGGGAGGATCCGATGAGACCTAAGCTGACGGTCGTGCTGATTGGGCTGGTCTTGGCCTTGCCGTGCTCCGCCTACGCGGTGCGGGTGAGCCTCTCCGTCGACGCGCCCATCCCGGCCGAGGCCTTGGAGCGCGCCCTAGCGCTGCGCGGTGTGACCGTGGTGGCCCAGCCCGAAGCGGCCCTCTGGCACGTACGCCTCAGCCATAGCGCGGACGACTCGGGCGGCGCGCTGCTCCTCGATCTCCGCCACCGCCACGGATCGTCGCGCTCAGTACGAATCCTGCCGAGCTCGGACCTGGCCGGCGAGCTCCTCGTGCGCAACCTGGCGCTGATTGTCGCGGAGAGCACCTCGCCCAGCTCCACGCCGAGCGCTGATGTTCCCGCGCCCTCCCCCGCTGCGGCGGCGCCTATGCCGACAGTTGACGCCATCCCGGCGCCGACCGCAGCGACGCTCGTGAGCACAAGTGAGCCTCCGAGTCGGCCCACGCCGTGGCGCGTCGGAGCAACCACCGAAGGCGGCTTTCTCGACCTGCCGGCCCTCCGCATCGGCGCGATGCTCCTCGGCGGCTACCAGGCGGGGCGTTGGAGCTTCGACCTCGGCGCCGGCGGCTTCGTCGGGGTCAATGGGGGAGCGCGGACGGCCTCCTCCGGCGGTACCGCGGCGGCCTATGCTCGCGCGGTCCTACCCGGCTCCGGCTTCGTCGGCCGGCTGGCCCTCGGCTTTGATTTGTGGCGACGGCCGGGTCTGACCCTCGCGTTCGGCTGCGCTGCCGAAGCCGAGCTGAGCAAGCCGATCGTGCTGGTCGACAATGCAGCGCCGCTGACCGAGACCGCCGCGGCTGCGAATATCTTGCCCTGGCTCGAGGCCCGCATGGGCACCGGCCGACTGCGTCCGATCGTGCGAGTCGGCTGGCGCCAGCCCCTGGTCCCCGCGCACGTCGCCTTTCGCGTCGACTCCGACGCCTCCGGACCGGTGAACCTCTATGGGGAAGCTGACTTCAGCGTCAGGGGCACGTTGGTTGTGGCCGTCGGCGCCCTCTTCGGCGGTCGATGACGGAGGCACGCCTGCTGCGGCGGGCCCAGGCCGGAGATCGCGGGGCGTTGGACCGACTGCTGCGGCAGGAGCTGCGGGCGGTGCGCCAGGCCGCCTGGCGTGTGCTGGGCGCCGACAGCGAGCTCGATGACGTGACGCAGAAGGCGCTGATCGAGGCCGTGCGATCGTTGCAGACCTTTCGCGGTGACTGTCGGTTTCGCACCTGGCTGACTCGCATCGCTATTCGCGTCGCCTGGACGCACCTTCGCGCGCGCAGCAAGATCATCCCGCTCACCCCCGCGATCGAGGAGGCGCAGCACTCCGACCGCGGTCATGCCCGCACCGAGGCACATAGCGAGCTCTGCCGTTTGCAGCGCTGCCTGAATCAGCTTCCGCCCGAGCAGCGCGTCGTGTTCACGTTGCGCGACCTCGAGGGCTACACGACCGGCGAGATCGCGCGACTGCTCGAGATCCCGGAGGGTACCGTGAGCACGCGCCTGCGCACGGCCCGCTTGCGCATTCGCGAGCACCTCTCGGCGCCTGTCGCTCTGCCGCAACCGCGACAACCGGCTGCCCTGCAACGCCTCGAGAGCAACGCTGGGAGGCATGCATGACCGACTCACGTCCTTCGGGCCGACCAGACGTCGACGCGCTCTTCGAGCGGGCTGCTGGCCACTTGGACGCCGCCGCGGGGACGCGCCTCGACTCGCGCCGCGGGCCGCGCGGGGAAGAAGACGCGGAGTTTCTGCTCCTCTGTCGTGCGCTTGAGCAAGCGCGCGCGCAGCCCGCGCCGGCGACGCTAACGCGCAGACGGGCGAACCTGTTGATCGGGCGCGCCTGCGACGAGCTGGTACCCGCGCGCGTGCCACGTCGCTGGGCGCCGGCGATCGCGCTGCTGGTGGCCTCGGTGGTCGGCGTGACTCTCGCGAGCCGTGCGTTGTGGACCTCGCTGCAGCGACACCAGCCTCGAAGCGAGGAGCAGCGGCTAGCCGTTGCCCTTGGCGGGGCCGCTCGTCCGGCCAGGCGGCTCGCTGTTCGGGAGCAACGCGCGGTGATTGCCGAGGGAGCGCGCTCCCTGGGCTTTGCGCTGGGCCACAGCGTACGCGTGGCCTTCCGCGCGAACGCTCGGATCGCCGTCATCCACAGCAGCGCCAAGAAAAAGCGCATCGCCGTCGAGCAGGGCGTCGCCGTGGTGGCCGTGCATGGCCGGGCGCTCGACGAAGTGGTTCGCGTGGAAACGCCGGCTGGCGCCGTTCATGTCACAGGAACCGTCTTCTTCGTTGCCGTGGACGGAGAGAGCACGCGCGTGGGGGTGCAGGAGGGCGCAACCCGCTTCGTGCTACCTAGCGGGGAAGCACATGCCATCCAGGCGGGTCAGCAGCTCCGGATCAGCGGTGGCCGGATCTCTCTCAGCGCCCTGCGCCGTGACGACCACGCGCTCTTCGCCTCCTTCCCCGAGCTAACGAGCCGAGCGCCTGGCCCGGGGCGGACACGAGCAACCCAGGGCAGAACCACTCCTGCCAACTCCTCGCCCTCAACCAGCGCCGAGGCGGTGCCTGCGGACGCGCCGGCGGTGGCGGGTGAGCTCTATCTGCAATCCGAGCTGGCCCTGGCCCAGCACCGGCCCAAGGATGCCGCCGCGCGGCTCGAGGCGCTGATCGCGCGCTTTCCCGAGACCCCGTGGGCCCAGCTGGCCCTCTTCGACCTGGCTCGCCTGCGCGAGACTGAGCTCGCCGACCCCGACGGCGCCACGCGGGCCTACCAACGCTATCTCGAGCTGGGTGCCAAAGCGCCCTTGCATCGTGAAGCCCGACACGCGCTCGATCGCCTGCGGGCGAGGCCTGTCAACGCTCCGCCAAGCTCTTCCCCGGAGAACTTTGTCGGCGGCCGCTCGCCGTAGCCCAAGAGCCTTCTGGCGCTCACGGCAGGTCCGCGGCTCCCACCGAAAAGACGAGGTCGTCACGATCGTTATAGGGGCCGCTGCTGCAGGGCGAGGACGCGCTGCCACGGTAGCGAAACTGTGCGCGCACCGCTTGCGTCGCAGCCGCCGGCAGGACGTACGAGTAGCGCAGCGTCTGCGGGCCGGCCTTGGTCGGCTTGAGCGTGGCCCGCAGGGTCCAGGTCGGGACGCCCCCAGGGAAGGTCGTCGTGTAGAGGTCGAGCGCATCCGTCGCGTAGCCAACCCAGGCCCAGAGGGCGACGTCGATATGAACGGTCTTGCCGATGCCGAGCATCCCGCCGTCCGCTGTGGAGACCCTGATGCCGTCGATCGATTCGTCGGCGTGGTAGCGGCCGTGGAGGCCATCGAGACAGCTACTCGCTAGCGTATTGGGCGCATCGCGTTCCGGCCCGAGGGTGGCCCGTCCATCCACGAGGCCGGCCGTGTCGCAGGACACCCCCACGACCAGGCACTCGGGTGCACGGTAGGCAGCGCTCAATGCCGCGGCGACAAACGCGCTGGCCTGAGCGAGCCGTAGCGAGGTGCCACAAACCCGCAGGGACGAGGTGCGAGCTAGACCCGTATTCGGCGCGATCGTGACCGCGAATGAGCCGCTGCCGAGCCCACTCGCCGGCAGCACGGTGGCCCACGAGGGCAGGTCGGAGACCGCGCCCATCGCTTGCCCGCTGGGACGGTCAGACTGATCGTGGTGCTCGTACCCTGCGGCTTGGCCTCTATGCTCGTCACCGACAACGCACACGAACCGTCGGCCCCTCCGGGCAAGTCCGCGAGTGGCGGCAGCCGGTCGACGCTCGCCACACCCACCGGTGTACCGCTCGCGCCCTTCGAATTGACGTAGCCGCCAAGGAAGAGGGCGCCGCCATCCTCGAGCGGAACACCAGCCGCCATCGACCGTATAGACCCCAGCGCCCCGACGACCGACCAGGTCTCGCTTACCTCGTCGTAGCGTTCGAGACTGGAGGTCAAGCTCTCCGGGCCGATGCCTCCACCGAAGATCACCTCGCCGTTGTCGAGCTGGACGCCGACCCCATTGAAGTGCCGTGCGCTAAGCGCCCCCGTGGTCCGCCAGCCAGCGGCGGCCGGATCGAAGATCTCGGCCCTGCTCTCACCGAAGTTGTTGCCGGCGACGAGGACCCTGCCTTGCGATAGCCGCGCCAGCAGCAGGGCGTTCCGGTCCCGCGTCACGATCGTTGATCCAACCGGAGCCCAGGTCCCGCTGACCGGCGACCAGACCTCGCAGGACGTGCGCGAGACATAGCCGCCCACGACGAGCACCCGATCGTCCTCCAACTCGACGAGTCCTGCGCGCATCCGACCGGTGGCGGTGCTTCCTGTCGTGCTCCAGCGGCCGGTCGCCGGGTCGTAGAGCTCGGTCGACCTCTGCCCATCGACGGAGCCGGAGTGCGAACCGACGACCAGGACGCGACCATCCCGCAGGCGCAGGGCTGTATGGCCATAGCGCTGGACAAGCACGCTTCCGGCGCTCGACCAAGTGCCAGTGCTCGGCTCGTAAACCTCGGCCGACCTCAGGATCGAGCTGCCGGCGCTGCCGCCCACTGGCCCGCCGATGGCGCCCATCACCAGCACCCGGCCATCCGTCAGGCGGACCGCCTCGTGGGCACGACGCGCGATGCGCATCGACCCGGTCGCACTCCACGCTCCGGACACAGGGTCGAAGATCTCCGCCGAGGCGAGCGGCTCGCCGCCATCCTGGACGCTGGTACCGCCGACAACCAGTACGCGCCCATCGAGCAAGCGAAGCGCAGCATGCTCGTAGCGTGGCACGCTCATCGCCGCCGTCGCCGCGCTCAGCGCGCCGGTGCTTTCCCCACCGCGATCGCCTTCGAGCGCGCGTTCCGCCTCTTCAGCGCCACAGCCACCCCGGCGAGGGCTGGAGCGAGGAGCAGCAAGCGGGCGACAAGCCGCCAGCGCGCGGAAGCGCGCGCGACGGCGTGAGAGTTCGCTGTTGCGGCGCTGCCGCCTGCCCAAGGGACTCCATTCCTCGTCATGACCATCGCCCTTCCTTCCCGCCGGACTGCAGTGCCGGCGCTGTGTGTACGCGCCTCGAACCCAGGAGGACGACCTGCGGGATGCAGACCTCCTCCGTGGGCGCGATGCCGTGGGCGACGTGTACGCGCGGGAGGGCCATCGCGATCTGAGCAACGAGCCAAGAGACGAGCTAGAGCATCTGCTGGGGATCGATGTCGACCGCCAGGCGCAGATCACGCGGCAGCGCCTGCTCGCTTGCCGGCAGCAGCCGATCGAGCAGCTCGCGCAGTGGGCCGCGCTGCTTGGCCTTGAGCAGCAGCAGCCAGCGGGTGCGCCCCTTCAGCCGCTGCAGCGGCGCCTCGGCCGGGCCCAGCAGCTCCACGCCCTGGGTCGCCGACAGCGCCGTGATCCGACGCCCGAGCGCCTGCGCCGCCGCAGCGACGGCCGGCGCGTCCGGCCCGTCGAGATGCAGCGCCGCCACCACGCCGAAGGGCGGGTAGCCCAGCTCGCGGCGCGCGCGCTGCTCACGCTCGTAGAAGGCGCGGTAGTCGTGCTGCTGCGCGGCGCGAATCGCCGGATGCTCGGGGGCATAGGTTTGAATCAGGACCTCACCAGCGGCGTCGCCCCGGCCCGCGCGGCCCGCCACCTGCGTCAAGAGCTGGAAGGTTCGCTCCGCCGCGCGGAAGTCGGGAAAATTCAGCCCACGATCGGCGGAGAGCACGCCGACCAGCGTGACGTGCGGAAAGTCGTGACCCTTGGTGACCATTTGCGTGCCGACGAGGATGTCGAGCTCGCGCCGCTGGGTCCGCGCCAGCAGCTCCTGAAGGCCACGCCCGCTGGCCGTGTCGCGATCGAGCCGCGCCACGCGCGCCGCGGGAAAGCGCTGCTGCAGCGCATCCTCGATCCGCTCGGTGCCGTGTCCGAGCAGTGCCAAGGGCTCCGCTTTGCAGTGGGCGCAGGCCCGCGGCACGGCGCTCGTGAAGCCGCAGTAGTGGCAAACCAGGAGCGCGCGCCGCCGGTGATGGGTCAGCGAGACCGAGCAGTGGGCACACTGACAGACCTCACCGCAGCTCCGGCAGACCACGAAGGTGGAGAAGCCGCGCCGATTGAGGAAGAGAATCGCCTGCTGCCCAGCCGCCAGCGTCGCTCGCAGCGCCTGGTCCAGCGGTGCGCTAATCAGGCCGCTCGCATCGGTCTGGTAGCGGCGCAGATCGATCACGCGCACGGGCGGCAGCGGACGCGGCGTGGCGCGACGCATCATCTCGAGCAGCTCGAGCCGGCCCGTCAGCGCGCCGTGGTAGCTCTCGAGGGAGGGCGTGGCCGAGCCGAGCACCGCCACCGCCCGCGCGTCCTTCGCCCGCACCAGCGCCAGGTCGCGGGCGTTGTAGCGCACACCCTCGTCCTGCTTGAACGAGCCATCGTGCTCCTCGTCGAGCACCACCACCCCGAGCTGCTCGAGCGGCGCAAAGACCGCGGAGCGCGCGCCAACCACGATGCGCACGACCCCGGCGCGGATCCGCTGCCACTCGTCGTAGCGCTGGCGATCGGCCAGGCCGCTGTGCAGCACCGCGACCTGATCCCCGAAGCGAGCGCGAAAGCGCTGCGCGAGCTGTGGCGTCAGCGCGATCTCCGGTACCAGCACCAGCGCCGTTCGGCCGCGCGCCAGGGCCTCGGCGATGGCGCGCAGATAGACCTCGGTCTTCCCGCTCCCCGTGATCCCGTGCAGCAGAAAGGCGCGGTATTGATCCTGTTGCAACGCGGCTTCGATGCGGCGCAGCGCGGCAGCCTGCTCGAGCGTCAGCGTATGCCCCGGCTCTGCTTCCTCCGCCGGCGACGCGGCAGCGGCGGAGGTCGGCTCGCGATCGACGAGCACGCAGCGCACCAGCCCCTTCTGCTCCAGCCGCCGCAGCAGCGCCCGTGCGTCCGTCGGCAGCGCGCTCAGCGCGCTGTAGCGCGACGGAGCGACGGCGGCGAGCTGCGCGTAGAGCGCCGCTTGTCGCGGTGCGCGGCGCTCGAGGTCGCCGGGAAGGGCCTCGCCGCTGAGGGTAATCAGCAAGTCCGTCGAGGGCGGGGCGGTGCTGCTCCGCCTCAGCACCTGGACCACCCAACCGCTCGCCACGGCGTGGTTCAGGGCCGCGGTGCGAGCGCGGCTCCAGCCGCGGGCGCTACGCTTCAGCGATCCCCCGCGGCGATCGAGCTCCTGCAAGAGAGCGAGCTCTTCGGCGCTCGCATCGAGGTCGGGGCGGCGCAGCAGCGCGGCCTGGGCCTCCAGCACCGCGCGACCGCTGGCCGTCAGCTGCAGCTGTTGCCGCTCGCGCGCGTGGAGTAACGCCGGCAGCGCGGCACGGACCAGCTCCCCCACCGGCGCATAGTAGTAGCGTGCGGCCCAGACCAGCAGCGCGAGCACGCCCTCCGGCAGCACCGGCGTCCAATCGAGCAGCTCGCTGACGGCGCGCACGGCGCCCACGGCGCGCAACGCCGGCTGCCCTGCGGCCGCTCCCGGCGGCAAGACCATGCCGACCACCTGACGCGCCCCGAAAGGCACGAGGACCCGTGCGCCCGGGCGCACAGCCGCTGCCGCCGCCTCCTCCTCGACCCGGTAGGTGAAGGTGCCGCGCACCGGCAGCAGCGGGGCCACCTCGACCTCGACACCGGCGCTCATCGCGGCACCGGATCCGATCCGCCGCCGCTGACAGCAGGCGTCGCACCCGGGCCCCCTGGGCGCGGATCGCGCCGCTCAGCCAGCCCTTGCACGAAGCGCAACACCTCGCCGACCGCCTCGTAGAGCGGTGCGGGGATCTCCTGATCGAGCTCAAGCTCGATCAACGCGCGCGCCAAACCCACCTGCCGAATGATCGGCACACCGTGGCGCCGCGCCTCCGCGCGAATTCGCGCCGCAACGGCCCGACGACCGCGGGCGACGACCCGCGGGGCCTCCATCGTCTCCGCCACATAACGCAGCGCGACCGCGATGTGCTCGGGATTGCAAATCACACAGTCCGCCTCGGCCACAGCGGCAAACATCCGCTGTTCAGCCAGCTCGCGATGCGCGCGCTGGCGCTCCGCCTTGTGTTGGGGATCACCCTCTTGCTCCTTATGCTCGCGGCGGACCTCGTCCTTGGTCATGCGCAGCCGCCGCCGATAGCTCCAGCGCTGATAAACGAGGTCGACCAGCCCGAAGGCGAGGGCCAGCGCGGCAAGCCGCCAGGTGAGGGCCAGCGCGCAGGATCCCACGGTCGAGACGACCTGATCAGGGCGACCCCAGACCAGCCGCGTCAGCCCGGGCAACTGCTGCTTCAGCGCGGTCAGGGCCACGTAGCCGGCCAAGCCGAGCTTGGCCGCAGCCTTGGCGCCATTGACCCAGGCCTGCCGCCCGAGCGTCCTCGGGGCATTGCGGAGCGGGTTGATTCGCTCCAGCTTGGGCACGATTGGATCGAGCGCCAGCAGGGCACCGACCTGGCCGAAATTGGCTGCGATCGCTCCCACCACGACGACCAGCAGCAGGGGCCAAACAAGCCCCGCCGCCTGATAGGTCGCTCCGGCCAGGGCAGCAGCCGGAGCAACCCCGGTGTCGGTCGCCTGCAAGAGCGCGCGGCGCAGGCCGCCCGCCAACCCCGCCACGAGCCCGGCCCCGGTCCAGGCCAACGCCGCGCCGCCTGCCACGAGCACGACGGCAGCGACCGCGTCGCCACTGCGGGCGACCTCACCACGGCGTCGCGCGTCGCGCAGTCGCTTGGTGCTCGGCGGCTCCGTCGCTTCGCCATTCCGTTGTGCGTCGGCCATCGCAAGCCCGTCCCCGGCGCGTTATCGCCGGCCACCGCTCCAGGTTGCCGGCACCGCCGGCACCGCCCTAACCCGTAGGGGCAGGCGCCAACAACGCGATCGCCTGACCCACGTACCCCATCGCCAGCTCGAGGCTCGCGGGCAGCACCATCAGCAGCGGGCCCACGACCAATGCCAACATGCCCACCCCAGCCAGAGCCTTAAGCGGCATGGCGACAAAGAAGATGCCGACCTGCGGCACCAGGCGATTGACCCAGCCGAGCGCAAGATCCGTCAGCCACAGGGCGGCCAACACCGGTGCGGCGAGGACGAGCGCCAGCGCGATCAGCTCCCCGGTCAGCCGCAGGCAGAGCCAGGCGATGGCGCGCAGCCCTTCGGGCGCGGGAAACGCTCCCGGCGGCAAGATCACGTAGGATCGCGCGGCAGCCATCAGCAGGGCGCGGTGCCCCCCGATTGCGAAGAACAACACGATCGACAGCAGCCAGACGAGCGTGCCGCTGGCCGTCGAGCGACCGCTCGCGCCAGGCATCAGCACCTCGGCATGCGCGCTTCCCCGCGCCGTATCCACCAGCCAGCCGGCCGACTGCGCGGCCCAGAAGACGAGGGAGACCAGCAGCGCCAACACGACCCCGACCCAGACCTCGCTGAGCAGCACAGCGGCCAAGAGCAGGCCGGAGCCGCCGACGACGCGATCCAGGGTCGTCGCCACGGCCGGGTAGATCACCAGGCCCATCGCCACCAGGAGGGCTGTGCGAACGGTCCGCGGCACGAGCGCCCCACCAAAGACGGGCGTCAGCGTCAGGAGAGGTGCCAAGCGCGCCGTCATCACGGTCAGCCCGAGCAGCAAGCGCCGCGAATCACCCAGGAGCAGCTGCAGCGCGTCGTCCCTCAACACCGCTTCCCCTGCGACCCCGGGTCGCACCGCGGCCCGTCAGGCCGTCGATTGCGCTGAGCGCCTGGGGCCGACGCCCGGCGGATTCGCTGCGCCTGTCGCTGCCCTACCGCCCGTCCACGCACGTTCAGCGCACGTTCAGCGCACGTTCAGCGCACGTTCAGCGCACGTTCAGCGCACGGCAGGAAACTGGCTCCAGAGCGCTTGCGTCAAGCGCAGGATCTGCGCGCCCATCCAGCCCCCGGCTACAGCGAGGGCGACCATCACCGCCAGCAACTTGGGCACGAAGCTCAAGGTCTGGTCCTGCACCTGCGTCGTCGCCTGAAGCACGCTGACGACCAGCCCCACGATCAGACTCGCCGCCACCGCCGGGGCGCTGACAAGCACCACCAGGTAGAGCGCCTCGCGCGTAACCTGCAAGATGTCGCCTGCGCTCACCCTTCGCTCCACCGCCGCCGGGCGCCAGCCAGCCGCGCGGCTCAGAACGCCCCCCCGGGGCGCCTAGCCGAACGACAGCACCAAGCCTTGCACCAGCAAACGCCAGCCGTCCACCAAGACGAAGAGGAGCAGCTTGAAGGGCAAGGAGACCGTCGTTGGGGCGAGCATGTGCATGCCCAGCGCCAGCAGCACGTTGGCCACCACCATCTCAATCACGAGGAAGGGTACGAAGAGCAAGAAGCCGATCTTGAACGCCGCGGCGAGCTGGCTGATCACAAAGGCAGGCACGACGACCACCAGATCCCGATCCGTGACCGCGTCACGCTGCGGCGCCGGCCAGAGTCGCCGCGCCATGTCGCGAAAGAGCGCGCGATCAGCCGCCTGGGCGTGGCGGACGAGAAAGCGCTGAAGCGGCTCTCGCGCGGCACTCGCGCCCTGCAGCAGCGCCCGCACCGAGCGGTCCGAGAGCAAGGGTGCGCCCTCGGATCCAACCATCGCCGGCTCCGCGGCGCGGTAGACCTCGATGGCGGTCGGCGCCATCACGTAGCCGGTGAGAATCAGCGCCAGCGACGTAATCACGATCGTCGGCGGCACCTGGGGTGTACCCAGCGCGTTGCGCAGAATCGCCAGCACCACCGAGAACTTCACGAAGCTGGTCGTGACGGCCAGCAGGAAGGGCAGCAGGGCGAGCGCGCTCAGCAACAGGATCAGCGCCAGCGGATCGGCACTCGACTCCAGGCGCGCCGTCGAAGCGACGGGGGCCGCCAGGGCCGCGGCCGCCAGCGGCCACGCACTCACAGCGTCTCCCCCGTCTCCCCGTGCGGCCCAACCTCGACCGGCCTCCCAGCCGGGGCCCGAGGCGGGGTCGAGACCTCGGTGATCAGCCGCAAACCGCCCTCGCTAGCCCCGATCAACAGTCGCCGCCCTTCGACCTCGACCAGCCAGAGCGTCTTGCCGACGCTCAGCACCTGTCGCTCGATCACGCGCAGCGCGCCGCCTTCGGCAGCGGGAAGGCGGAGCGTCTTGAGCAGCCGCGGCAAGCCAACCCGCAGCACCAGCCACGCCAGCGCGCAGACTGCCAGCAGCGCCAGCACCATGCGCAGGAGGGCCCCGCCAAGGTCAGCGCCCAGCCCTTCGACCGCGCCCCCGAAGAGCAGCGCGCCCCAACCGTAGCCCCCGCCGCTCATGGATCCTCGAAAAAGATCGGTTCGCGGTGCTGGATGAAGCGCTGAACGGCCTCCCCAACCCCCGAGTCGAGCTCGACGAAGCGCAGTCCCATGCCCGCGCTCCCACCGGCGCCCGCGTGCACGGCGCCCGGATCGCGCAGCCACGCGACCTCACAGCTCGCCAGGCAGGTCGCCTGCCTCCCCGGAATGCTGAACTCCACGTCGACCCGCGCCCCGAGCGGCAGCAAATCGCGCGTCGCGATGAAGAGGCCACCGCCGCCGACGTTCTGTAGCATCCCGCTGAAGAAGTTATGCTCGCTGGCGTAGGTAATCTCGACCCGGAGCGGAAAGCGCGGGTACCTGCGTGGCACCGGAACCCGAGCTCCCACGACCTGGCGCGTTGCGGTCACACGGCGCCCTGGGCCCGGCTCGCCACCCGCCGCCGGGCCACGCATCGCCGTGCCGCTATTCATCGCAGGCTTCGCCTGAGGCTGCCTGCCCGAGGGCGTCGCGGGCATCGGTCCGAGTCGAAACCCGCAGACGCCGCAGAAGCGGGCGCCCTCGGGAAGACCTGCTCGGCAGGCCGGACAGCTCATCCTTCACCGCTCACGCCAGGCTGCCGAGGTCAAGGCTGCGGGGAAACGCACCCTCGGGCCGAAAACTGAGCCAGAGTGTCCGCGACGAAGGTCGCGCGCCGCAGACCGACACTGGCGGCACGATCGATCGACTAGGCGGACTCGGGCTTTTCAGCCGGCACGAGCTCGAGCAAAGCCATCGGCGCATTGTCACCCCGACGCTTACCAAGCTTGAACATCGCGGTGTAGCCGCCGCTGCGTCCGAGGTAGCGCGGAGCCCACTCTCGAAACATCAGCAGCGTCGCCTCGCGGTCGCGCACAGTGCGCTTCACCATCCGCAAGGCGTGAACCAACTGCGCCCGTTCGGTCGCGCCGAGCGTCTTCCAGTCCCGCGTCAGGATGTCGCCGAGACGCACGGCCTTGGTCACCGTGCGCTCCGCTACCCGACGCAGCTCACGCGCCTTGCCCTCGGTGGTCTGCAAGCGTCCATGCCGAAAGAGAGCGCTGAGCATGTTGCTGACGGTCGCAGCATAGTGCGCCGACGTGCGCCCCAGCTTGTTTTTCGCATTACGGTGTCTCACGACCTACCCCGATCTTGAACGTCATCTCGTCAACCGGCGCTGGAGCCCTAATCAGGCGGCCAAGCGCTCCATCCGCCTCCGTTGAGCCCACCCCCGGCTCCGCAGAGGTCCGCCTACTCGGCCTCGACCGCTTCAACCGCCTCGACCGCCTCGACCGGAAGATCGCCGGGCTCCTGCCACGCGTCGATCTTCATGCCCAAACCGAGACCCATCGTCGCCAGGATCTTCTTGATCTCGTTGAGCGACTTGCGGCCGAAGTTCTTCGTCTTGAGCATCTCGCCTTCGCTGCGCTGGACGAGTTGGCCAATGAACTTGATGTCAGCATTCTGCAAGCAGTTGGCGCTGCGCACCGAAAGCTCGAGTTCCTCCACCGAGCGGTTGAGGTTGTCATAGAGCACCCGGACGTCTTCGTCCTTCTCGAGGTGGTCGTCCGGCTCGCTCAACTCCTCAAAATTGATGAAGATCGTCAGCTGATCCTTCATGATTTTGGCAGCAAAGGCCACGGCATCGTCCGGCGTGACGCTCCCGTCGGTCCAGACTTCCAAGGTCAGCTTGTCGTAGTCGGTCTGCTGACCGACGCGCGCGTTGGTCACCGTGTAGTTGACTTTGCGCACCGGCGAGAAGAGCGCATCGATCGGGATTGTCCCGATTGGGACCCCGAGCACCTTGCCGCGATCGGCAGCCACATAGCCACGCCCCATCTGCAGCGTCAGCTCGATTCGCAGCTTCGCGTCGCCCGACAGCGTTGCGATATGATGATCCGGGTTGAGCACCGTGATGCCATCCGGCGTCTGGATGTGGCCGGCAGTCACGGCCCCCTGCCCACGGCGTTCGAGCATGACCACCCGCGGCCCCGGGTCATGCATCTTTACCAGAACCTCCTTGAGGTTCAGAACGATGTCGGCCACGTCCTCGACAACCCCGGGGATCGTCGTGAACTCGTGGAGCACGCCGTCGATCTTGACCGCCGTGATCGCCGCGCCCTGCAAGGAGGACAGCAGCACGCGCCGCAAGCTGTTGCCGATCGTGAGGCCAAAACCCCGCTCCAATGGCTCGCAGGTGAACTTGCCGTAGGTCGGCGTCAGCGTCTCGGCGTCCTTCTCCATCATCCGCGGCTTGATCAAGTCACGCCAATTGCGCGCCACTACGCTGCTCTGGGGGGCGATGTTCGGCTCCATACCTTGCTTCCTTCTTGCCAATCTGGCCTAACGAAACCTGGCCTAACGAAACCTGGCCTAACGAAACCTGGCCTAACGAAACCTGGCCTAACGAAACCTGACCTGTCGAACTGGCGAGGTCTGGCGGGCCCTCGCCGGGGCGCATTTGACCGGGCGGGTCAACCGCGGCGGTTCGACTGACCAGGCAGCCACCCTCACCTAGGTCCGACCCTCTCGAGCGACAGGCGGCGACCGCCGCGCTGCGCCCAACGCACTATTTCGAGTAGAGCTCGACGATCAGCTGTTCGCGGATCGGCAGGCTTAGCTCTTCCCGTACCGGCAGCGCGCGAAACACGCCGCGCAGCTCGTCCTTGTTCAACTCGAGCCAGCTCGGCACGCCACGCCGATCGACGCCGGCGAGGGCCTCGTTGATCGCGGTCACCTTGCGTGAGGCCTCGCAGACCTCCACCACATCGCCTGGACGCAGGAGCATCGAGGGCACGTTGGCCTTATGCCCATTGAGGCGGAAGTGCCGATGCCGGACGAGTTGCCGCGCCTCCGATCGCGTCGTCGCGAAGCCGAGACGGTAAACCGTGTTGTCCAGCCGGCGCTCGAGCAGCGAGAGGAGATTGGAACCGGTGATGCCCTTGCCTCCCGCGGCCCGCTCATAATAGTTACGGAACTGGCGCTCGAGCACCCCGTAGATACGCCGGACCTTCTGCTTTTCGCGCAGCTGGTCGCCGTAATCGGAGCGCTTCTTGCGGCCCTGCCCATGCTGTCCGGGAGCGTAGGCGCGCCGTTCGAATGCGCACTTATCCGTGTAGCAACGCTCGCCCTTGAGAAAGAGCTTCATGCCTTCGCGCCGGCACAGCCGGCATACCGCACCACAGTACCGAGCCACCAGTAGCCTCCCTTTGAACCTATCGCCGGCCCTTCTTCGGCCAGCCAACGCCACACCGCCGAAGCGCTCGCTTAGACCCGTCGCCGCTTGGGCGGCCGGCACCCGTTGTGGGGCACCGGCGTCACGTCACGAATCAAGGTGATGCGAAATCCCGCGGTCTGAAGCGCGCGCAGGGCCGACTCGCGTCCCGCTCCTGCTCCTCGCACATAGACCGCCACCGTCCGCATACCATGATCCATGGCCTTGCGCGCCGCGTCCTCCGCCGCCATCTGCGCGGCGAAGGGCGTGCTCTTGCGCGAGCCCTTGAAACCCACCACCCCAGAGCTGGACCACGAGACCATGTTGCCGCTCACATCGGTGATCGCCACCATGGTGTTGTTGAAGGAGGATTGGATGTGCGCGATGCCATTCTGCACGCTCTTGCGCACCTTCCGCTTCACTTGCTTCTTCGGCGCTGCCATCTTGCCTTGCTCGTCTCTCAGCCGACGCTTCTCAGCCGGCGCTGCTCAGCCCACGTCTCGCACTTAAACTCTTGCTGCCCTCGACCGGTACCGCTCCACTGCGCCTTCGCGCTCAAAGCGTCGCCCGGCTTCCAGCATATTTACCGCCGGCGCTGGTTCTATTCCCTCGCCGCCGGCCTATCTCGTCAGTTGTCTTCAGCAGAGCTCAGGGCGGCCCTCGCCGCCACGCTCCTGCGGGCGATCGCCTGGCCGAGCGCCCTTCCTTGCTGAGGCTCCGTCAGCGCGTCACTTCGAGGGCGGCTTCTTGCGCGCCATCACGCCCCGCCTTGGTCCCTTACGCGTTCGCGCGTTCGTATGGGTGCGCTGCCCACGCACGGGCAGGCCGCGCCGATGCCGCACGCCCCGATAGCAGCTCAGGTCCATCAGCCGCTTGATGTCCATCGACACCTCGCGGCGCAGATCGCCCTCGACCTTGAAGCCGCCGTCGATCACCTGCCGGATCCGCCGCACCTGGTCCTCGCTCAGATCATCGGCACGCAGCGCGCGCGCGACCTCGGCCTGCTCTAGAATGCGCGCGGCTCTCGCGCGCCCGATCCCGAAGATCGCCGTCAGCGCAACGTCAATCCGCTTGTTGCGCGGGAGATCTACACCCGCAATACGTGCCATCGTCTGACTCCTTGGCGCTAGCCCTGCCGCTGCTTGTGGCGCGGGTTCTCGCAGATCACCCGCAGCACGCCGCGCCGCTTGATGATCTTGCACTTGTCACAGATTTTGCGAACTGAAGCGCGGACCTTCATGACCAGCTTCCTTCGTTTCGAACCGCCCGTCGTACCGACTCAGCACCCACGGACCGGCGCGCGTAATCGCTACCGAGTGCTCAAAATGAGCGGAGAGAGTGCCATCGCGAGTCCGGGCTGTCCAGCGGTCACGGTCGAGCTCGACCTCCGGTTGCCCCGCGTTGACCATCGGCTCGATCGCGAGAACCATCCCTTCCTTCAGCCGCGGATTGCGGCCGTCTGAAACATAATTCGGTACCGGCGGGTCCTCGTGCATCCGCCTGCCGATACCGTGCCCGACGAAGACCCTGACGACCGAGAAGCCATTGGCCTCAACGTGCGTCTGAACTGCCCGGCTGATATCCCGGACGCGCTGGCCGACGACGCACGCCTCGATTGCGCACTCGAGCGACTCCTCCGTCACGCGCAACAGGCGCTGCGCGTCCGCGCTGATCGCGCCGACCGCGAAGGTTCGGGCTGAATCGCCGAAGTAGCCCTCGCGCTCGACGCCGAAATCGACGCTGACCACATCTCCGTCCGAGAGCACACGCTTCGGGGACGGTATGCCGTGCACCACCTCGTCGTTAACCGAGACGCATGCCACCGAGGGGAAGGGCGGCTGGCCGTAGCCAAGGAACGCCGACTTCACCCGATATCGGCGCACGAGCTCGCCCGCCAGCGCTCCAATCTCCCCCGTCGTCACTCCCGGGGCGACCATCCTCCCGATCTCATCGAGCGTGCGGCAAACGACCTGATTTGCCGCCCACATTTTCTCCAGCTCAGCGGGCGATTTGCACGTTATGGCCACGGCGGCGCCTAGTAGCGCCCCGAGCGCCGGCCCCTGATCTTCGTGCTCTTCTGCCCTAGAAACCCGTCGTAATGCCTCGTAATCAGATGCGATTGAATCTGCTGAACGGTGTCCAGCGCGACACCCACCACAATCAACAGGCTCGTCCCTCCGAAGTAGAAGGGCACCTTGAATCTCGTCATCAGAATCGTCGGCAACACACAAACCGCGGCGATGTAGCAGGCGCCGCCAAAGGTAATGCGCGTCAGCACCCGATCGATGTACTCCGCGGTCTTCTTGCCGGGACGAATGCCCGGGATGAAGCCGCCGTTCTTCTTGAGGTTATCCGCGACGTCGACCGGATTGAAGGTCACCGCGGTGTAGAAGAAGCAGAAGAAGACGATCAGCAGGACGTAGAGCGTCATATAGCGCCAGTCGTCCTGCCGCAGCGCGTCGCCCACCGACCGCATCCAGGGCGTGTTGACGTACTCCGCGATCTGAACCGGGAACATCAAGATCGACGAGGCGAAAATCGGTGGAATGACGCCAGCGGTGTTGATCTTCAGCGGCAGATGACTGGTCTGCCCGCCGTACTGCCGGCGACCGACGATCCGCTTGGCGTACTGCACCGGGATGCGGCGTTGGGCCTGCTCGAAGAAGATGATCACGGCGACCACGCCAACGATCACCGCTGAGATCAGCGCCAACAACATCACTCCAATGTCGCCCTGCTTCACGCGCTGGTAGAGCTGTACGACGCTGTCCGGCATGTCGGCGACGATGCCGGCGAAGATGATCAGCGAGATACCGTTGCCAATGCCGCGTTCGGTGATTTGCTCGCCGAGCCACATCACCAGGGTGGTGCCCGTCGCCAGCGTCAGAATCGACATCAAGCGAAAGGCCCAACCGGGGTTCAGGACGACCTGGCCGGACGCCTGATAGGTCGAGTTCCATCCCTCGAGGGAGACCGCCAGGAAGTAGCCCTGCACTACGGTCAGCGCGATGGTCCCATAGCGCGTGTACTGATTGATCTTCTTCTGGCCCGCCTGGCCTTCCTTGCTCAGGCGCTCCAGCGACGGAACCACCACCGTCAATAGCTGTAAGATAATCGACGCGGAAATGTAGGGCATGATGCCCAGGGCGATCACCGAAAGCTGCTCGAGCGCACCGCCCGAGAACATGTTGAACATGCCGAGGAACGAACCCGACGACTGCGCCATGATCGACTGCATCACCGAGCGATTGACGCCCGGCAAGCTGACAAACACCAGGATGCGGTAAACCGCGATCAACGCCAGCGTAAAAAGGATCCGCCGACGCAGCTCGGGAAGCTTGCTGATGCCGCCAATGTTCGCCATCGCGCTTACTCGTGCTCCGCCGCTAGGACCCGGCGCCCTGGCCGTCAGTCACCACTGCCGCGTCCACCACCGCTGCGTCCCTCGGCCCACCGCGCGCCTGCGCTTCAACCGCCACCCGCCCGGGCGGAAGCTCGACGGTTCCACCCACGGCGATGACCTTGGCCTGCGCGGCCGCTGAACAGGCCTGCGCCTGAACCTTGAGGCTGTGCCCGAGCTCGCCTTCCGCCAGCAACTTCCAGCGGACGGCCCTCCGCGGCACCAGGCCGCGCACCTTCAGCTCCGCCAACGCCACGACCTCGCCGGCCTTGAACAGACGCGCGAGCTCCCCGACGTTGACAGCAGCGTAGGCCACCCGAAAGGGATTCTTGAAGCCGCGCTTTGGCAACCGGCGCTGGAGCGGCATCTGGCCGCCCTCGAAGCCGGGGCCCTTCGGCGCGCCGCTGCGCGCGGTCTGCCCCTTCTGCCCGCGACCAGCGGTCGTGCCGTGACCGCTGCCGTAGCCGCGACCGAGGCGTTTCCGTCGGTGCTTTGCGCCCGCAGGCGGTCGCAGTGTTGCGAGGGTCGTTCCCATCGTCGTCCTTCTTTTCCCAGGGTCTCTTCCCAGGGTCTCTTCCCAGGGTCTCCGGCCAATGCCGCAGCGCCTTGCGCTATTCGGCGGGCTCGACCGCGACCAAATGCTGCACCTTGCGGATCATGCCGCGAATCGCGGCCGAATCCTCGAGCACCTTCGAACGCTGCGGCCCGGTGAGCCCGAGCCCCGCCAGCACCTTCCGCTGCGTCGCCGGCCGACCGATGCCGGACCGCACCTGGGTCACCTTGAGCCGCGTGGCCATCGCCTACTCCTTGAACCGTGAGACGTCGACCCCACGTAGCGCCGCGGTCTCCTCGGGGCTGCGAAGCTGCCGCAAGGCCGCGATCGTCGCGTGAATGACGTTATGCGGGTTGCTCGTCCCAAGGCACTTCGTGAGGATGTCCTGCACACCGACGACGTCCATCATCGCCCGCACTGGGCCGCCTGCGATGACGCCCGTCCCCGGACTGGCGGGACGCAACAGCACCTTCCCCGCACCGAAATGCCCAAGCGTCTCGTGCGGAATCGTCGCGCCGCGCAAGGGAATGCGAAAGAGGTCCTTCTTGGCGCGCTCGGTGGCCTTTCGGATTGCCTCCGGCACCTCATTCGCCTTGCCGAGACCGGCGCCAACGTAGCCCGCCCCGTCCCCGACGACGACGAGCGCGCTGAAGCCGAAGCGCCGGCCGCCCTTGACCACCTTGGCCACCCGATTAATGTGAACGACGCGGTCGAGCAGCTCACCGACCTGATCATGATCCCTAAACAATGGGCAATCCTCCGCACCGCTGCGCCGGTGCCGCCCTGCAAGGCCTGCGCAGTCTGGAGCCTCCGCGCAGCCCGTTAGTCAAGCCTGGCCCGCTAGAAGTCGAGCCCACCTTCACGCGCGCCGGCGGCAACCGCACGAACGCGACCGTGATAGAGATATCCATTGCGATCAAAGACGACGCGCGCGATGCCCTGCTCCTTGCAGCTAGCGGCGAGCAACTCGCCCAGCTTCTTCGCCTGCGCGGTCTTGCTCATTCCCTTGAAGAGCTCGGCCGACACCGCCCCGAGCGTCGACGCGTGGCACAGCGTTCGCTGCGCATCATCATCGATGACCTGGGCATAAACGTGCTTGAGACTGCGAAAGACCGTCAGTCTCGGCCGTTCGACCGTTCCGTGCACCCGTTGTCGGATCCGCAGCTTGCGCCGCGTCCTTGACTCTAGCTTCTGCCCTGACATGCAACCCCCCGCGACAGCCCGAACGCCGTTAGGCCGCGCCGGCCTTGCCCACCTTGCGGCGAATAGTTTCCTCGGTGTACTTGATTCCCTTGCCCTTGTAGGGCTCAGGGCCGCGTTGCGCGCGCACGACCGCAGCCAACTGCCCGAGCTGCTCGCGATCGGCGCTCTGCAGTGTGATTATGTTCTTCTCCACCTTGGCGCTGATGCCCGTCGGCAGGAGCACCTCGATCGGATGCGAATGCCCAAGCAAGAGCGCCAGCACCCCCCCGCGGGCGTCGGCTCGATAGCCCACGCCGTTGATCTCGAGCGTGCGAGTAAAGCCATCGCTCACGCCGGTGACCATGTTCTGCAGCAACGCGCGCCCGAGGCCGTGCATCGCGCGGGAGCGCCGGCCGCCGCTTCCGGCGCGCTCGACCACTGCGCTCGCGCCGTCGACTATGATCTTCACGTCCGGCGGGATTCGCCGCGAGAGCTCGCCTCGCGGGCCTTTGACCCGGAGCTCCCCGGCGTCCGCCGAAATGGAAACGCCCTTCGGGATCTCTATTGGCTTTTTGCCTACCCGTGACACGTTAACGTCCTCTCCTCAGCGCGAGCCAGCCGCGGTCCCACTACCAGACCTCGCAGATGACTTCGCCACCGACTGACTGCCTACGCGCAGTACGGTCGGACATCAATCCCTTCGAGGTCGTCAGGATCGCGATACCCTGACCGTTGCGCACCCGTGGCAAGTCGCTCCGCCCGACGTAACAACGACGACCGGGCCGTGAGATGCGCCGGAGTCCCTCGATCGCACAGCGCTCTTGGCGCCACTTGAGGTCCACCTGCAGCAGCGGGCTGATGGGCCCCGGCAGCGAACGAAAGTCGGCGATAAAGCCCTCCTCCCGCAGCACCGCGCAGATGTGCTCCTTGAGCCGCGAGGATGGCAGCTCGATCCGCATCTTTCGTGCCATGATGGCGTTTCGGATGCGAGCCAACAGATCAGCGATCGGGTCAGTCATGCGGCTACCCTACCAACTGGCCTTGACGACGCCGGGGACGTCCCCGCGCAGTGCCAGGTTGCGGAAGCAGATCCGGCAGAGGCCGAACTTGCGCAGAAATGCGCGGGACCGCCCGCACAGGGCGCAGCGGTTATGGTGCCGCACCGAGAACTTGTGCCGCTTAGGCAGCATATCCACCGTCTTCGCCATCGTCCGCGATCTCCTATGAGCGGAAGGGCACACCAAGGTGCCGCAACAGTGCCCGCCCCTCGGCGTCGGTACCCGCCGTGGTGATGATCGACACGTTCAATCCCTTGATCTTCTCGATCTTGTCGTAGTCGATCTCGGGGAACACAATCTGTTCCTTGATGCCCAAGGTGTAGTTTCCGCGCCCGTCGAAGCCACGCGGTGACACCCCCCGGAAATCCCTGGTCCGCGGCAGGGCCACGCTCACCAAGCGATCAAGGAACTCATACATCCGCTCGCGCCGGAGCGTGACCATGCAGCCGATCTTCTGGCCCTGACGCAGCTTATAGGTGGCGATCGACTTGCGCGCCAGGGTTACCACGGGCTTCTGCCCGCTGATCGCTCCCAGCTGCGCCTCCGCCGACTCGACCAACTTTGGGTTCTGCAGCGCCTCGCCGAGCCCCATGTTGAGCACGATCTTGACCAGTCGCGGCGCCGCCATCGGGTTCTGGTAGCCGAACTCCTTGATCAGCGCAGCGCGAACCTCTTGATCGTACTTAACGCGCAGCCGCGCGGGCGCCGTCCGCTTGATGAAGGGGCCGGCCGGCACCGCCTCCGCGGCGCGCTTGGCCCCGCTCTTCCTTTTCCCCCCGCCCTTCGCCTTGGCGCTCTCCCCGGCCGCGCTCTCGCCGGCCTCAGGGGTCGCAGTGCTCTCTGTCTCGCTCATATCGCCGACCTCTCGTGCCAATTCACTTACTACGCGGTCTGCTCGTCCGTCGCGCCGCCGCTAAACGCACGCCGTACCAGCCCGCGGCTAAATCGTCTCACCCGAGCGCTTCGAAATCCGAACCTTCTGAACCCTGCCGTCCCCACTGTCCTCGAGCCTCTTGATGCTGACACGGCAGGTCCGCTGCTCCCGGCTGTCCCAGAGCTCGACGTTCGAGAGATCCATGAAGCCCTCCCGCTCGACGATCCCGCCTTGCGGGTTCTTCTGGCTCGGCCGCACGTGCTTCTTGATCACGTTGGCCTTCTCCACCTTGCAGCGCTTGGTCTTGCGGTCGACGAGCAGGACCTTCCCACGCACTCCCTTGTCGCGTCCGACCATCACGCGCACTTCATCGCCTTTGCGAATGCGATTCATCACAGCACCTCAGGCGCCAAGGAGATGATCTTCATGAATTTTCTCGCCCGCAGCTCGCGCGCGACCGGTCCGAAGATGCGACTGCCGATCGGCTCCTTCGCGGCGTTGATCAGCACCGCTGAATTCCCGTCGAACTTGATGTAGGAGCCGTCAGGCCGCGGGACCTCTTTCCGCGTACGCACAACCACTGCCTTCACGACCTCGCCCTTCTTGACCTTTGCGCCCGGAATCGCCTCCTTGACGGAGACGACAATCACGTCGCCGATCGAGGCATAGCGGCGCTTCGAGCCGCCGAGCACCTTGATGCACATGACCTTTTTGGCGCCAGAGTTGTCTGCGACGTCGAGGACCGTTTGCGTTTGAATCATCTTCTCACCCCGCCCTAGCTCGGTCGTTCGACCAGCTCGAGCAGTCGCCACGACTTGCGGCGACTGAGCGGTCGACTGCTGACGATCCGCACGACATCCCCGACCTGGCAGCGATTTGCCTCGTCATGAGCCATGAACCGGCGACGCCGAGCGATGTACTTTTTATAGCCGGCATGCATCACGCGGTCGCGCACTTCGACCACGATGGTCTTATCCATCGCGCTGCTGCGGACGACGCCCTGAACGACCCGCCGCTCGGCTCGACCCGCCTGCCCTGCCGCCGCCGGAGCGCCCGCCGCTCCCTCCGACTCTGTCGTCGTCTCTGACATCTGCCTCACCATTCTCGTTGTCGGCTGCCGTCCAATGTCGGCGCGAGCCAATTCAAAAGCGCCCGGCCCCCACCGCCTAGGACGCCACGCTACTTCTTCTGCTCGATTCCCAGCTCGCGAGCGCGCTTCACCGTCAGCGTCTGCGCTAGCTCCCGCCGCAGCTTTGGCAGCGTCGAGGTGTCCTGGAGCTGGTTCGTGGCCTGCCGAACGCGCTGGCGGAACATATCCTCCCGCAGCTGGTCGGCGCGCAGCCCGAGCTCCTCGTCCTTACGCTCGCGGATCTCCGTGACCGCCTTGTTCATAGTGCCACCTCGCGGCTGATCACCTGGGTCGCGATGGGAAGCTTATGGTGCGCCAGCCTGAAGGCCTCGCGCGCCACTTTCTCCTCCACGTCGCGGATTTCGTACATCACGCGACCCGGCTTGACCACGGCGACCCACTCCTCTAATGCGCCCTTCCCCTTGCCCATGCGGGTCTCAGCCGGCTTTTTCGTCGTCGGCTTGTCCGGGAAGATCCGGATGAAGAGCTTGCCACCGCGCTTGACGTGACGGGTGATCGCCACGCGAGCCGCCTCGATTTGCCGAGCAGTAATCCATCCCGCCTCGGCGGCTTGCAGACCGAAGTCACCGAAGGACACGTCCGATCCGCCCTTCGCGGGGCCGGCGCGGCGTCCCTTCTGCTGCTTGCGGTACTTTACTTTCTTCGGAGAGAGCATCGTCTAGTCTCGTCGCTGCGGTTGCATGCACCCGCGATCCGCCCGCGGGCGCATCGCCGCTTTCGCGCGCTCGGTCGCTCAAACGCGACCGATTACGTCGCCCTTATAAATCCAACACTTCACGCCGATCACACCGTAGGTTGTGTGCGCCTCGGCGAAGCCATAGTCGATGTCGGCGCGCAGCGTGTGCAGCGGGACCCGGCCCTCCCGGTACCACTCGCGTCGCGCAATCTCCGCCCCGCCGAGGCGCCCGCCGCAGTGGACCTTGATGCCCTTGGCGCCGAACTTCATCGCCGTTTGAACTGCCTTCTTCATCGCGCGGCGGAAGGCAACGCGGCGCTCGAGCTGCGTGGCGATTGACTCCGCCACGAGTTGCGCATTCGTCTCGGCCTTGCGCACCTCGAGAACGTTGAGGAAGACCTCGTTCTCCGTCAAGGCCTGAACTTCCTTCTTCAGCGTCTCGACCCCCGCGCCGCGCTTCCCGATCACGAATCCCGGCTTTGCCGTCGAGATGTTGATCGTGGCCTTATTGGCGGCTCGCTTGATCTCAATCAGGCTCACCCCGGCGTGCCCAAGCTTCTCCTTGAGGAAGCGCTTGAGGCGGACGTCCTCTTCGAGCCACTTGGCGTAATTCTTCTTCTCGAACCACTTCGAGGTCCAAGTACGAATGACGCCCAGTCGAAACCCAATCGGATGTGTCTTCTGACCCATATCTTGCTCTGCCCTATCGCTGGTGATGGCGCCACCGCAAAACGGCGTGAGTGGCGTCACCAGTTGAAGCGTCAACCCTTGCTCTTCGCGTCCTCAGCCAACCTCATCCGTCAGCACGACCCGGATGTGGCTCGTGCGCTTATTGATGCGGGTCGCGCGTCCCTGGGCGCGCGGGCGCCAACGCTTAAGCGTCGGCCCTTGGTCGACCTGGACCTGTCGCACCACGAGGTTGTCGGCGTCGACCGCGCCGCTGCTGCTCTGGTCGGCGTTGGCAATCGCTGAGACGAGCAGCTTGCGCAGCAGCCCAGCGGCGTCCTTCTCGCAGAACATGAGCAGATTCACGGCTTCACCGACCGTCTTGCCGAAAATCAGTTTCGCGACGACGCGCACCTTTCGGGGTGCGACGCGTTCATATCGCAGTGAGGCTGACGCTTGCATTTGGCTCTTTCCGCTCCCCTGCCCAATCGAACTACTACTGTCGCGTGTCCGCCGAACTACCTCTTCGAGGCCTTGCGATCACCCGAATGCGCCACGAACTTTCGTGTCGGCGCGAACTCGCCCAGCTTGTGTCCGACCATGTTTTCGCTGACGTAGACCGGGATGAAATCCCGTCCCTGGTGGACGAGGAAGTTGAGCCCGATCATCTCGGGTACAACGGTGCTGCGCCGCGACCAGGTCTTGATCGCCTTCTTGCTCTTGGCGCGATTCGCTTCGAGCACCTTCTTCATCACGTGGTCGTCGACGAAGGGGCCCTTCTTCACCGATCTCGGCATCGCTGCAGCTCCATCCAACCCGGCGTCTGCGCGGGTCTACTTGCTCTTGCGGCGGCGCACAATCATGCCGTCCGTCCGCTTGTTGTTGCGAGTCCTCGCGCCCTTGGCCTTCTTGCCCCATGGGCTGACCGGGTGCCGACCACCGGAGGTCTTGCCCTCACCGCCACCCATCGGGTGGTCGACCGGGTTCATCACGACACCGCGGTTATGCGGCCGACGGCCCGCCCATCGCGTGCGACCCGCCTTGCCCAGCGGGATATTGTTGTGTGAGGCGTTGCCCATCCCGCCGATCGTCGCCCGGCAGTTGAGATGGACGCGGCGCACCTCGCCAGAGGGTAGACGCAACTGCGCCCAGTCGCCCTCCTTCGCCAGCAGCTGGGCCCCGGTCCCCGCGCCGCGCGCGAGCTGTCCGCCGCCCCCGATCTTGAGCTCGACGTTGTGAACAATCGTCCCCTGAGGAATCACCCGCAGCGGCAGGGAATTGCCCGGCTTGATGTCCGCGCCACGCCCCGAGACCACCCCATCGCCCACCTTGAGGTTCGCGGGCGCCAGGATGTAGCTCTTCTCGCCATCCGCGTAGTGCAGCAAGGCGATGTGAGCGGAGCGGTTCGGATCATACTGGACCGCCGCGACACGCGCCGGCACACCGAACTTGTTGCGCCGGAAGTCGACCTCACGGTAGCGCCGTTTATGCCCACCCCCGCGAAAGCGACAGGTAATCCGCCCGTGGTTGTTCCGTCCGCCGCTGCTGCTCTTGCCATCGAGCTTGTTACGCAGCGGATCCTGCGGACCGCCGAGTTCCTCGAAGTCGTTGACGCCCATCCCCCGGCGGCCGGGAGACGTTGGCCGATATAGCTTAACGCCCATCGACGATCACCTATCCTCTAACTGCTCGGGCGCGGCCCCGATACCTACTACCAAGCCTGACCTTTGAGCCACCACTGCGCACGATCCGACCGCGATTCAGCTCGCGGCGAAGAAGTCGATCTTCTCGCCCTCGCTCAGCCGCACGACCGCCTTCTTCCAATTCGGACGCTTGCCGATGTTTCGCCCGACGCGCTTGAATTTTCCACGCACGATTTGCGTGCCGACACGTTCGACGCGTACGCTGAAGAGGCTCTCGACAGCTCGCTTGATCTCAGGTTTGGTCGCCGACATCGCGACCTCGAAGAGGTAGCTCGCCTCACGTTCGCCGAGCGCCGTGCCTTTCTCGGTCAGCAGCGGCCGGCGAAGCACGTCGCCCGGATGTTGTTCTTTCGTCTTTTTCATCGGGCCAACCGCTCCCCGAGCTGCTGCGCCACCTCCGCGGTCAGCAGCAGCACATCGTGATTGAGCACGTCGTAGACGTTAAGCCCCTCTGGCGCAAGGTATTTGCTCCGCGGCAGATTCCGCATCGACTTGATTAGCTCGACGTTCTCGGCCCGATCAACGACGAGGCCGTTGATCGCTCCCAGCCGCGCGAGTACGGCCACCATCTGCTTGGTCTTGATCTCGCTCAGCTTGAAGTTGTCGAGCACCAGCAGCTTGGCTTCCTTCTGGCGCAGCGATAGCGCGCTGATCAACGCACCACGCCGCACCTTCTTCGGTGTGCGCTGCGTGTAATCGCGGGGTCGCGGCGCGTGAACCTGCCCACCACCGACGAAGATCGGCGCTCGCCGCGAGCCGTGACGGGCACGCCCGGTGCCCTTCTGCTTATAGAGCTTCGCCCCGGTGCGCCAGACCTCAGCGCGGGTCTTGGTGCAGGCCGTGCCGCGCCGCCAGCCTGCTCGCTGGCTGACGACGACCTCCCAGAGGAGGTGCTCCTTGACCGGGGCACCAAAGACCTCGTCGGCGAGCTCGAGCTCGCCGACCGTGGCGCCTTCCATGTTGATCACGCTGACGGTTGCCATCGCGGTCTCCCCCAGACCCAATATTCAGCGACCCGAGAGCACTGCATTCCGCACAGCCGAAGCTCAGGTCTTGATCTCGACGTCGACACCAGCCGAGAGGTCGAGTTTCATCAACGCATCGAGTGTCTGCTGCGTCGGCTCGAGGATATCGAGCAAGCGGAGATGTGTGCGTATTTCGAACTGCTCCCGGGACTTCTTATCCACGTGGGGCGAGCGCAGGACCGTGAAGCGGCTGATCCGGGTCGGCAGCGGCACCGGCCCCGCGATCTTCGCGCCCGTGCGCTGCGCTGTGTCCACGATCTCCGTCGCCGATTGGTCGAGCAGTCGGTGATCGTAGGCCTTCAGGCGAATGCGAATTTTCGGCGTCTCCATCGACCTACTCGATAATCTCGGTGACGACACCGGCACCGACGGTGCGGCCGCCTTCGCGAATCGCGAAGTGCAGGCCCTTCTCGCAGGCGATCGGCGCCAGCAACTCGATCACCAGGTTGATGTTGTCACCCGGCATCACCATCTCGGTACCCTCGGGCAGCAAGACCTCGCCGGTCACGTCCGTCGTGCGGAAGTAGAACTGCGGGCGGTACCCCTTGAAGAAGGGCGTGTGACGGCCGCCCTCTTCCTTCTTCAGCACGTAGACCTCAGCGCGGAACTTCTTATGCGGCAGAATCGACTTCGGCGCCGCGAGCACCATCCCGCGCTCCACCTCTTCGCGCTTGATCCCCGCAGCAGCGCGCCGACGTTATCGCCCGCGCGACCCTCGTCCAGCAGCTTGCGGAACATCTCCACACCGGTGCAGACCGTCTTGCGCGTGTCGCGGATGCCGACCAGCTCGACCTCTTCTCCGACCTTGAGGATGCCGCGGTCGATGCGCCCCGTGACCACCGTGCCGCGCCCCGAGATCGTGAACACGTCCTCGATCGACATCAGGAAGGGCAGGTCGATCTCTCGCTTCGGCTCCGGGATGTAGCTATCCACGGCCGCCATCAGCTCATAGATGCACTGATACTCCGGCGCCTTGACATCCTTGCTCTCGGACTCCAGCGCCTTCAACGCCGACCCGCGTACGATCGGGATGTCGTCGCCCGGGAACTCGTACTTCGACATCAGCTCCCGCAGCTCGAGCTCCACCAGGTCCAGCAGCTCCGCGTCCTCCGCGGCCATCATGTCCACTTTGTTCAAGAACACCACCAGCGCCGGCACTTCCACCTGCCGCGCCAGCAGCACGTGCTCGCGCGTCTGCGGCATCGGCCCGTCCGGTGCGCTGACCACCAGGATCGCGCCATCCATCTGCGCTGCTCCGGTGATCATGTTCTTGATGTAGTCAGCGTGGCCCGGGCAGTCGACGTGCGCGTAGTGCCGCTTGTCCGTCCGGTACTCCACGTGCGCCGTCGCGATCGTGATCCCGCGCTCGCGCTCCTCCGGCGCCTTGTCGATCTGGTCGAAGGCGATAAAGCTCGCCCCGCCCTTCAGCGCCAGCGCCTTCGTGATCGCTGCGGTCAGCGTCGTCTTCCCGTGGTCGATGTGCCCGATCGTGCCCACGTTGACGTGCGGCTTGTCTCGGACGAATTTTTCCTTCGCCATCGCTCTCTCACTCCTGCAGCAGTCAAGCCTGCATCACGCCGAGGTCAGACAAAATCCGACGAACTCAACCAGACAAAATCGAAAATTCAGAGCCGAACCGACCTGAAACAGTGCCACCGAACCTCAGTCCATAACACGCGGGCAGTGCGATCACGCGTCGGGCCTGGCCCCACACCGCACTCTCGATTGCTCAGGCGCCGACGCCCTCGGCGGCCCCGCTCTAACGGACCCGCGTACGACGCGGACGAATCACCCGTGCCAAACGGGCGGAGGAGCTTGGTTGTTTGCGACAATCGCTGCCGCAGCTCCGGCCGGCCCGTGCACGCATTGCGCGCCGTGGCGTTCTGCTCGATACCGGTGCTGGGCTTGCTCATCGGCTGGGCGGGGTGGAGCGGCTCCGGGTCACTACGGTTCAGGGTTCGCGCTGCGCGCGTGCCCTGCCTTTAGTGACCATTCCCTACCAGCGATAGTGCGCAAACGCCTTGTTGGCCTCCGCCATCTTGTACACGTCCTCCCGCTTCTTCACCGCTGCGCCGCGCCCCGAGGCCGCGTCGATCAGCTCGCCAGCCAGTCGCTCCGCCATGCTCTTCTCGCCGCGCTCGCGGGAGTAGAGCGTCAACCAGCGCATCGCCAGGGCGGTCGCGCGGTCAGACCGCACCTCGACGGGGACCTGATAGGTCGCACCGCCGACACGACGGCTGCGCACCTCCAGACGCGGACGTGCGTTGCCCAAAGCCTTCTCGAAGACCTTGACCGGATCATCCTTCAGCCGATGCGCGATGATCTCGAAGGCACCGTAGACGATGCCCTCGGCCACGCTCTTCTTACCGGCGTACATCACGCTATTGATGAACTTGCCGATACGCCGCCGAGTGTCGATCGGCACGTCGGTGTACTTCGGATCCGGCGGCGTTTGCCGCAGCGGCGCTCCACCTTTACGAGGCATGAATCATCCTCTTCGGCCCTTCGCTTTCGGCCCTTCGCTTTCGGCCCTTCGTCGCAGCCCGTCGCGAAAATCGTGTTCGGTTTCTGACCTGCGACGCGATTCGGAAGCCGACTCGGAACATCCGTCGGACCGCGCGAGGCGAGCTCGTTCTACTTTGAGCGCTTCGCTCCGTACTTGCTGCGCGCCTGCTTACGGCCGTCGACGCCGGCGGTATCCGTATTTCGTGCGCCCCGAACGATGTGATAGCGGACGCCCGGTAGGTCCTTGACGCGACCGCCACGGATCAGCACCACCGAGTGCTCCTGCAGGTTATGCCCTTCGCCGGGGATGTAGGTCGTGACCTCGAGGCCGTTGCTGAGACGCACGCGCGCGACCTTGCGCAGCGCGGAGTTCGGCTTCTTCGGCGTGGTGGTGTAGACGCGCAAGCAAACGCCGCGCTTTTGCGGGCAGCTCACCAGGGCGGGCGCGGTCGTCTTCACGCGTACGCTTTCACGGCTGCTGCGGACCAGTTGGCTGATTGTCGGCATTCGCGCCCTTCTTGCTTACTCTGCTGGCTCTGCACGCGGCCCGGTACCACCCAGCGCGGCCCGCCGTCGGCGACGAGCTGCGTTATCAGTGCCTGCCTCAGTGCCTGCCATCAGTGCCTGATTGCGAGCCGCTCGTCAAGGCCCTATCCACGCGTCCTGACTCGTGATTTGGGCGATAGCCGGCCTCGCAAGCGGAGCTATTATATGGATCGCGAATGCGGTGTCAAGCGCGAACTCAGCCGACCGCTGGAGGATCTGCGCGAAGGGCCTGGTGTTGCGGACGAAGTTGACGTGTGGGCCTAAGGACCGAATGATAGCGTCCATGGCGGTTGACCTTCATACCCTTGAGGAGCTGCGCCGGCGCGTAGCTGAGCTGGGCCGCGAGGCCTTCGTTGCCGAGTACCCCGGCGTTTTCCTCGTAGCACTGGGCTTCTTAGCCGTCGAGCAGATCCGGGGCGCGCGGCGCCAGGCGCCAGGCGGCGGTAAAGCCGCGGGCCACGGGGAGACCGCGGCGGTGACCTTCGCGGTCCAACGCCGTCACGATGCGCAGCAGCAGCATCCGCTCGCGGGCCTCGCCTTCTTGCTGCGTACAGATCCAACGGGCCCGGGCCTGCGTCTCGGCCGCAGCCAGCGCTGCGACATCACCATCCCGGACGCCTCCGTCTCCGATCTGCACGGTCTAATCGAGATCCATGCCACGCTCTCAGGCCCGCAGGTCGCTGTGATCGACACGAACTCGACGAATGGCACGAGCGTCAACCTGGAGCGAGTCGAGCCCGGCGAGCGGCGGGTGCTGGTTGACGAGGACATCGTCTCGCTCGGGCGCTACAGCTTCCAGCTCCTGCGGGGCAGCACGCTCTACGAGGAGATGGCCTTGCTCAATGTTCTGGGGAGCGCCTAGCCCTCGCTTGCTTGCTCACCAAAGAGAAAATGATCGCTAAAGAAGCATTGCTCGCCAAAGAAGAAGGGGCCGCGCCCCACGGGCGGTGGTAAGGGCGCGGAAGCGGGGGGTAGCGCTGCACGGCGAGATCTGCGGCTAGTCGAGATGCCCCGGGCGGAGCAGCCCCAGCAGCTCGGCCCGCGGAGGATGACGCTCCAGCCACTGCAGCTCGGCCAACGCGGCCTTACGCATGCCAATCAAGGCCACGCCATCGCCGATTAAGCGTGCGACGAGCGCCGAGAGCTGCGGCTCGTGACCGATGACGAGGGCCAGCGGGCCTGGCGTCTCGGCAACCAACGCCAGGGCTGCTGAGAGTGGCCCACCGGGGACCAGGCGAGCATCGGAGCGCAAGCGACTCGCTGCGCCGCACTGCTCCGCGACGCCGAGGGCAGTTTCGCGCGCCCTGCGATAAGGGCTGTGGACGATCACGGCCGGTATCATTCGTCGCCGCCGCAACCACGCCCCCACCGCACTGCACTGCGACAGGCCGCGCCCGACGAGGGCCCGCTCGGCATCGTCGCCACCCGGCGCCACCTCATCGGCGGTCGCGTGGCGCATGATCAGCAAGCGATCACTCATCCTTCGCCTCCCCTCGGCAGCGGCCGGTTGGCCGCGCTCACGAGTGCGCCAGCGGGACGAAGCGCCGCCCCGTCGGAGGCGCCGACTGCTGCCAGCGCCGCGTGTAGTCGTAGATCGCCATCTGACTGTCGATCGCGGCTCCGCTCCGCTCGACGCGCCGATAGCGCCCATCGGCGGTCAACTCGCGCGCCTTGACGTTATCCTTGAGCTGCAACTCGAGCACGGCACCCAGGTATTCGCGATGCGCCGGCTCCTCCACCGGAAAGAGCAGCTCGATGCGGTGATCGAGGTTGCGCGGCATCCAATCGGCGGAGGAGAGGTAGATCTCCTCCTTTCCACCGTTTCGCAGCCACAACACGCGCGGGTGCTCGAGCCAGCGCCCCACCACGCTGCGCACGCGAATGTGCTCGGAGAGTCCGCGGACGCCGGGCCGCAGGCAACACGTGCCGCGCACGATCAGGTCCACGCGCACGCCGCCGCGCGACGCTGCGTAGAGCGCCTCGATCATCTCGGCGTCGACAAGCGCGTTCATCTTCGCGACGATTCGCCCGCGAGCGCCCGGGCGCGAACCTGCGATCTCACGATCGATCAGCGCGAGCAGCCGACGACGCATCCCGGTCGGCGACATCTCGACCTTGCGCCAGAGCGGCGGCTCCGTCGCGCCCGTGATCACGTTGAACAGGGCCGAGACGTCCTCGCCGATCGCCTCGTCACAGGTCAGCAAGCCCACGTCCGTGTAGAGCCGCGCCGTCGCGTCGTTGTAGTTCCCTGTGCCGAGATGCACGTAGCGGCGAATGCCGTCGGCCTCGCGCCGTACGACGAGCAGCGCTTTGCAGTGCGTCTTCAGCCCGACCAGACCATAGACGACATGGGCCCCTGCGTACTCCAGGCGCTTGGCCCACTCGATGTTGCGCTCCTCATCGAAGCGCGCGCGCAGCTCGACAACCGCAGTCACGTGCTTGCCCCGCTCCGCCGCGCGCGTCAGCCCGGCAATCACCGGCGAATCGCCGCTGGTGCGGTAGAGGGTCTGTTTGATCGCCAGCACCTCGGGATCATCGGCAGCCTCCGCGACCAGCGCCGCGATCGGATCGAAGCTGTGATAGGGATGATGCACGAGGCGCGGGCGCGTGTTTAGCCACTCGAAGATGCTCTGCTGCCGCGGCCGCGGCAGCGCGAGCGGCTCGAGCGGCGCGTACTTGAGTTCGCCGCGATCGCTCACCGCGTGGAGCTGCATCAAGTCGCCGCAGCGGAGCAGCCCGCGCGCGAGGTAGCACTGCTGGGACTCAAGCCCCAGCTCCCCCAGCAACCAGCGGCGCAAGCCTGCAGCCAACGCCGCGCTGTGCTCCAAGCGCACGACAGCGCCGTGGCGGCGCCCGAGCAGCCGCTTGGCCAGCGCCCGCCGCATGTCCTCCGTGGCCTCTTCATCGAGGGCAATATCGGCGTCGCGCGTCAGCCGTATCGTCGCCACGGACAGCACGCGGTAGCCGGTGAAGAGCTCCTCGATCATGTCGGCGAGGATCGACTCGGTCGGCACGAAGGTGCGCGGGCCGCGGCCTTCGGGCAGCTCGACGAAGCGCGGCAGGACCCGCGGCAGCGGCAGCAGACCTACGACCCGCCGCGGCTTGCGGGCGCTGGTGCGGGCGCGTCGCAGCGCGCGCTCGCGTCGCTCGTTGAGCCCGACAATCAACGCCAGGCTGCCGCTGGGCAACACGGGGAAGGGGTGCTTGGGCCCGACTATCGTCGGCGTGATCACCGGATAGAGCACCTGGCGATAGTAGCGACGAACATAGCCCCGCTCAGGCGCTGGCAGCTCGGTCGCCGCACGCACACGCAGTCCGGCGGCCTCGAGCGCGACGAGGAGGCGCGACACGGCCTGCTCGTGGCGCACCGTCAGCAGGTGGGCCAGCTCGGCCACGCCGTCGATCTGCTGCCGCGGCGTGCGCCCGTCGATGCCGCTGGCCGTCAGCTCCGCCTCGAGCTGGCGGTAGAGCCCAGCCACGCGCACCATAAAGAACTCGTCGAGGTTGGTCGCGAAGATCGCGGCGAACTTGACCCGCTCCAAGAGCGGATTGCTGGCGTCTTCGGCCTCCTCCAGGACGCGCTCGTTGAAGCGCAGCCAGCTCCACTCGCGATTGAACGAGCGCTCTACCGCCGCAGTTCGAGGCTCGCCTGGCTTTTGTCGCGCCATCCACCCACCGCCGGCTGCGGGCCCCAGCGGAGCCCCGCCCATACGCTCAGGCCACCAGCACCTCAGTCAACCGCGGGGTCAAACCGAAGACGTCCTGAAATAGCTCGCCCTTGTCCTGAAACACACGCAGCAGGTCGGCAAAGGCCTCGGGGTTATCGTGCCGCGTGGCGGCGCGCACCCGCAACTCCTCGCCCGCGACCTGCACCTTGACGTGCGCGACCACCTGTCGCTGATCGGCGTCCAGCGCGTCGCCGAGGCGTAAGACACTGATCAGCTTGAGGAGCTCGACGCGCTCTTCGGCCGGCAGGGGGCCCAGCTCGAGGCTGGCGATGCTGCGATCCGCGCGCCGGTGATGCCGTGCTAGCAGCGCCACCCGCTGCAGCTCACCGGCCGACAGCCCCATGATCTCGCTCTTCGCGATCAGGTAGGCCGAGTGCTCCCCATGGGCGTGCGTGCTGACGAAGAGCCCGACCTCGTGCATGATCGCCGCGACGCTGAGCAGCAGGCGCGAACGCGCCCCGAGCCCGAGCAAGGGCCGCAGACCATCAAAGATCTCGAGCGCGAGCTGCCGGACCTTGGCCGCATGTGGTTCATCGGCGCGATAGCGCCTGGCCACCGCCCAGGCGGCGGCCTCGGTGATCTGATCTTGGTCGGGCACGCCGTCCGCCTGCGGATCACCGCGCAAACGCGCGTCTAGCAGCAGGCTGTCGAGCATCGAGCACTGGGGCAGGACCACGCGGGCGGCGCGCGTCGGTTGAAAGAACGCCTCGAGCTCGGCGAACGCGAGCCGCGCCAGCTCGGCCGCCGCCAGCTCGAGACCGCTCGCCTCGGCCAACTTGCGCGCGCTTTGGCCCTCGAGCAGCCGCCCGAGCCGCCGCAGCGCCGCGCGCGTCAACGACAGCCCAGCCGGCGTCCGGCGGGCTGAGCCGAGGGCCGCCGCGATCCGATAGAGCTCGCTGTTGACCACCACCAACCAGTCGACGTCCTGCAGCCCGTGCAGCCGGTCGATCGATCGCACCACCTTGTCGACAAAGCGCCGTGCGCCGCGGCGGGTCGCTGGATCGCCAGGCGTCCCCTGAGCGAGCCGCAGCAGCCCGAAGTGCAGGGTCTCCGCCAGCCGCAGGCACCCGTCCTCCTGCACGATTACATGCGTGCCGCCGGCGCCCAGCGCCAACAACATCACGTGGCCGCGCGCGAAGGCCGGTCCGAGCAAATGCCCCACCAGTTGGTGCACGAGTCGGGTCTCTTCGATCGCCTCGATCACCTCGACGCGAAATCCCGTGCGGCTCGCCACGCGATCGAGGAAGACCTCGCGATTGCGCGCGTCGCGCACTGCCGTGGTGGCCGTGGCCTGGCAATCGCCCGGCGTGAGGCCATAGGCCGCCAAGAGCTGCCCGAACTCCTTGAGCGTCCGCACCACCTCGTCGGTTGTGACCGCGCGAATCCCGCCGCGCGAGAAGGTGTCTGCGCCGACCGCCACAGCAACGCTCGCGCTTTCCAGGCATCTCACCGGTTGTCCGGGGACGACCTCACCGACAGCCAGGCGCAGGGCGCGCGAGCCGATGTCGACCGTCGCCAGCAGACGCTCAGGCCGCCGTTGCGCCGATTTTGACGGTCGCGAGCGCCCGCCGCTGGTCGGCCGCGGCTCCGGCTGCGGATCCGCCTGCGACCTCGACTGTGGCTCCGCCTGTGGCCTCGGCTGCGACTTCGGCGAAGCGAGCCGATCCGTGCGCCCCCGCGGCGTGGAACGAGTTGAAGCGCGCCCTGGCATTGTTGCACGGTAGCATCGCAACGGAGCGGCCGGCCAGCAGCCGAGGCACGAACTGAGATCGTCGGTGTCGCGGGAGCGTGGGCTGCCGCGTGGCGGCGGCCGATTCCTGCCGCGCGCTGCGCGCTCCTGGCGCGTCCGCCCGCGGCCCAGCGGTCTTCTTCCCTCGCAAGCGACGGCCGGCGGCTCGCCGCCGCGCTGGCAGCTCAGAGCACGGCATTGTCGATCAGGCGCGTCCGACCAAAGGTGACGGCGAGCGCCAGCAGGGTCGCACCCGGCAGCACCTGGGTGAGCGGCGCGAGCGTCTGGGCATGTCTCAGCTCGACATAGTCCACAGCTGCAAGCGTCGCGCCCGCAAGCGCCGCGCGGGTCACCAGCAACAACGCAGCCGCGTCGCGCTCACCCGCGCCGACAACCTCCCGCGCGCGCTGGAGCGCGGCGTAGAGAAAAGGTGCCTGCCGCCGCTCCTCTGCGCTCAGGCAGGCATTGCGGCTGCTCATCGCCAGCCCGTCGACCTCGCGGACGATCGGCCCACTGACGATCGTCACGGGCTGGTCGAGGTCGACGACCATCCGCCGAATCACCGCGAGCTGCTGATAGTCCTTGGCGCCGAAGACGGCGACGCAGGGACCGACGATATTGAAGAGCTTCGTGACCACCGTGCAGACGCCCCTGAAGTGGCCCGACCGGCGCTCACCGCAGAGCCCGCGGGCGAGCGACTCGACCTCGACCTGCGTCTGAAATCCCGACGGATAGAACTGCTCCGCCGTCGGAGAGAAGAGCAGCGCCACCCCGGCCTCGGCGCACTTGGCGCCGTCGCCCGCGAGATCGCGTGGATAGCGCATCAGGTCCTCGCCTGGCCCGAACTGCAGCGGATTGACGAAGATCGAGACCACCAGGGCGTCGGCGTGCTGCGCCGCCAGGCGCACCAGCGAGAGGTGTCCGGCGTGTAACGCCCCCATCGTCGGCACAAAGCCGATGCGCTTCCCCTCGGCCCGGCGGGCCTCGCACCACCTCCGCAGCGCGGCGCTATCGGCCTGCTGAATCATGCGCGCGGGCTGCGGCGCGCGCGCGGAGCAGCAGCGCGGCTCCAGCCGTGCTTGCTCGTCGGAAAACGACGGGCGCGCACCTCCGCGCCGTAGCGGCTGACGGCGCCGACGACCTGCTCTCCGAGCGGCGCGAAGCGCTTGACGAAGCGCGGCGCGAAGCTGGGATCGAGCCCCAGCAAGTCGTAGAGCACCAAGACCTGCCCGTCGCAATCCGCCCCCGCGCCGATGCCAATGGTCGGGATCTCGAGGGCGGCCGTCACCTCGCGCGCGAGCTCGCGCGGGACGGCTTCGAGCACCAGCGCGTAGGCGCCTGCCTGCTGCAGCGCCAGCGCGTCGTCCAGCAGCGCCTGCGCGGCAGCGGGCGCCCGAGCCTGCACTCGGTAACCCCCGAGCGCGCGCACGGACTGCGGCATCAAACCGAGGTGGCCCATCACCGGAATGCCGATCTCCGTCAGGCGCAGCACGAGCTCCGCGTGGCGGCGGCCGCCCTCGAGCTTGACCGCCGCGGCGCCACCCTCGCGCACCAGCCGCCCCGCGTTGCGCAAGCCGTCGGCCAGCGTCACCTGATAGGTCATGAAGGGCATGTCGACGACGAGATGCGCCCGTCGCACTCCGCGGCGCACCGCACGCGCGTGGTAGATCATTTCGTCGAGCGTCACCGCCAGCGTGTCGTCCTCGCCCTTGATCACCATACCCAGCGAGTCTCCGACGAGCACGACATCGACCCCCGCTTCGTCGAGCAGCCGGCCGAAGGTCGCATCGTAGGCGGTCAGCGCCACAATCGGCCTGCCGTCGCGCTTCATTTGGCGCAAGCTGGGCGCCGTGATCGGCGCCTCCGACGGAGCTGCTGTCTCTTCTGGTTTCTGCGCCATGGTCCCGCCCAACGCTGTCCGCGCCGGACCTTAGCACAGGCCCTCGGAGCCTCGCTGGCCCCTGCAGCGACGGCGGCGCAAGCCTGTCGCGCGCGCTCGCGCCCGGCGGCGCGCTTGCTGCGATACGAGGGGCACGCGATGATGCGCCGGCGACGCGGCGGGCCCCCCCGGCGCAGTGGTCGCCGGAGGTGCCTTCTTGTCCAGCGCTGACTTCCCGCAGCGAGATCCCGCGCCGCGACCTCGCTCGCTCTCCCTCGCGGCTACGGACTCAACGACCTCGGACGCCGGCGGCGATCGACTTCCCCTCGGCGATGTCAGGCTCGGGCCGCTGATCGGAGCCGGGATTTCGAGCGAGGTCTTCGCCGGCGAGAACGTGACAGCCAACAAACCCTGCGCCGTGAAGGTCTTCCGCGGCGAGCTGGCTGTTTCCGCCGTGACCCGAGGGCGCTTTCAGCATGCCCTCGCCCGCGCCGCTCGGCTCGAGCATCCGGCCCTCGCTGAGGTCTTCCGCTGTGGGCATACTCCGGAGGGACTGCTTTACACCACCGCCATGCTCTGCCCCGGCTATTCGCTGCGCCAACTGCTGCGCCAGCACCTCGCGCTCGCGCGCCGTATTGCCTTGCCGCTGATGCGCCAGCTTGGCAACGCGCTTGGTGCCGCGCACGCGCAGGATCTGCCGCACCTACGCCTCCATCCAGGCAATGTGATGGTGCGGCTCGTCGGCGATGAGGTCGGTGATGTGAAGCTGCTTGATTTTGGCGTTTGCCAGCTCCACCCGCCCCTCAACGAGCCACCGGCTGCGCTGCGACTGAGCGCCGAGGACGGCCTTTGGGTCGCGCCAGAACAGGCCAAGGGGGAGGTCGGCGACCAGCGCAGCGACGTCTATGCGCTGAGCGTGCTGCTCTACACGCTGGTGACGGGCCAGGCACCCTTTGCCGCCGAGACCTACGCCATGATGCTCGAGCGACAACTCGGTGAAGCGCCAGCTGCGCCCAGCCGCTGGGCGCAGCTGGCGCCCGAGCTGGAGGCGACGATTTTGCGCGGGCTGGAGAAGGATCCGCGTCGCCGCGTGCCCTCGGTGGAGGCCCTGCTGAGCGCGATCGACCCCCTGACGACCAGCACCGGACGGCACCAAATGCGGGCCAAGCGCCAGCAGGCCGCACGCCGCACGCTCAGCACCGGCGAGTACCGCGTCGCCGAAGCCTCAGGCGAGTTCTCAGCCGGCGGCACCTTGAGCGGCGTGCGCCACGTCGCGTTGAGCCCGACCGCCTCCAGCGAGCAGCCCGCCCCCGGGCGCCCGCGAGGGCGCCGATGGCGCTGGGTCGCGGCGGCCGGCGGCGCCCTCGGCCTGATCGTGCTCAGTGCGCTGCGCTGGTGCCGTTGACAGGGCGATCGCGGCTGACTAGGTTCGGGCGCCCGGCGCCGGTCCAGCGGGGCGAGAGAGGACTGACCAACGTGAACCGCCGCCGCATCGTGATTGGCACCGTCGCCGCAGCGACCTTGGCCCTCGACCTGGGCAGCAAGCTCTGGGCTCAAAGCGTGCTTCGTGGGGCCCGCCCGTTGATCCTGCTGCCCCAATATCTCCAACTCGAGTACCACGAAAACGCCGGGATGGCCTTCGGCTTGGGTCGCAATCTACCGGGCGCCCGGGCGGTCCTGATCGGCATCGGCGTGCTCGTGCTCTTCATGGTCTGGCGCATCGTCCGACAGGTCGAGCGCAAACAGGGCATGGCCAACGTCGCCTTCGCGCTGGTGGTCGGAGGTGCCGTCGGCAACATCATCGATCGACTGCGCCAGGGGCGCGTGGTCGATTTCGTCGTCATGCACTGGCAGCATCGCTACGTCTGGCCGGCCTACAACGTAGCCGACGTCGCACTTTGCGTCGGTGTGGGCTTGCTGCTGCTGACGATGGGGAGTCAGCCGTCGGCGGCGACCGGCGGCCGACGGCGTTAGCCGCGGCTACTGGCCGCCACGCGGACTCCGCGCAGCTCGTTCGGCCGCGTCGACGGTATTCGAGAGCAGCATCGCGACCGTCATCGGGCCGACGCCACCCGGCACGGGCGAGATCGCTCGTGCCCTTTCGCTCGCACCGGGGAACTCGACATCGCCGACGAGACGGTCGCCCACGCGGTTCATCCCGACGTCGATGACGACCGCGCCCGGTCGAATCCACTCCCCGCGCACGAGCTCCGGGCGCCCGACCGCAGCGACCACGATCTCCGCCTCTCGCACCCGATCGGCGAGGTCGCGGGTCCGCGAATGCGCCACGGTCACGGTGCAGTTCTCACCCAGCAGCAGCAACGTCATCGGCTTTCCGACGATGTTGCTGCGCCCGATCACCAGCGCCCGCGCCCCGGCCAGCGCGACGCCCGTCTCGGACAGCATCCGCATCACGCCGAGCGGCGTGCAGGGCACGAAGCGCGGTTGGCCGACGACCAAGCGCCCGACGTTGCTGGGGTGGAAGCCGTCGACATCCTTGCGCGGATCGATCGCCTCGAGGACCAGCCGCGCATCGATCGTCGGCGGCAGCGGCAACTGCACCAAAATGCCATGTACGCGTGCATCGGCGTTGAGCTGGGCGATGAGGTCCAACAGCGCTTCCTGGCGGGTCGACGCCGGCAGCACATGGTCGAAGTGTGCCATGCCCAGACGCGCACACGCGCGCGTCTTGTTGCGCACGTAGACCGCGGAGGCCGAGTTGTCACCGACGAGCACCACGGCCAGACCGGGCTGCGCGCCAGCCCCACTCAGGCGCTGCACTCGCGGTTCCAGCTCGGCAGCGACGCGTTTCGCCAGCGCTTTGCCGTCGATGACTTGAGCCATAGGACCCTCCCGCTGGCGCGGCGGCCAGACATCCAGCCAGACGTCCAGCCAGGCGTCGAGCTGGGCATCCAGCCGGGCGTCGAGCTGGGCGTCCAGCTGGGCGCCCGCGTTGACACGGCTTCAGCCGGCCGCCTATAGTCCGCCCCCGCGGGCGACGAGAGCCACGATGCCGGACGCGGCGCGGCGCGTCAACCGCAACACGTCAACCGCAACAGCCGTCGCCTCTCGGCGCACGATGCCCTCCACCCTGGGTCGCTGCCAGCGCCCTCGAGCCCACGGAACGCTCAATGTCCCTGCACGTCTTGCTTGCCAGCCCTGAGGTCGCGCCCCTGAGTGGCGCCAATGAAGTCGGTGAGCAGACCGCGGCGCTGGCGCGCGGTCTGCGCGAACGCGGCCTCGCGGTCAGTGTCGTCGCGCCCTCCTATGGCACCGGCGCGGAGCAGCGCTTCGGGCTGGCCCGCCGGCTGATCAAGCTGCCCGTCGCGCTCGGCGCCGAGCGGGTCGAGCTGGGAGTCCTGCAGGGCACGCTGCCGCAGACCGACGCCGCCGTCTACCTCCTCGATCATCCGGCCATGTTTCACCGCGAGCCCCATTTCGGCCCCTATGCCGATGACTACCGTCGCGCGTTTCTCTTCGCCGCCGGGGTCGTGGAATTGGTGCGAGCGCTGGGGCTCAAGCCGCAGGTCGTCCATGCCCATGACTGGGCGGCGGGCCTGTTGCCGCTACTGCTGCGGCGCCCAACGGACGGTATCCCCCTGCTGGCTGACACGGCCGTCGTCTTCACGCTCCATGACGCCTCTCAGCTCGGCCTCTGCGCGCCTGGCATGCTCGCGGAATTGCACCTCCCGGCCGACCTCAACCATCCGGACGCCCTCGAGTTCTACGGCCAGATCAGCCTCCTCAAGGCCGGACTGGTCTTCGCCGATGCGATCACCGTTCCGAGCCCCAGCTTCGCCGCGGAGCTGCAGCAGGAGGGCCGGGGCGGCGGCCTCCACGGCCTCTATGCTGCCCGCCGTTTGCGGCTGGCGGGGATCGCCTGCGGCATCGATGAGCAACGCTGGGCGCCGGGCAACGACCACACGCTGGCGATGACCTTCGACGCAGCAGAACCCGACGGCAAGGCGCAGTGCAAGGAGGCGCTGCAGCTAGAGCTCGGCCTGCCCGTACATCCCACTCACCCGCTCTTGATCGTTGGCGGACCCCAACATCAGCTCGCTGGCGCCGAGCTGATGTTGGAGACGGCACCGCAATGGTTGGGCACCGAGTTGGGGCAGGAGTTGCAAGTCGTCTTCCTCGGTGAGGCGCCCGCTGAAGCGCTGGAGCGCATCGCCCGGCTCGTCGCAGAAGCGCCGCGGACCGTCGCCTATCGCCCCTGGGGCGGTGACGAGTTCCTGCGACGCGCGCTGGCGGGGGCCGATGTGCTGGTGCTGCCGGCGCCGAGCGCCTCGAATGGTCTGCTCGCCCTCAAGGCCCTGCGCTATGGAGCGGTGCCCCTGGCCCATGCCACCGGTGGTTTGCGCGACCATCTGGTGGACTTCGATCTGCCCAGCGCCACCGGCACCAGCATCCTCTTCGACGCAGCCACGGCCACGGCACTGCTCCACGGCATGCGGCGAATGCTGGCGCTCTTCAGCGACCAGCGGCGGTGGCGCCGCCTGAGGCAGAACGCCATGCGCCAACGGGTGGGCTGGAACGCGGCGGTGGCGCGCTACGAGCAGCTCTATCGCCAGCTGCTCGACCTACCCCAGGACCAGCCCCAGGACCGGCCCCAGGACCTACCCCAGGACGGCGGCGAAGCAGCCCCGGCGCTCAGCTAAAGACCTCGACGAGCCGCGCGCCAACCTCGCCATCGACGTCGACGAGCTCCGCGCGCCCGATACGGCGTCCGCCGGCCCAGACCTGCACAGCGCCACCGAGCGGCTGACCGAGAGCGATCACGTCACCAACCCCGAGCCGCGACAGCTCGGCCAGAGACAGCTCGACACGGCCAAGCTCGACGACGAGCTCAACCTCGAGTTCGTCGATCACATGGCGCTCCAACTCGACTCGATCGCTCATCGGCCTCACTCCTCGCGCGCGTCGCTTGCCGTCGATGGATCGATCATGTCGCATCAGACGCAGCGGCACTGTAGCTGTACCATCCTCGGCGCCGCCCTCGGCTCGATCCGGCGACCGGCCGACGAGGCCGACCGCGGGGCGTGAATCCACCCCATCCGCGCTAGCCCCAGCCGCGCAGCGCAACTCGCGCTGATAGGCGCTGGTGATCGCCAAATGGTCAGTGTCCCAGGACACGCCGTAGGAGCCCCGGCCGACGCGCAATCGCAAGGCCATCGGCGCGTCGCGGGCGATCAGACGCAAGGCCGGCGAGACAATGATGTCGTCTGAACCCAGGCGCTCGAGCGCGCCCGCGGGCAACGAGAAGCGAGCCAGCTCGAGCGCCGCAGACCAGTGCAGATCGCCGAAGCGGGCCGACCCAGCCCGCTGATCGACAGGCGCAAGCGGCAGCGCAGTAAAGGTCCGCGGAGCGGCAAGGAGCCACAGCAACCCCTGCTGCGCACCCACGGTCAGCAAACACTCGACCAGTCGGTCGCCCTGCTGGACCGACGCGTCGAGACTCGGCGCCGCTTCCTCGACAGTCCAACACGACGCCGCCCCGACGTCGGCGAGCAACCAACCGAGCGCGAAGGCCAGCAGACCGTGTTGCATCGGCGTCGGCGGTGCGAGCGCCACCTCCGACCCAGCGCGCAAGAGCGCCCGCACCAGCTGCGCCGCCAGACCAGCGTCGAGCACGATCACAACCTGGCCGGCGCTCGGGTCGCTAATCCGCAGGGCCACCCCACGTTGCAGGCGGGGCAGGAGCTGCGGCGGACAGCGCGGGTGCACCGACTTCAGCCGCAGCGTGGCCGTGCCCGGCACAGCACCGAGCAAGCGCTCTGCCCAACGGCGCCAGGCGGCAGAAGACTGGTCGCCGAGGTGAAGCCGCAAGGCCCGTGCCGTAGCAGCGTCGGCACGGCTGACATGAGGCAGAGCGCTGAAGGGGAAGGGCCGAATCACGATGGCGCCATCATAGCATCCGCTCACCGGCGCTCGCGCGCCCGACGAAGACAACCACGGCGTCCTGCGTGCGTGGCTCCATGCGTCCCTCGTCGTGCCTTCCTACGACAGTCGTTTCGCCGTCATGCGATGTAGTCCGTTGGCGACCTGCGACGGCAGCGGGGCAACGCTGACGCTGGTCGGCGCGCCCCGAGCGACGCGCTCAGCTCAGCCCCGTGCTCGCTCCGCGGGTGCGCGTCGGCACTCCCCAGCTGACCGCCTCCCCCACCAGCGTGCTGCTGCTCAGCGCCGGCCCCGAGCTGAAGTTCCACCGGCACAATCGCCAAGCCGCGCTCGCGCAGCGCCTGTTCGAGCTGCGGCAGGGCGCCACGCACCAGCGCATACTCACTCGCCTGCTCCACGCCGAGCGAGGTGTAGACGCGGCCGCCTCTCATCCGCAGCGCAACCGCGATCGGTCCGAGGCGCCCGCCGTCGAGCTGCAGCCGCACCGTGCTCAGGCCCCGCAGCTCTGAGACGGCGACCGATCGCATCAGTCGCTCGATCCCCTGCACCGCGGCGAGGCCACCGGCTGGCGCCGCCACCGCTCCGGGTGCCGCCGTGCTGGCGACGAGCCCCAAGGATTCTCGCGGCTCGCCGCCGGCTCGCGGCTCACCAACCGCCGCTTTGCTCGCGGCTGGTTCTGCCGCCTCTGGCCCTCGCTCGCGCTCAGCGCTTCGATCGTGCCGCTCGATACGATCGTCGGCGGGCGATGAACTGGCCTCACGTGGACTGCTGCTGCCCTCCCAGGCTGCCGCGCCTGGCGTGGGTGCTCGACCGGACGCCAGCAGCAGGGCGAAGCAACCAGCGTCCACCTGCGAGCTGCGCGCGCGCTCCAGCGCCCCTGCTTGTTCGCTGACCGCCAGCCCGCGGGCGGATCCATCGGCCGCTGAGCTGGAGGGTGGGCGATGGACGGTCATTGCGCCGCCGTTATCGGCGAGCGGCGCCGGCGGTTGCCAATCGAGCGGGGGAGAAATTTGCGACCTGCGGCGCGCACGCGCGATGATGACGCGCATGTCACCTCTGCCGGCGATCATTAGCCCATCCGCCGCCCCGGCGCGGCTCGCAGGACCCGATCTCGATCCCGTCGGTCGACGGCTGGCCCTGCGCCTAGCCCTGCAAATGCCGCTCAGTGAGCACCTCGGCGAGCGCGCCCAGTCGGCGTTGACCGTGAACCTCTGCGGTACCGGAATGATGGTGCGGCGCTTGACCCTTCCGCTCTCTCCTCGGCGCCTGACGCGGCCCCTTCCTCGCGACCTCATCGGGCTCGAATTCGAGCTTCCCGGAACGAATGAGAAGATCTGGGCCACGGGCGAGATCCGCCACGACCACGTCAGCCCGGACTTTCACCTCAGCGGCGTGCGCTTTCGCACGATCGCCCGCGCGCATCAGCAGCTGATCGTCGACTACGTGACCGAAGAGCGACTGCGCCGCCTGCGCATGCTGCTTGGTCGCGTCCAGCGCGTGCGGCAAGAGCGCGCGGTCGCGCTTTCAGCCGCGCGTACGGCGGCGGCCCCGTTACTCGCGGCACCGCGCCGCCTCCTTGGGCGCTGGATCGCGCCGGACTGAGCCCCCGCCTTGATCGATCCCGTCGCGGGCCAAGCCTCCTGCGCCACGCCGTCGCCCTTTTCCGCTGACCTCAGCCATGGAGACAGCGCGATGAGCCTCGCCACGATCGACATTGGTACCAACTCCGTGCTGCTCCTGGTCGCCGAGGTCTCGGCCGATGGTGAGCTTCACGTACTCGAGCAGCAATGCCGCATCACGCGACTCGGACAGGGCGTCGATCGCGAGCGTCGACTGCTGCCCGCCGCGATCGAGCGCACGCTGGCCGCGCTGAGCAGCTATCGCGACCGCCTGGTGCACTGGGGGACAGGCCGGCGCGCCGCTGTCGGGACCTCCGCGCTCCGCGACGCGGCCAACGGCCCCGACTTCCTGGAACGCGCCACCACGCTGCTGGGCTGTCCGGTCGAGGTCGTGAGCGGGCTGCGGGAGGCTGAACTGGTCGTCCGCGGGGTCGCGCCCAGCGCAGCGCCGCTGGCACCGGGCACGATTGTCTTCGATGTGGGGGGTGGCTCGACGGAGCTGATCACCGTCGGCCAGCGCGGAGCCCTGCTCCAGCCGATCAGCCTCGATCTCGGCAGCGTGCGGCTGAGCGAGCGGCACCTCGCCCACGATCCCCCGCTGGCAGCCGAGCTCGAGGCGCTGCGGCAGGACGTGCGGCAACACCTCGCCGCGCGCGTCGGCCCCCAGGTCAAGCCCTTGGCGAGCCCGCTGGCGCAGCCGCCCCGCAGTCTGATCGGCGTGGCCGGCACGCTGACGACGCTGGCCGCTGTCGAGCTGGGCCTACCGAGCTACGACGGCGGTCGCGTCGACGGCGCACGCCTCACGCAGCTGCAGATCCAGCGGCTCGGACGGCGCTTGGCTGCCTTGCCGCTCGTCGAGCGCTGCCAGCTACCGGGCCTGCCGGCTCAGCGCGCCGACGTGATCGTCGCCGGCGCGCTGCTCGTCGACGAGATCATGCAGCAGCTCGGGGCCAGTGAACTCGAGGTCTCCGACCGCGGCGTGCGCTGGGGCCTGGCGCGCGAACTCGCCGCCAGCGGCGAGCACGGAGCGACCGTTACCGACGCGCCGTCCCGGCGCTAGCGCGCCGCGCAAACTCTGTTCTTGCCCCCCTGCTTGGCCGCGTAGAGCGCTCGATCGGCGGCGGCGAGCAGTGCGCGCTCGTCCGTGCCGTCCTCAGGGTAGCTCGCGACGCCGACGCTGAGGGTCACGCTCAGCTCCGGCTGCGGCCAGCGCAGCGCCTCGACTGCGGCGCGAATGCGCTCGGCCTTGATCAGCGCGCCCGCGAGTGGGGTTTCAGGCAAGACGATGCAGAATTCCTCGCCCCCATAGCGCGCCGCGAGATCCGAACGCCGGAGGGCGTGCGCGCCAGCATCGAGAACGCGCGCGACCGTGGCCAGCACCTCGTCACCGACCGCATGGCCGTGGCAATCGTTGACCCGCTTGAAGTCGTCGAGGTCGACGAAGAGGACAGAGAACGCCCGCTGGTAGCGCACGCCACGCGCGACCTCCAACCGCAGGTGCTCCATCAGATAGGTGTGGTTGAACAGGTGCGTCAGCCCGTGGTGCGTCGCCAGCTCGCGCAGCTGCGCGTTCGCCAGCTCGAGCTGCGCGTTGGCCACCCGCAGCTCTGCTGTCCGCTCGCGAACGGCCTGCTCGAGCAGCGCCTCGCTCTCGGCAAGGCGAGCGTTGGCCTGCGCCAGGCCGGCGACGCTCTGCTCGAGCTGCACGAGCAAGGCGTCGCGCTCGCGCTCCAGCGCGCGCGAGCGGGTCAGCGCCTCGACCACGGTCACGAGGTCGACGGTGTGGAAGGGTTTCTCGAAATAGTGGTGGATGCGGGCGTCGTTGATCGCCTCGACCACCGGTGCGTAGTCGCTGAAACCGGTGATCAGCACGCGCGTGGTCTCCGGCAGCTCGTCGTGCAGCTGCGCGAGCAAGTCGACCCCATTGAGTTTGGGCATGCGTTGGTCGGCGATCACGACCTCGGGACGCAGCTCGCGAGCCAGCGCAAGGCCGCGCTCGCCGTCCTCCACTTCGGTGACCTCGAAGGCATGACTCAAGGCGCGCGCCAGCGTGCGGCGCAGCAGCGCGTCGTCGTCTGCCAGCAGCACCCGTGGCCGCCGTCCGGGCGCCGCTTCGCTCGCTGCTCCTGCCATCGGCCGATTGTCCAGCGCGGACGGCGACCTGTCAAAACTCCGCCCCCCGGCGAGGCCCGCGCGCCTCCCCTGTGCTGCCGCCCGCAGCCCTCGTGGAGCGCGTCAGCGAGCGGCGCGAAAGGCACCCTCGAGCGCCTCGACCGCGTCGATCTCGAGGGTCCCACCTCCCGCATTTCCCGGAGCCGTGGCGCCAGCGACGGTGCTAAGCCGCAGCGCCGTGACCTGAGGCATCACACGGCATCCACCGGCCCCAGCAGCACCCGATGATCCGGCTGCAAGGTCCAGCAGGAAGCGCCCTTCGACGCGGGTCGCCAGGCAGCGCGCATCCACACTTGCCGATGCGTTGAGAAAGCCGATGTCGAGATATTGCGCGCCATCGCTGCTGGCCTCGACCCGCACCGACGGCTGGCTCTCGAAGCGCCCGACGTGGAGGGCCAGCGACGGGCCGCCAGCCACAGCCACCACGGTACCGTTGGTGAAGTAGAGGTCGAGCACCCCGCAGGCGCGCAGATCGACGCTACGTCCATCGGGCGTCCCTTGTGCCAACGCGCCACAGGTCACTCCCGGGCAAACGCCCGGTAGGGCGCAGCGCGCCAAGGTCGCGAAACGCGGCGCCCCGCCATCGGCAACGCTCCCGGGAGGGAGGCCGCCCGGTGGCGGAGTAGCGACACAACCGCTCCAGCCGACGACGAATGTGCAACACCCGAGCGCGCCAGCCAGCAGCCCAGACCGAAGCGCGCGCACCCCATTGCGACGAGCGCGCTGGCGGCGCCTCGACGAGCTCGATCGCTCGGCGCTCACAGCGCGAGCAACGCCGAGCAGGGTGTTGTGCCGAGCCGCGACCGTCCACCGAGCGCGAGCAGCTCGATCAGGAATGCCACCTCGACGACCCTTCCGCCCTGCCGCTCCGCCAGGGTCACCGCGGCTGCCGCCGTGCCCCCGGTGGCCAAGACATCGTCGACGATCGCCACCCGACCGCCCGCCCCCAGCGCGTCCTGATGCAGTTCGAGCGTGCTCTCCCCGTACTCCAGCGCGTAGCTGACCGCATCGGCCTTGCGCGGCAGCTTGCCCGCCTTGCGCACGAGCTGGAGCGAGACGCCGAGCGTCAGTGCCAAAGGCCCCCCGAGCAGAAAGCCGCGCGACTCGATCGCCATCAGGTAATCGAGTCGGTGCGGGCGCAGCCGCTCGGCGAGCAGCGCGATCGCCAGGGCGAAGGCCGGCGGGCTGGCCAAGAGCGGCGTGATGTCGCGAAAGAGGACCCCGGCCTTGGGAAAATCCGGCACATCACGCACGTGCTGGCGCAACAGCGCCAGTCGATCGTCCGTCATCGCTCCCCCCATCTCCATGGCTTCACTGTTCATGGATTTCCATGGCTTCACTGTTCATGGCTTCCCATGGCTTCACTACGGTCCCGTACACCACGCCCGTACACCACGCCCGTGCACGACGCCCGTGCACCACCACGCCAGTGCACCACGTTCGTTCGGCGCATCGCTGCGGCGCGCGCGTCGCGGCGCAAGCGCCCTGCGCGCTTCCCCGCACGCATCTTAACGGCGCGCCCCGGTCCCGCAAGAGCCCCGATCCTGGGCGCCCCACGGTCGGTGGCGGCGGCCGCCAACGCAGCGCCCCTGCGCTCCCCGTCGACCCCGCGCAGCGTGGCCCAGCATCGCGCACGGCCGGGGAGTCCTTGTCTAGGCGGCCCCGGCATTGCACACTCCGGTCTCCGAGCTGCTGCGGATCGTCCTGCTGATGCACCCTCGCCACCGCGTCCTCACCCCTCGCGCGCTGTTGGGCCCGCCACCATGGCCGCGGGAGCACGGTGCCTGGGCGATGTTGAGCGCTCCGCTGGCCATGGGCATCGCGCTCGGCGGACCGCGCGCACGCCATGCACCGCTCGTCTTCGCGCTGCTCTTCGCATACTTGGCGCTGGCCGCCCTGCGCGAGCGCCTGCGGCCTCTGCCATCCCGCGACGCGGCTCCACCTTCGGGGTCTCGACAGCAAGCCCTGCGGCAGCGCCACTCTCGCTGGGCCCTGATCTATGCCGCCGCCACCCTCGCCTGCGGGGCCGGCCTGCTGGTGGCAACCCCCGACCTCAGGCTGCTCGCGCTCGGCGGCGGCGCGGCGACCGTCCTGCAGCTCGCGCTCATCCGCCGTGGCCTCGACCGCAGCCTGCCCGGCAGTGTCCTCGCGATCGCGACCCTGGCCCTCGCCTGTCCGGCGGCCTACGCCGTGGGCAGAGGCGTCCTCGACGCGCAGGTCTGGTGGACCTGGGGCTGGACCACCTGCTTCTTCACGGGCAGCCTGCTCTTTGTCCGCTCGCTGCTGCGCGCCCGCGGCGATGCACGCGTCGCCGCCGCAAGCTCGGCCTTCCACGCGGCGGTGAGTGCGATAGCGGCCCTGCTCGGCCAACCTCTGGTCGCCCTCGCCTTCGCGCTGGCGACCGCTCGCACGTTGGTGCTCTGGCGGCGCCGCCTACGCCCCGCGCTAATCGGGGGAATCGAGGCTGCCAATGCGCTAGCCTTCACGGTCTTGGTCGTCCTGGCCCGGCGCTAGGGATTGGGTGAGTCCCTACGCACCGCTCTCGGCGCCCCACGACCGCCTGCCGGGTCATCCTGGCCCATCGCCCCCCAGAGCGGCGCCTGTCCAGCCTTCGATGATCCCTTGGTGGACTCCATGTTCCTTCGTAATATTCGGGGTTCTTGTCTTCGGCGAGGCTCGATCGTTTGAGCGCGAGGCCTCCTTTCGGAGTGGAACACGGTTTGCTGCCTCGCGCGGGGAGGAGGTCGCCATGGCCAACATCAGCCGTATCCTCGTGCCGGTCGACTTTTCAGAATGCGCGCGGCGCGCGCTGATCCACGCTGCGGAGTTGGCGCGGACCTTCGATGCGGCGCTCGAGATCCTCTACGTTTGGGAGCCACCGCTCTACGTCTTTCCCGAGCTGATGGTCGAGACACCCGGCGAGCCAAGTCGAACGGTCGGCGACTACGCCAACGAGCATGCGCAGCGCGAGATGGCCCACTTCGTCGAGGAAGCGATCGGCGGCGAAGGGCTGAATGCGCGCACCCTGATCGAGTCCGGTCACCCCTACGCCACGATTCTGCGCCTGGCCACCGAAGGCTCGTACGACCTGGTCGTGATGGGTACCCACGGCCGCAGTGGGCTCCAACACATGTTGCTGGGAAGCATCGCCGAGAAGGTCGTGCGCCATGCGCCCTGCCCAGTGATGACCGTGCGCTGCCCGCAGTAGCGCCGCGCGCGATCCGGCGCTGGCGCCGCGCAGCGGGGTGGAGCCTAGCGCTGGCAGAGAGCCCAGGCAGCCTCCTGCGCTGAACCCGGCGCGCACTGAGGAGCGGGACGTTATGGCCCGGCGGCCTCGCGCTCGCAGAGCCGCGCCCACGCGCGACTCAGTCGCCGCTGGGGGCCTCCTCGCCGGCCTCGACGCCATACTGGTGTAGCCGCCGATAGAGCGTCTTCTTGCCGATGCCGAGCATGGTCGCCGCACGGCTCTTGTTGCCGCCGACCAGCTCGAGCGTCCGCAGCGTGTACAGCCGCTCCACCTGATCCAGGCGACGCCCCATGGGCAGCTGAAAGCGCGGCGCCTCCCGCTGCGGCGCAACACCATCCGGGAGCATCTGCACCGTGATCTCATCACCTCGCGCCGTGACGACGAGGCTCTCGACCAAGTTTCGCAGCTCGCGGACGTTGCCTGGCCAGTCGTAGGCCATCAGTTTGGCGCGGGCCGCCGCCGAGAAGCCACGGATGCCCCGGCCGTGCTCCTTGCAGAAGAGCGCCAGGAAGTGGTCGAGCAGCAGGGGCACGTCGCCTGGTCGTTCGCGCAGGGGCGGAATGTGTACTGAAACGACGTTCAGGCGGTAATAGAGATCATCGCGGAACCTGCCGGCCAGCATCGCCTGCTTCAGGTCGTGCTTGGACGCCGCAATCAGCCGCACATCGACGTGGATCGGCGTCTGCCCGCCAACGCGCTCCACCTCGCGCTCCTGGATCGCGCGCAAGAGCTTGACCTGCGTGGCAAGCGTCAGGTCCCCGATCTCATCGAGAAACATCGTCCCGCCATCCGCCAGCTCGAAGCGCCCCTTGCGGGTCCGATGCGCCCCGGTAAAGGCGCCGCGCTCGTGGCCGAAGAGCTCGCTCTCGATCAACGATTCGGGCAGGGCCGCGCAGTTGACCCGGACCATCCGCGCTTCGGCGCGCCCGCTGTTGTGGTGGATCGCTGTCGCCACGAGCTCCTTGCCCGTCCCCGACTCGCCGGAAATCAAGACGGTCGCGTTGGTCCCGGCGACCTGCTCGACCTGCTCCAGCACCTGCCGCATCACCGCCGATTGGCCGATGATCCCGGCCACGGAGAAGCGCCGCCGCAGCTCCTGCCGCAGATCCTGATTCTCGCGCAGCAAGCTCTGCCGCCGATGGGCGCGCCCTACCACGAACTCAAGCCGGTCGAGGTCGATCGGCTTGGTCACGTAGTCGTAGGCACCGCGGCGCATCGCGTCCACCGCCGCGTCGATCGAGCCGTGACCCGTCACCAGGATCACTGCCGTATCGGGGTGGTGCGCCTCGACATGGGTCAGCAGGTCGATGCCGCTGACGCGGCCCATCATCACGTCGGAGACCACCACATCTACAGATGACAGCCCCAGATGATCGATCGCCTCTTCCCCGCTGGCGGCTACCGCGACCTCCATCCCGACCTCCGAGAGGGCGCGCGCCAGCGCCTCGCGGCTACTCCTGTCGTCCTCGACCACGAGGACACTGGTCACCCCAACCCCAGCTTTCGCCTTCATGCCGCCACCTTTGCCCTTCAGCCGAAGAACGCGGCACGATACGACCCGATCGCCCGCTCGCGCTGGCCATCATGACACATACGTCCAGGACCACACAGTCAGGATGCGTCAGCAGGGCGCGCCGAAGTCCACCGCCGGCGGGCCAGCGACCCTGGCGTTTAGCCCTCCGCCGCAGCCAAGACCGGCGCGGGAGCGCGAGGTCCCGTAGATGCCTTTGGATGCAGTGCGACCCGCACGACCCGCCGCAGTGGGGCGAGCCGTGCACGTCAAAGGCGCGAGCACCTGGCCATGGGGCGCGATGGGGGCCCGCTCGTCGCGGCGATGCGGGTGCGCTGAGTTCTCGCTCGCGACGGGAAAAGTCCGCCGAGCGCCTGCTCTCCCTGCGGTTGGGACGAACGCTAACGTCCCGTCAGGGCGCGGCGCCCGGCGAAGCCGTCCTCGAGCTCATGCCAGTGGCCGACGCGCTTTTCGCCCAGCCGCCAGCAGAGCAAGACCTCGCGCCCGTCCTGGCGCGCGTACCAATCGACGAGGCCCTGATCGAGATCCTTGACCACACAGCCCAGTCGCTCGATGCCCTCGACCTCTTCGGCCAACAGCTCGATCAGACCCTTCGCCGTCGCCCGCGCGCGAAAAAGAGCCGGCGAGAGCGTGGCGTCATCGCCCTCCGCCAGCAGCCGCTGCTCCCCATCGAAGCGGCGCGCGAGCAGCTTGATCTGCACGCGGATCTGCAATACGCGCCCAAAGGCCTGCTCCAACGCTGGCACCAGCGCAGTGGCCTGCTCAACCGTGAAATAGCGCCGTTTCATCAACCGACTCCCGCTCGGGCTTCCCGCTGAGGCGACCGCCCCGCTGCACAGGTGTCCGCCCTACCGCGCGTATCCCGATGGCCTATCCCGCTGGTGTCTCGATGGCCGTGAATGGGGCTTGCCTGCGCTCACGAGCCCGCTACATTAGCGTCGCTGCCTGCCAGCGGAGAACGCCATGACCGCTCGAACCCCGGGCCTCCAAACAGCCGATCGCGCCTTCTACCTCGTGGAACGGCCGCGCCGCAACCGCCAGAGCCTCGGGCTGCGCCGGCTCGTGCGGGAAACCGGACTCGAGCCCGCGCATCTCGTGCTCCCGGTCTTCGTCGCCGAGGGCCACGACCGCCGCGAGCCGATCGCCGCCATGCCGGGCTGCGAGCGCCTCGGAATCGACCACGTCGTCGCGCTGGGCCGCCGCGCCCTGCAGCTCGGCGTGCCAGCGCTCGCGCTCTTTCCGGTCCTCCCCGATCAGCGCAAGGATCGCTTTGCCACCGAGTCGAAGAACCCGGCGGGGCTGTTGCAACAGGCCGTGCGCGCGCTCAAACAAGCCGTGCCCGAGCTGGTCGTGATCACCGACGTTGCGATGGACCCCTACTCGAGCGACGGGCACGACGGCCTGCTCGCGGAGGGCGAGATCGCCAACGACCCCACCCTGCCCATTCTCGCCGCGATGGCGCTCGCCCAGGCCGAGGCCGGCGCCGACCTCGTGGCTCCTTCGGACATGATGGACGGGCGCGTCGGCTTTCTGCGCCAGGCCCTCGATGAGGCCGGCCACACGCGGGTCGGGATCCTGGCCTACTCCGTCAAGTACGCCTCGGCATTTTACGGCCCCTTCCGCCAGGCGCTCGACTCGGCGCCACGCCAGGGGGATAAGCAGACCTATCAGATGGACCCCTGCAACCTTCGCGAGGCGCTGCGCGAGGTGCGGCTCGACGTCGCGCAAGGGGCCGATATCGTCATGGTGAAGCCCGCCTTGCCCTATCTCGACGTCGTCGCCGCCGTGCGCGCCGCCGTCGACGTGCCCGTCGCCGCCTACAGCGTCAGCGGCGAGTACGCGATGATCAAGCATGCGGCCCGCGCCGGTGCCCTGGACGAAAAGGCAGCGTTGCTGGAGAGCCTCCTGGGGATTCGCCGAGCCGGTGCCGACATCATTCTGACCTACGCCGCCCTCGAGGTTGCCGAGCTGCTCCAGGGCGGCCGCGCTTGAGGCCGGTCACGCACGGGCCCGAGCTGCCCGCGGTCGGTGCCGCGGCGCTCGGCCGCGGGGATACGCAGCCATGACGATCGACGAACGCCAGCGGGAGCTCGTAGCGCTCTTCTCCGACGCCAGCGACTGGGAGGAGCGCTACGGCAAGCTGATCGACCTGGGACGCGCGCTCGGCGAGCTGCCAGAGGCGTTGCGGCAGGAGCGCTACCGCGTCCGCGGTTGCCAGTCGCAAGTCTGGCTCCACGCCGCACTGGACGCCGACCAGCGGCACGTCATCTTCCGTGCCGATAGCGACGCGCTGATCGTCAAAGGACTGATCGCCCTGCTGCTGCGCGTCTATTCGGATGCGACGCCTGCGGAGATCCTCGCCTCTCCACCGCGCTTCATCGACGAGCTCGGGCTGGCGCGACACCTCTCGCCGACGCGAAGCAATGGTCTGCGGGCCATGGTCGAGCAGATGGTCTACTACGCCAAAGCCTTCGAGACGCTCCGTCTGGCGCGTGGCCAAGCGGCGCCCTCAACCGGCGGCTAGCACGCGCTCAATCGCCGCGACTCCGGCCCGTAGCGTCTCCGGCGGCACCAGCAGACTCACAATCACGTGGCTCCCACCGCCATCGAAATCGAAGAAATAGCCCGGATGCACCACCACCCGCTCGCGCTCCAGCAGCTCGAGCACTAGGGCCTCCTCGCCTCGCGGCGCGGGAAGCCGCAGCACGCCCGACCAACCTCCGGCCCCCTCGAGCAGCGTCATCGGCGCGCCCGTCTGCCACAGATGGTCTAGCAGCCACGCGCGATTGGCGCGCACGCGCGCGCGCAGCGCCTGCTGGACGGGCAGGCCCAGCGCCAGCAGGCGCGCCGCGGCCAACTGCACGGGCGCGCCGACGGAGAGGTAGGTGTCGGCGATGATCTCCAGCCGGCGCAACGCCGCCTGACGCTGCGCCCGTGGCCCCGCCACGGCAATCCAACCCAACTTGAGCTGCGGCAGGCCGATCAGCTTGGAAAGCCCCCCGAGGTGAAAGCTCAGCACCTCCGGCGCCGTGGTGATCCGCACCTGCGGCTGATCACTCCAGCCGTACTCGTGGAACACCTCATCGCCGATCAACGCGATCCGCCCGCCGCAGATTTCAGCCAGGCTCGTCAGCTCGGCGGCCGTCAGGTAGTGCCCCGTCGGGTTGTTCGGGTTGACGACGATGACCGCGCGCGTCCGCGTGCTGACGCGCGCGCGCGGAGCTCGGCGAGGTCGAGCTGCCAGGCGCCGGCGTAGCGCAGCGCGTAGGGGACAGCCTCCACGCCCTCGAGCCGTAACAGCAGCTCGAAGAGCGGGTAGCTCGGGCGCGGGACCAGGACCTGATCGCCGGCTGAGCAGAGCAGCTTGAAGAGCAGCGCATAGCCCTCGCTGGTGCTGCAGGTCAGCAACAGGTCGCCTGGCCCGCAACACGCGCCGCCGTCGAGCGCGGCCGCGACCGCCGCGCGCGCGCTACGCAGACCACGTGCCTGCGGCGTATGGTGCGCCACCGCGGGATCTGAAAGGGCCTGGGCGAGCTGCCCCGCATCGTAGGACAACCCGACGGCTGTCGGATCCGAGTTCGAGAGGTCGATCAAAGGGACCCGTCGCCGCCGCAGGGCGGCCAAACGCCGCGTCAGCGTGTTCAGGGCAAGGTCGACCGGAAGGCGTTGCGAGAAGCGCAAGGAGGCACCGCGAGACCAGCGCGCCCAGGCGCGCCCGACGACGATAGCGGGTTGCCGCGCGCTGGCAAGCGCCGTGTCGCAGGAAGCCGCGCCGCCGGGCCCCCTGCTTCCTGCTGCGCTGCGCGCCGCGCTGCGCGCCGCGCTTGACAGCCCCGGGCGCTAACTGTTACCCAACGCGTCGCCTGGGGCTGTAGCTCAGCTGGGAGAGCGCATGACTGGCAGTCATGAGGTCGTGGGTTCGATCCCCATCAGCTCCACCGCGGGCCCGACCCGCAAACCGATCCGTCGGGCCCGCACGACCTCCTGAGCGACCTCCTGATCGAGCGCGCACGCCGCCTCCGGCCCTCCACCCACTCAATAGCGCTCGCTTTCTTCGCGCACACGCCTCGCAATGGCTGGTGCTGTGACCGTCATCATGCGACGATTGGACCTCAGTCAGGGTTCCGTCACCAGAGGTTGACGTCCCCCGCGGCGTCAACCTCCAGCGAGGGCGCGATGAGCACAGCGAAGCTAATCTACGACGGGAAGGAAATCGAGCTGCAGGTGATCGAGGGGACCGAGCAGGAGCGCGCGATCGACATCCGAAACCTGCGGCGCGACACCGGGCTCGTGACGCTCGATCCGGGCTACGGCAACACGGGCTCCTGTGTGAGCGCTATCACCTTCATCGACGGCGAGAAGGGCATCCTGCGCTATCGCGGCTACCCGATCGAGGAGCTCGCGCCGCGGGCCCGCTTCACCGAGGTCTGCTACCTGCTGATCAACGGCCGCCGTCCCGACACCGAGGAGCTCAAGCAGTGGCGCTCGCTGATGACCCACCACACGCTGCTGCATGAGGACATGAAGAAGTTCTTCGAGGGCTACCCGCCGTCGGCGCATCCGATGGCGATCATGGCCTCGATGCTCGCTTCCCTCTCGGCCTATTACCCCGACGCGGACACCGACATCGATCTCAACATCGTACGGGTGCTAGCCAAGGCCAAGACGATCGCCGCCTTCGCCTACAAGAAGTCGATTGGGCAGCCCTTCATCTATCCGCTCAACAATCTGAGCTGGCCCGCCAATTTCCTCCGCATGATGTTCGCGGTGCCGACGCAGGACTATGAGGTGCCGAGCGTCGTCGAGGATGCCCTCAACCTGCTGCTGATCCTGCACGCGGACCACGAGCAGAACTGCAGCACCTCGACCATGCGGATGGTCGGCAGCAGCGAGGCCAATCTCTTCGCCTCGGTAGCTGCGGCTACCTGTGCCCTCTGGGGCGCGCGGCACGGCGGCGCCAACCAAAACGTGATCGAAATGCTCGAGGCGATCCAGGCCGACGGCGGCGACTACCAGAAGTTCCTCGATAAGGTGAAGGCCAAGGGCTCGACCGTCAAGCTGATGGGCTTCGGCCATCGCGTCTACAAGAACTTCGATCCGCGAGCCAAGATGCTCAAGGAGGCGGCCGAGCGGGTCTTCAACGCCCTCGGCATCCACGACCCCCTGCTCGACCTCGCGGTCAAGATCGAGGAGGCAGCGCTGAAGGAGTCCTTCTTCATCGAGCGCAAGCTCTACCCCAACGTCGACTTCTATAGCGGCGTGATCTACCGGGCGATCGGCATTCCGACGAACATGTTCACCGTGATGTTCGCGCTCGGACGGCTGCCGGGCTGGATCGCCCATTGGAAGGAGATGCGGGAGGAGGCAGACTTCCGGATCCAGCGGCCGCGTCAGGTCTACACCGGCGAGCAAAAGCGCGCCTTCGAGGATCGCCACACCAAGTGGATGTAGGGCGGCCTGGTCGATCGACCCGCACCATCTTCCCAGGCGCGCCGTTCACGTCACGTGCTTCACGTCGCCTGATTCACGTCGCGGCATTCACCTCGAGCCCTTCAGGCCGCGCCCCGGCGACCCATCGGCCCCGGCGACCCGTCTGCGCGCCTTAAGTTCTCGGCCGCCACGTCGATACCATGGGGGAGCGCGGCGGCGGGTCGCGCTGCCTTTCGGCGGCTACACGAACGCGCGCGGAGTTCCGGCCGACATGTCGCATGCTGCGGATTATCGCGTCCTGCTCGTCGACGACGAGCCCCTGATCCTCAGGAGCTATCGCCGCATCCTGCAACCCCTCGGCGCCGATCTGACGCTCGCCGCCAGCCCCGAGCATGGACTTCAGTCGCTGCGAGAGCGCCCCTCCGACGTGATCGTCGCCGACTACCGCATGCCCGGCATGAACGGCGGCGAGTTCCTCGAGCGGGTGCGCCGCGAGTGGCCACAAACGCAACGTATCCTCGTCACCGCCTCATCGGATGCGCAGATGATCGAGGACGTGATGCGGCGTGGCGGCATCTTTCGCCTGCTGCTCAAACCCTTCGAGACGCAGAAGCTGCGCGAGGTGGTCACGGCCGCGCTCGACGAGAGCCGCCAGCAACGCGAGCTACGGCTCCGCAACGCCGCGCGCGAGCTCGATCTGCAGACCTACCGCCACACCTTCGCCAGCGCGCTCGACCCGATGATGATCGCCGATCTCGACGGCAACCTGCTGCAGATCAACGAGGCGTTCGCCCAGATCTACGGCGTCGACCGTCACGCGGCGCTGCTGCGCCGCCCGACACTCGTCAGTGGACTGGACCTGCGCGGCACCGATTGGCACGCCATGCACGCGATCCTCAGCCGCACCGGCCATTGGTCGGGTGAGGTGGGAAACAACGGGAAGCTCGCGCTGCTCAGCATCTCGCGCATTACCAACGACACCGGCGTGGCCTACGCCTACGGCGCGGTCGAGAAAGACGTCACGGCGCGCCAGCGCCTCGAGGAGCAAACACGCGCGGCGCAGTACGAAGTCATCCTCGCCCTCGCCCGGCTCGCCGAGTATCGCGACCCGGAGACGGGCGCTCACCTCGACCGCATCCGCAACTACTGCCGCGCGCTGGCCACCCAGCTCGCGACGAACCCGCGCTTTACCGAGGAGGTCGACGGCGCCTACATCGAGAGCCTCTACTACTCGAGCCCGCTGCACGACATCGGCAAGGTTGGCGTTCCCGACGCGGTGCTGCTCAAGCCGCAGCGCCTCACGGCCGACGAGTGGCAGGTGATGCAGCGCCACACGTTGATCGGCGCCGAGGTGCTCGCGGCCGCCGGCCGCTCGCTCTCGGAGAAGAGCTGGTTGACCCTCGCGCTGACGATCGCCCACCAGCACCACGAAAAGTGGGACGGATCGGGCTATCCCCGCGGTCTACGGGGCACCGAGATCGACCTCTCGGCGCGCATCGTGGCCCTGGCCGACGCCTACGACGCGATCACCTCCCGGCGCTCCTACAAGGACCCACTCAGCCACGACACGGCACGACAGCGGATCTTGGCCGACGCCGGCACGCACTTCGATGCCGACGTGGTCGCCGCCTTCGTCGAGAGCGAGGAGGAGTTCCGGCGCATCCGCGAGCGCTACGCCGACGCGGCGGAGCTAAGCTCGCAGCTCGACGAGGCTGCACCGGTCCGGCGCAGCACGAGCTGCTGAGCGCGACCACAGCGTGCGCCTAGCCTGCCGCAAGGACTGCTCTGGCGCCGCGCTCCACGGCTCTGATTGGCGGCGACGCGTGACGGTTCACCGGGCGCAGCGAGCACCGCGTCAGGGGCCAACGATCAGTGTGCCCGAGACGCCGACCGCCCACGCCCTCGGCACCGGCGCCAAGCCGGCGTCCGGGACGCCGCCATCCGGCACCGAGGCGTCGACCAAGGTGCCCCAGACGCCCTCGAGCCGATGACGCGTGACGCAGCCGATCAGGTCGATAGCCGCGCCGCGGCTGAACGACGGTCCGCCCTGAACGCGCATCAAGAGCCCGTCCCAACCTACCACGTAGGCCGTCGACCGATCGTTGGCCGGCCCCCAGATCTCGCGTAGCACCTGACGTGGTGCGCCCTCGATCGCGCTCCAGCCCGCAGCGCTGCGGTGCAGCAGCGTCCCGTTGACCCCGACGGCGTAGACGTCGTCGGCAGCATGCCCCCAGACGCCGCGGAGCGCGCGCGCGACGCCGGTCTGTTGCTTGGCGAGCCCGGCGCTGGAGCCAAAGAGCGCCGTGCCGAAGGACCCGACGACAAAGACTTGGCTCGGGCTCGCGCCCCAGACCGCGAATAGGTCCTCCGGCACGCCGGTGGCCACACGCCGCCACTTCTGCTGCTCCCAGAACGCCACGAAGCCATCATCCCCCACGGCCACCGCAGTATCCGTCTGACCGTTGGCGCCTGTCGCCCAGACGCCCCAGAGGCTGGGCCGTCGCGCGACCCCGGCATCCCCGGGCGGCAAGACACCAGCGTCGCCCTCCGCGAAGAGCGCATCGGGCGGCGAGCGATCGGCCCATTCGTGACCGTCGTAGTGCAAGACGGTGCCGTGCAGACCGCAGGCCCAGACGTCCTCGGGTCCCGTGCCCCAGACAGACGTCAGCTGCTCTACGGTCGGACTGGTCTGGCGCACCCAGCTCGTGCCGTCGAAGAAGAGCACGGTGCCCCCGGTCCCCACCGCCCAGACCGCGGCGCCAGACGCGCCCCAAATATCAAATAGGTTGAAGGCGTCGCCGCGATCATCAGCGATCACCGCCGGCGGCAGCGCCAGCGTGCGCCAGGCGTGCGCACCGGCGTCGCAGCTGCCGAGTGCGAGGTCGCGCGCCCCGGCGCCGCCGTCGAGCTGTGCACGGTCCTTCTCCTGGCAGCCAACGCCGGCCGCCAGCAGCCAGCTAAGCGCCAAGGTGACGCCCAACACCGCGACGGCGAGGCCCCCTACCGTCCGCGCCACGCGCTGGCGAGCCGGCACGGGCGCCGAGTCGAGACTGCTGGAGCTACTGACGTCCGCTGCTTCGCGCTCACGCACTTCCATCGCTTCACCCTGCTTCATTGGCCGCTATTCAAGGCCATCCGCCGTGCCCAAGGACCCGCCTCCGTGGACGGGATCGAGACGCACGGCGACCGTGCGCACCTGCGCCGGGGCGATTGCCACAGTGACTTCCTTGCTCAAACCCAGCTCCGTATTGACAAAGCGCAGCCGCCGGCGCCCCGCCGCGACCTTCACGCGGTAGAGCGGCGTGTTTCCGCGCAGGCGCCTTCCGTCGACATAGACGACCGACCATGGCCAGCTATTGCAATTGAGATAGGCCGGTGTGCGGGCCGGCGCCCGCCCTGCTTGAGCTCGGGTGTCGTCGGGCCAGTCGTCGGGCCAGTCGTCGGGCCAGTCGTCGGGCCAGTCGTCGGGCCAGTCGTCGGGCCAGTCGTCGGGCCAGTCGTCGGGCCAGTCGTCGGGCCAGTCGTCGGGCCAGTCGTCGGGCCAGTCGCGCCCCCTGCCGCCAGGGCGGCCTCGTCGTCGTCGTCCTGCGCGCTGGCGCGCAGCGACGCTGGTGTCAGATGCTCGGTCGGCTCCGGCATCGGGCCGAGATCGACCGCCACCGTCGGCTGCACGGGAGGTGCACGCCCAACCCAGAGGCCGAGGGCTACCAGCGCCGCGAGCGCCAGCCCCAGACCAGTCGCGCCACTCGGCCGCCAGCGACCGCGCGACGGCGGCGCCAGCCGGCGCGCCGCCGTCGCGCCGATCGGTCCGATGGCCACCGTCGCCATCGCCAGCAGCTTCTCCGTCGACGCTACATCGGCCACCTTGACGCCCGCACGCGAAAGCTGGAAGAGCAGCCGATCGCGCAGCGCCAACGGGCCCTGATCCGCCTGGACCTCCCAGGCGAAGAGCGTCCGCAACAAGGACGCGAGGCTTGGCGCCGTGAAGTCGGGCGCGAGTCGGTGCAGCACGCCCGCGAGGCCCACCTGGAGGTCCTCCGCCCGCTGGTAGCGGTCGGCCGGATCCTTGGCCAGCGCCTTGAGCACGATCGCGTCGAGCGCCGCATCGAGCGCCGGGTTGAGCTGGCTCGGCGGCTCGAGGTGCAACGCGCAAACCCGCTCGAGGGTCAGCGTATCCGTCGCCGCTTCGAAGGGCCGTGTGCCGGTCAACATCTCGTAGAGCACGGCCCCCATCGCAAAGATGTCGCTGCGCGAGTCGCCGCCGCTCCCCTGAGCCTGTTCGGGCGAGAGGTAGCACGGCTTACCGCGCAGGACGGCCTCTCCGCCCGGCGCCTTGCTCGCAGCCGAGGCGATGCCGAAGTCGGCCAGCTTCACCTCGCCGTTGTAGGAGATCAGCACGTTGTGCGGCGAGACGTCGCGATGGACGACCGCCACCGCGCGGCCGGCCGCATCGGCGTAGCCGTGGGCGTACTGCAGTCCGCGACAGATCTCCGCCGCGATGTAGAGCGCGGCGGGCACCATCAAGACCACGCCCGCCTCCTGCACGCGCTGCAGCACCCGCGCCAGGTTCTGCCCATGGACGTACTCCATCGCCAGGTAATAAACGCCGTCGACCTCGCCGAAGTCGAAGACCTGGGTGACGTTGCCGTGGGTCAATGGCAGCGCGACGCGCGCCTCGCTGACAAAGAGCGCGATGAACTCGGCGTGCTGCGACAAGGTGGGCAAGATGCGCTTGATGCAGAGCAGCTTCTCGGTGCCGGCCGCCCCGGCGAGGCGCGCGCGAAAGACCTCGGCCATGCCGCCCCGACCGACGAGCTCGAGCAACTCGTAGCGACCGAAGCGGGTCGGGGTAGCGCTACCTGCGTCGTCCATGCATTCCTTCTCGACCCGGCGATGAGTCATCGTGATGCGGGAACCCTGCCCGTGGGCCGCGGCGGCTCCCCACCTGGCGGCATCCATGCGCAGCGGGCGCTGGGATCAGCGCTCCCTTCCGTGCTACCGTGCGGGAGCGATTCGGTGGCAATCGTGATCCCAGCATAGCGAGAGACGATGAGGCCTCGCAAGCCAGTCCTGAGCAGCGCGCGACTCATCCTCCCCACGGGGCGCACGCCGCACCGCGCCGTGCGGCGATGGCGACCCTTGTCGTGGGCCGCCCTGCCATTGCTCGCCGTGCTCGCAGCATCCTGCACCGACGCCGGCGTATACCGCTCGCGCCTGGCCCCCTTCCAGGCCAACAAGCTCGCCGTGACGGGGACCGTCTGCAGCGACGATCCGCGTCAGCGCAACTTCCCGGTCAAGGTGATGTTCGTCATCGACACGAGCCAGTCGCTCGTCGATCCGGCCAATGATCCGACGGGTCTCCGCGGCAAGGCTGTCAACGATGTCATCACGCTCTGGAGCCGCAACCCCAACTACTCGTTCGGCGTGATCGAGTACGGCGGGCGCGCCGTCAACCGCATCGACGGCGGCTTCACCCGTGACACCTCGTTACTCAACGCGGCGGCGACAGCGGTCCAGGCGAGCAGCGGGGGCTGCCAGGGCGTCCGCTGCCGCGACCTGCGCTCGGCGCTGAGCCTAGCGTCGAGCATCATCACGGGTGACGTGCTTGGCGGCGACCCGGGGGTCGTGTCGCGCACGTCCTACGCCGTCGTCGTCTTCGCCGGCGGGGGACCGGTCCCGGCGATCAATCGCTGCGCCTGCCGCGATCCAGCCGTCGAGGCCGCCGGTTGGGCCGGCTGCCCGTGGACTGAATGCGACGACCCCTCCGCGCCCAACAGCGTGACCTGCGGCAACGCCCCCTGCGCCGACACCTTCACCCAATGGGTCGTACCAACCGCTCCCGCGGACTTCGGTGTCGACCCGGCGACGCTGGCGGGGCGCACGTGCAAGCTCACCTGCGTCTTTCCGGCGGGCGGCTTCGCCCGCTCCTGCGAGGAGCGACAGCTCGTGGGGGCCGTGCGCGAGCTGCGCGAGTTCGTGCTCAAGAACGGCGCGTCCGAGCTGCAGCTGCACACGACCTACCTCGCCGACCGCGCGACACGCGGTGCCACCGACTCATTTCGCGCGCCCTCATGCATCGTCAGCGGGGTGGAGCGCGGCGCCGAAGCGGACCGAGCGCGCGCGGTTCATCTGCTCAGCGAGATGGCCTTCGCCGGCGGCGGGAGCTTCCTCGAATACGCGGTGCCCGAGGCGATCTCGTTCAACCACGTCGACCTCTACACGGCGCGCGAGCCGCTGGTGATCAAGGAGCTCGTGGTCGTCAACAACAGCGTCGTGCCCGGCGGCACCGGACCGGTGGCCGATTCCGATCAGGACGGCCTGAGCAGCGATAACGAGCGCGCCCTCGGCACCTGTCCCGAGGATCCAGACACCGACGGCGACGGGGTCGGTGACGGCATCGAGGTCAAGCTGGCTAGCGATCCGCTCGGCGCCACTCAGCCGATCGAGTGCATCGATCTCCCGACCACCACCCGCGACGATCTCGACCCCTGCGATCCGGCCGGCGGCAGCAAGCGCTGGCGCCTCTACGGCGATCGCGATCGCGACGGGCTGAACGCCTGTGAGGAGCGGCTCCTCGGCACCCACGACTCGCTCTTCGACACCGACGCCGACGGCCTCCCGGATCGTGTCGAGTTGATCGCGGGCACCAACTACCTCGCCGTCGATCCGCTCGACGACGCCGATCTCGACGGGCTGCTCAACCGCGTCGAGGTGCGTGGCCACACCGACCCGCGGGCCAACGACTCGCAGCGCCAGCTCGACCTGAGCTACCGCTATGAGGAGGTCGACGAGGGTATTCGGACGGTCATCAGCGTCAGCCAACCGACCGCGATTACCGGCGTGACGATCAAGAGCGCCTCGGCGGACAGCGAGCCAGGGGTCGGCTACCTGCGGTTCGATCCGGGGCCGCCCGCGACGCTCTCCTGGCGCGACCCCGGCGACCTCACGACGGGCGGCGACTTCGGCCCGCCGGTTGACATCAGCCAGGCCTCCGGCGCGGGCGTCCGGCTCGTCTCGGGCAACGGATCCTTCCTCACTGCCGCCGTCGACGGGCCCTCCTACTACATCCCCTTGGCCGCGGTCGATCGCCTCGTGATCAGCGGCGCCGAGCGCAACTGCCTGCGCTTCCGCGTGCGCAACATCACGCTGGTGGAAACGACCCCGGCCTGGTATTCGGCGCCCCAGGCGTTGCTGCGCAGCCAGCGCGGCGACAACACGGTGCAGCTCTACTTCGCGCAAGCCCCCCGCGACGCCAAGAGCAGCTACGGGATCTTCCGCAGCGCCAGCACCGTCCTCAACTACCTGCGCGGCCCGCCGGAGCGGCGCACACCCAAGACCCCGGAGCTGACCTTTGCCGATGAGGACTTCGTCATTTTCGAATAGAGAGCGCGCCCGCGGCGGACTCGGCCTGAGCCTGCGGCTGCTGGCCAGCGTTGCGCTCGCAAGCACGGTCATCGCCTGCAGCGGAGAGGGTGGCGGCGGCGCCTGCCTCGAAGAGGCCCCGCCCGCGCTGGACAGCGTCGCCGACGACGTCATACGCGTCGCCCAGACGCAGCTCGAGCCCCGCCGCGTCTATGACGCCACCGGTGTCAGCACCGAGACGGCGCTGGTGGCCTTCGCCAGCCTCGATCTTTCGACAGGTGCGACCTCTTCACGCCTCCCCGCGCCCTGCTGTGGCGTCACCTCCTGCTTCCTGCTCACCGGTGAGCCGACGCCGCGCTGCCCCGCCGAAACGGGTGGCCCCTGCGGGAGCACCAGCTGTCAGACCGACAAGGAGGTCTGCGTCGCGGGTGCCTGCGTGCCCTGTCAATCGACGCCGCTCGCGGTCGAGGCCGTGACACTCGAGGGCCTGGCGTCCGGCGTGATGGCGCTCGACGCGCTCGACGCCACGCACGCGCGCTGGGGCAAGACCACCGCCGCGCCGCCGCTCTTTGGGGCGGAGCCGATTACGGTGCGGGTCGCTGGGACCGGATCGAGCGAGGCGCTACCGAGCTACGAGCAACGCCTCGATCCTCCCGCGCCATGGTCGCTGCTGGAGCCGGATCCGCTGGTGCCCGGCGCCATCGGAGACACTGACCTGCCGCTGCGATGGACCCCGGGGAACGGCGACTGGGTCGAGGCCCGACTGCGCGGCGCGACCGACGCGAGCCGCGACGCGGTCGTTTGCATCGGCCGTGACGACGGCTGCCTGACGCTCCCGATCGGCGCCATCGAAACGATCAGCCTCAATCTCCAGCCAAGCGACAAGCTCAAGCTGAGCCTGCGACGCGTGCGCTCGCTGACCACCAGCCTGCCCGTCACCCAAGGGTCGCCGGCCGCCACGCAGATTCGCGCCACCACAATGATCGAGTTCCAGCTCGGTCAGTAGCGCGCCAAGCCGGGACCTCGCGGCTCGCGCGCCGCCCGACGCCCTTGGCCCTGGGGCCCGGTAGCCAGCGCCCCCGTCGCCAGAAGCGCCGCGACTCCAGCCCCCACGACGCCGCCCGCTGCGCACCGGCCCGATCGGCACCAGCTTGTGGGTGGCGTCCGCCGCGGTTAGCATGGGCCCTTCAGCCGAGCAGGATCAAGCATGTCCAACTGGCCGAGTTGCGAAGCGCCTCAGCAGCCGGCCGGCGGGGGCCGCAGCTTCGAGCTGCCAGTGCCCTATTTCGTGCAACCAACGCCGATTACCTGCCAGTCCACCTGCCTCAAGATGATGGGCGCCTACCTCGACGAGCAGGAAGGGCGCGCCAGCGGCGCCAAGAGGGGCGTGTGCGCGCTGCCGATCCAGGGCATCTGGGAAGAGCTCAACGCCCCGAAAGGCGAAGATCGCCGCCCGTCCAAGCTGCGCAATGCCCACCTCAATCTCAAGTGGTGGCTCGAGCAACGCTTCCTGCCACGAACCCGCTTCGTCTATTGGAGGGAGCCGGACCAGCGTGTCGCATTGGCGAAGATCGTCCGCTTCATCGACGGCGGCGTGCCCGTGCTCGTGCGTGTGAGCCACAGCCGGGTGCGGGGGCATATCGTGCTCATCATCGGCTACGAGAACTACGCTCCGGCGCTCGAGGACCTCACCGCCAGGCTGCTCGTGCACGACCCCTACGGCCGCTTCGACCCCGGCCTCGCCGACCCCGAGGACCCGACCAGCTTCGCCGCGAATGCCTGGGGCGATCAGGCAGGCGGCGGTCGATTTCGCCTCGGTCGCTCCCTCATCGGGGGTGGCGAGGTCGGCCCAGGTATGCGCTGCGCGCTGCCGATCGCCGCGCTCTCCCGACGGCGCGCGGGCGACCCGAACCTCGGCTGGTACTACCTGCTCTCCGGCGTCCTCGCCTAGGGCCCTCGAGCCCCGACCCGCCGGCCCGATCCCGGGTGGGTCGAGGGCGCCGCGCTGCTACGGGATCTCATTCGCGCTCGAGCAACGCCCGCATCGCGGCCAACTCCCGCCGCCGCTCGGGCGAGGCCGGCGGATAGTCGAGCTTCAGCGCCGCGAGGTGACCGATGATCAGCTCGGAGACGGCCAGCCGCGTGAACCACTTCTTGTCCGCGGGCACCACATACCAAGGTGCCCAGTCGGTGCTCGTGCGCTCGAGGCATTCGGCGTAGGCGCGCTGGTACGCGTCCCAATGTGCTCGCTCCTGAACATCGGCCGCCGCGAACTTCCAGTTCTTCTCGAAGCAGTCGATGCGCTCGAGAAAGCGGCGCCGCTGCATGTCCCGCGAGACATTGAGGAAGAGCTTGAGCACCAGGATCCCGTTATCGACCAGGTAGCGCTCGAACGCGTTGATCTCGCGGTAGCGCCGGGGCCAAATCCCCTTGCGAGTGTTCGCCGGCAAGCGCTGGCGCGCCAGGTACTCGGGATGGACGCGAACGACGAGCACCTCCTCGTAGTACGAGCGGTTGAAGACGCCGATCATACCGCGCGCGGGCAGGGCCTTGCTGCAGCGCCAGAGATAATCGTGGTCGAGCTCCTCGGCCGAGGGCGTCTTGAAGCTCGTGACCTGGCAGCCCAGCGGATTGACGCCGCTCAGGACGTGCTCGATCACGCTGTCCTTGCCCGCGGCGTCGAGAGCCTGGATCACAACGAGCAGCGCGTGGACATTCTGCGCGTAGAGCTGCTCTTGGTAGGCGGCCAGGCGCGCGACATTGCGCGCGAGACGCGCCGTCGCAGCGCCCTTGTCGCGCAGGCCCGCCGTAAATCCGGGGTCGTGATCGCGCGCCAGATCGACGCGTGTGCCCGGTACGACGCGCAGCGCCTCCAGGCGCAGCTTGCTCCTGCCCCTGGCATTGTCGCGGCTGGCGTTCTTCATCGGCTCTCGCCTCCGTCTCCCCACTGGGGAGGTGCAACGCCGCCAATCATCGCACGGCGCGGCGGCAAACGAGCACCGGCCCCTAGACCGTGCGGCCCGTAGACCGTGCCAGCCGCGCTCGGAGCTTCCTGAGCGCCTCTCGCCCCAGCCCCGCCGAGCGCCGAGCATCGGGACTGGCACGCGCCCTTCAGCACGCGGCCTTCGAAGCCCGTCGGAGATTGCGCTGCTTCAGCGGCTTCGCGACGCCCGTCTGGACGTCGATTCGCGCTCCATGCTAGCGTAGCGCGTCGCTTTCGAGCCTACTGTTGACCGCGCCCCGGCACCTGAGGTGGGGGCGCCCGCTCGTCGGCGATGTCGCTTTGCCGGGGTGCAACCGCGCGCTCATGCGCGGCACTCCAGCGGGAGGTCCGACCCAGTGAACGCAGCTCTGGCGTCTCCGCCTGGCGGATCAGAACCTGGCGGGGCGCAGCATCGCGGCGCCCAACCTTCTGGCGTGCCCTGCCGCCAATCGGAGCAGGGCCTCTGCAGTGACGCCGACGGCGTGCCTGACCAGGGCTCGACCCGGCGCCTTGCGGCGGTGAGGCTGGCGGTGCTGCTTGCCGGCGCCCTGATCGCCCTCCCACGCACCTCGCCCGCGGACGCTGCGGGCGCGTCGGCCGCGCAGCTTGACGCGCCCCGCTCCGCTTCGCGCGGCAGCGCCCAGCACCTGTGCCGGCGCCGCCGCGCGCCTCGTCGCCGCCGCCCCGTCCCTCCCGCGCGCGGTGCCGCGGCAGGTGGAAGCACGTCCCGCGGCGCGGCCACTGACGCAGCGCCCGACGGAGCCAACGGCGGTGCGGGGGCGGCCGACGCTGAGGCCGGCGCCGGGGCCGCCCAGCCGCCGGGAACGCTGCGGCGCGGGGCCCGGGTCGAGTTCGACGGGCGCCTGGTGCAGGGTCAAACCGCCAAGTCCGGGGCGATCTACCTCTTTGCCCGGAAGCGCAGCGAGCTTCGCAGCATGATCGTCGAGCGCACCAATTATCGCACCGAGATCCTCCAAACCGTGTACCCAGAGCGCCCCTAGATGGACTCGCTGAAGCCGGCCGTCGAGGTCTTCGTGTTCCTGGGAGACCGTTTCTTGGGCTCCCGCTGTTTCCAACAGTCGACCATCACCATTGGCAGCGATCCCGAGGCGACGCTGCGCCTGCGCGACGCCAACATCGAGGCGCGCCACGCGGTGCTGCGCCTCGAGGGCGGCCACCTGGTCATCGCCAGCAGCGCGCGCGCGAACGGGGTGCTCGTCAATGGCGAGGCGATCGACGTGCGCCGCGTCGGGTCGGTCGATGAGGTCAGGCTCGGGCCCTTCCGCCTCAAGGTTTCGCTCTTGGGCGGTCGGTCAACAGGATCGTTCGTCGCGACCAACGCCGACGACGGCGCGCGCCGCAACGTCGACGAGGATGCCGCGACGCGGGTTCGGCGACTGAGCGACCTCGAGGGCGCGCCCCTGCGCGCGCAGCCACGCGGCACCCCGCAGCCTCAGCCCAGGGCGGGCGGCGCAGACCTCGACCCCTTTCCGGCCGGCGAACCCGTCACCGTGCCGCGCGGTCGCTCGCTCGCCCCTGCGCGCCCCTCGGTTGACCGTTTCCTGCCGGCAGCACAGGCCGTCGCGCCGCCGCAGGCCGAGCCAGCCGCCCAGGCCCGCGCCGTCGACCCCGCGTTCCGCCCGGCAGCCGGACCCTCTTGGCCCGACACGGTGCCCGACGCTCCACTGACGCACCAAGCAGGCGACCGCGCCCAGCCCTCAGCGGGTTCAGCCTCCGCCACGCGGCCGCAGTCAAGCTGGCCTCCGGAGTCCACGTCGGCGAGCGCCTTCGATGACGACGCCAGCGCGGACCATGGCGAGGACGACGACGACGACGACGCGTCCTTCAGCGAGCCCTTTTCGTTGCTCGAGAGCGTCGTCCGCGAGCGCTTCGCCAGCCCCGTGCCGACCGATCACGTGGCCAGCGCCGAGGTGATTCGCTACCGTGATGGGCAGCTCCTCGACGTCGTCGCCGCGCCACCGGGCGCCAATGTATTTCTTGATCCTGATGGCTTCCGGCTGCTGAGCGTCAGCGGCGACGGACAGGCGATTCTCTTCTTCCGCCGCGATTTCGGCGGCACCGTCGTGCGCGGCGGCAAGGCCTATCCTCTCGGGCGCCTCGCTCAAGATGGTCTGCTCGTCGACGCTCAACGCGAGCATTACGCGATTCAGCTCCACGAGGGCGACTACGCCCAGATCGTGCGACCTGACGCCGGACACCTCGTCCGCTTCGTCCGTGCACCCCGACTCCCGCCGCCACGCCGCGGCCTCGGGCTGAGCTGGGGTTCCGTGCAGGTCTTCGCGGCCAGCCTCGCCCTGCACTTCCTGACGATGGTCCTGGTCGGATTCGCCTCCCCAGAGTCCAGCATGGCCATCGAGAGCGAGGTTGAGCGCTTCGCCAAGGTCTCGCTCAAGGACCTCGAGCTGGAGAAGCAGGCGGAGGCGCCGCCCAAGGCCGAGGAGCCACCACCTCCGGCCCCTGATAATGCGCCCGCGCCGCCACCCAAGGCGGAGCCTAAGGTGCGCCAGCGGGTCGCTTCGCGTCCGGGGCCGGTGAACCCGCAGCCACGCGCTCAGGTGCAACAGCAGCGGCAAGTCGCGAGCGTCCTCAGCGCTCTCGAGAACATCCGTCCGAGCGGTGGCCCTGGGCGCGCCGACCTGAGCTCGCTGGTGACCAACATCGCGGCCGTCCGCGTTCCCGGCGGGGCCGGGGCGAGCTTCAAGGTCTCTGGCGTGATCGGCAAGATCCCGGGCGGCGGCATCCGCCTGGCCGGCGGCCTTGGCGGCGGCGGCGGCCGCGAGACACGTGGCGGATCGCAGCTCCTCGCCGGCAGCGGGGGCGTGGGCTCGATCACTGCGCTGGCAGGGACGGGCTCGCGCGTTCGCGGCAGGGCGACGAAGGCACCGACCCGCGCGATCAGCGCAACGGGCGGCTTCCTCTCCCGGGAGGCGATTCAGCGCGTCGTCAGCGAGCACATGGCAACGATTCAGGCGTGCTATGAACGGCAGCTCTTGGTCAATCGCGGTCTCGCCGGAAAAATCGTCTTCGACTGGGTCATCAACCCCGCCGGTCGCGTCGATACGGCGCGCCAGGTTTCGTCGTCGGTAGCGGACTTCACGGTCTCGACCTGTATCCTGAGCCAGATCCGTAGCTGGGTCTTTCCGCAGCCGGTCGGCGGCTCCGTCACCGTGCGCTATCCCTTCGTCTTCCGCGTGCAAGGATTCTGACCATGAACGTGGCCCGCGCCGCCGCTGCTTCGTCGCCCCGCCGGCGTGCTCACTGGGTCTGGAGCCTCCGGGTCATCGCGCTCGCCGCGTGCCTCGCAGCGTCAGTCAGTGGAGCGCGAAGGGCCAGCGCGAAGAAGCGCGTCCTCTGGGAGGAGACCGACAAGCTGCCCGCCGTGCAGAATCGACGGTACCGCGTGCAACACGAGTTCGCCGCCGCCGTTGGCACCCTACCGGCCGATCCCTACACCAAGGGGTTGACGCTCAGCGGTAGCTACGGCTGGCACCTCAACGACCTCTGGGCGATCGAAGCGCGCGGCCATTGGGTGAGAAACTTCAACAGCGCCCTGCGCGACAAGCTCGAGGGTAACTTCGGCACCGACGCCGACCGCTTCGACAAGATCAAGTTCTTCGGCCAGCTCGGCGGCCTCTTCAAGCCGCTCTACGGCAAGTTCTCCTTTCTCAACGACCAACAGGTCTATGGCGAGTTCTTCCTCTCACTGCACGGCGTCGTGGCCCAGCTCGACGGCGGCGGCGGGTCGGCCGACGACCCGGTGGGTCGCGGCCAGCGGCTGGCCTTCGGCGCCTCGCCCGGCTTCGGCGTGCGGGGCTTCCTCAGCGAGCACTGGTCGCTGCGCCTCGACATCAGCTGGCTCGTGCTCTTCGCCGAGACCGGTGAGACTCATCTTCCCCTGCTGCTGACGTTCAGCCTCGCCGGGACGACGCGGAGCGACTCATGAAGCGGTCCTGGCCTGCTCGCGCCTCGGGCTCGCGCCATCGCTGGTGGCTTGCGGGGGTCGCGCTCTTGCTGCTCACGCCACGCCCGGCCCTCGCCGACCCGGCCACGGCCCAAGGCGGCGAGCTCTACTCGATCGAGAAGCGCCGTCTGATGGGACACCACGAGCTCTCGGTCGGCGTCGGCACGCTGCCGATGGACGCCTTCGGCAAGGGCATCGCCCTGCAAGGCGCCTACACCTATCACTTCAATCATCTGCTCGGCTGGGAGATCATCGGCGGGGCCTACTCCTTCGTGCTCAGCACCGGACTGCGCGAGGACCTGCGAACGCGCTTCGACGCGGAACCCGAGCGCGAGGGCGAGATCAAGGCGCTGCTCAACTCCAACGTCGTGATCAAGCCGCTCTACGGCAAGCTGGCCTTCCTCAACGACTCGCTGCTCGCCGCCGAGCTGGCCTTCACTGCTGGACCCACCGTTGGCCTCTTCGACGATGGGTCGCGACCGGTGGGGCTCAACGCGGGCGTCGGCCTTCGTCTCTTTCTCGGCCCCTATTTCTCCATGCGCGTCGACCTGCGCGACTACGCCTTCGTCGCGGGACTCAGCGACATACGCAACCACCTCTACCTCTCGCTCGGCCTCGGATTGACCTTCGGCTTCGCAGCCAACGACGAGGAGGAGTAAGGAATGCGGCTCCTCACCCGCCAGCCCAACCGGCGCCGCTTCCGCCGCTGCATCGCCGTCGTCGCCCTGCTCTACGCCGGGGCCGCGCTCGCTCCAGCCCAGCTCGTCGCCGCCGCGCCCGCCGCCCGGCCCGGCCCGAAGGCCAACGCGAAGGGCGGCGCGAAGCCCGACCCGAAGGGCGCCCGCGGGGCCGTCCCACCCGCGCGCTGGTTCGCGCGCTGCAAGGAAGCCGACGCCAACGGCCAGTATGCCCAGGCCGCCGATGCCTGCGCCCGCTACCTCAACACGGCGGGCAAATCGGCGGAAAAGTACGAAAGCGCCCAGTTCTTCCTCGCCAACGCCCTCGATCGCCTCGGCCTGCACCACGGCGCGGTCGAGTTCTACTTTCAGGTCGCCAATACGCGCCGCACCCCTGAGTTGCTCCCGCGCGCCGTGCGCGCCCTCGAGCAGCTCTACCTCTCGCGTCCGATCGACGAGGACATGATCCTGCGGGACCTGATCGGTGAAACGGACTTCGGCGAGCTTCCGCCCGAGCTCAATGACTTCGTCCACTACTGGCAGGGCATCACAAACCTCTTTCGCGGGCTCGACGAGTGGGCCAACGAGCGCTTCTCGCGCCTCAGCCGCCGCGGCTATTACTATTATCTCGCGGTCTACTCGGCGGGCGTTCGCCTGCTGCACGCAGATCCCCCGGACCGCCAGCGTTTCGCCGTGCGCGCCTTTGCCGAGCTCTTCGGCGCAAGCGACCTCGCGGCGGCGCTCGAGTCGCTGCGCCGCCGCGGAGAGATCGACGCCAAGCTGACCCTCGCGCTCAAGGCGTTGGTCAACGACGACGGGGCGCTCGATGTGCGCTTCGAACGCCTGCCCCAGGGCTGGGAGCTCGAGCTGGCGCTGCTTGCCTTCGGCCGCGTCGCCGCCGAAACCGGCATTTTGCTGCAACGCGCCAAGGAAACGGACGAGGATGAGCTCGGAAGGCCCTTCGCCTACGACGTCGAGGTCGGCGGAATTCCCGTCTACCGCCGCGCACCACGCTTCGAGGATCGCGTCGGTTTGATCCGCGCGGTCGCCGCGCGCCCCACTGCTGTGCGCAGGCTGCGCGGCATGGCCCTGCACTCGCTCTCGCGCCTGCTCTACGAGCAGCAGCGCTACTCCGCTGCCTATGACACGCTGCTCCAGGTGCCTCGCGGAACCGAACTCAGCTCTGAAATCCTGCTCGAGCGCGCCTGGTCGAAGTACCGCGCTGGCGATCCACACCGCGCCATGGGCCTGCTCTACGCGCTCGACGCGCCGATCTATCGCGGGCTCTTCGCGCCCGAGAAGTTTGTCCTGCGCGGGCTGCTCTACCGCCGCTTCTGCCACTTCCGCGCGGCTAAGCTCGCCGCTCGCCGCTTTCGTGTGCTCTACGACAAGGCCCTGCAGCAGATTCGCGACGGCGTCCCCCTCGTGCAAATCAAGGCCGTCCGCAACGCCGCCCTGCGCCTCGGAGAAACGCGCCGCCGCTACATCTTCGGTCGCACCCTGCGCGACGAGCTGCGCCGACTGGAAGGCTACCGCGAGCGCTGGGCGGCGGGTGGCCTGCATTCGCTGCTGCGCCACATTTACCAGCAGAAGCTACAGCAGGTCCGCGCGGAGCTCGCCGTCGACCTCGAGGCCAGCACGCGCGCGGTCGCCGAGGACATGCTGAGCACCCAGGAGCAGGTCAACCTGCTCGAGTACGAGGTCGCGCAGGCGCTCTTCGATCGCGTCAGCGAGGGCAGCGGCGCCGCGGTCCTGCGCAAGCGCACACCGCCGGTGCCGGCCTCGTCGGCCCGCGTCTACTATCGCTTCACGCAAGAGTACTGGACCGATGAGCTGCCCTTCTACAAGTTCAACATCGAGGATCGCTGTGTCGAATGAGCGCCCCTGCGGCCACTCCGCGCGCCCGGAGCCGTCCTTGATCCCGCCGCATGCGACGGGCGACCGGTCGCGGCGCCTCGGCGCCACCGCCCCGCGCATCCTCCGGGGGCTGTGCCGTGGGGGCCTGCTCGCCTGCCTCCTGGCTAGCTGCGCGACGCCGCCACGTCGCCCCGGAGTCGATGATGAAGTCGCGCGCCTGCAGCGTGATATCGGAAAAGTGCGCTTCGCGCTGCGCACCACCAAGACCCTGATCACCCGCGCTCGCGGCGCTCGCTATCTTCCCGACCTCTTCAACCGCCTCGCCGAGCTTTACGTCGAGCAGGCCCGTTATCAGTACCAGCTCGTGCTGGCTCAGAGCACGGCGAAGAACACCGGCGGTGTCGTCTCGGTGCAGACCCGCCTGCTCAAGAATCAAGCGATCGCCACCTATCGCCGCCTGCTCAATCTCTATCCGGACTATCCCGACGGCGACAAGGTGCTCTTCTTCATGGCGCACGAGATGCGCGAGCTTGGCGACTACGACCAAATGCTCCGCACCTATCAGGACCTCGCGGACAAGTATCCCAAGAGCGAGTACCGCCTCGAGGGCCTGCTGGTGATGGGCGACTACCACTTCGACCGCGCCCAGCTCGACGACGCTGAGAAATTCTACCGCATGGTCCTCGAGGGCCCCGAGACGCGCGTTCATGCGATGGCGCGCTACAAGCTCGGCTGGTGCCGAATCAATCGCGCCGACTTCAAGGGCGCGCTGACGCTCTTCGAGGGGTCGATCCGCGCGGCGCAAACCTTCTTCGCCAACAAGACGACCCAGACCTCGGGCGGTGCCAAGATCGACCTGCGTCGTGAGGCCCTCGTCGACTCGGTCTTTTGTTTCACCGAGGTCTACAAGCCCGAGAAGGCGCTCGACTACTTCCGCCAACGAGCCGATACCAAGACGACCTACCTCGCCGCGCTGGACAAGCTCGGCAATCGTTACTACGTGCGCCAGAACTGGGTCTCGGCGGCGATGGTGTATCGCGAGATACTCACCCTCAGCGGCGATCTCGAGGACGCCGTTGAGTACGCCAATCGCCTCTATGAGGCGGTGACCAATGGCAAGCTCTACCGCGACGGCGCGCAAGATGTCGAAGCCTTGGTGAGCGTCATCCGGCGGCGCTATTACAACGCCGCGCTGGCGGAGAAGGAGCGCGCCCAGCTCTACCGCGCCTTCGAGGGCTACACCCGCTACATTGCGACGCAGATGCAGCAGCTCGCCACGGAGAAGAAGGACGAAGAACTCTACCTGAAGGCTGCCCGGGCCAACGAGGCCTACCTCTCCTTCTTCGCCACCAGCAAGCACGCACCGGCGATTCGCGGCAACCTCGCCGACGCGCTTTACTCGGCCAAGCGCCAGCTCGCGGCCGGCCGCGAATACGAGCGCTCGGCTACCACGCAGCGCGGTGACGAGCGCAGGGTGTCGGTCTACACGGCGGTGGTCGCCTACTTCGACGCGCTCAAGGGGACGGAGAAGCTCTCGCGCCTCGACGTCGAGCAGGCGCGCGCCGGTCTGCGCCGCGCCGGCGAGCTCTATCTGCGGGAGTTTCCGCGCGGGGACAATGCGCGCGAGGTCAAGTTCAACATCGCGCGCACCTACTACGACGCAGGCGACTTCAACCAAGCGATACGCCTCTTCACCGCCTTCGTCGACGAGTTCACGCGTTCGCGGGAAGCGACGGTCGCGGCCCACCTGGTCCTCGACTCGTACCGCAACCAAGAGGACTTCGAGGGCCTGATCGTCACCGGCAAACGGCTGCAGCGACTCGCCGACCTCGGCGACGCGGCGTTTCGCGGCGAGTTGGCGGCGATCGTCCAGGGCGCCGAGGAAAACCTGCTGCGCGCCGAGACGATCAAGGCCGGCGAGGAGCAGGGCGACGCCGAGGGCACGGCCCAGCTCGAACAGATCGCCGAGACCTACAAGGGTACGACCCTGGGCAAGAAGGCCCTGCTCAACGCCTTCGTCGCCGCCCGTAATTCCCGCGACCCGGAGAAGGTCTTCGAGGTCGGGGAGAAGCTGCGCCGCGCCTATCCCAACGCCGAAGAGCTCCCCGATGTGCTCTCGACGATGGGCAAGATCGCGCTCGATTCGCTGCAGTTCACCCGCGGGGCCGGCTACCTCGAGGCGGCTGCCCGCTTCCGGCAGGGCAAGGCAGCCGCCGACCTTCACCTCGCCGCTGGCCAGATTCGCGCGGGACTCGGTGACCGCAATCACGCCGAGCAGAACCTCAATGTCCTGCTGCGCCTGCCGGTCACACCGACGCAGAAGGCGGAGCTCGCCGTGCGCATCGCCCGGCTCCACGTCGATGCCAGCGACTGGGGCAGCGTCGTCGGACTGCTGCAACGCGCTCAGGGCGCGGGCGCAGCCTCACCTGACCTGTCCTACTTGTTGGGCTACGCCCTCTTTCGCCAGGACCAGCTCGCTCCCGCGCAGCAGCAGCTGCAGGATGCCGCCGTCAACGGCGGCGCCGGCAACGACGCCGACCGCGAGGCGGCGGCCGCGGCTCAGCTCTACCTCGGTGAGATCACCTACAAGGCCTTCGAGGCCGCGCAGCTCAGCAGCGACCTGAGCCAACTCGGGGCGACGCTCCAGCAAAAGCTTGGCCTGATGGCGCAGGCGAGGCAGGCCTACACCGGCGTTGGTGCCCTCGGCAGCGGCACCTGGACGGTCGCCGCGCTCGGCCGCCTGGCAGCGGTGGACGAGGCCGCAGCGCTGGCGCTACGCGAGCTCCCGCTCCCACCCGATCTCCCTCCAGATGCAGCGAAGCAGGTACGCCAGGCGCTCGCGGCCCAGGCCGCGCCGCTGGAGGCCGAGGCCAAACAGGCGATCGCCCAATGCGCCGCGGCCGCCCGCCGGCTCAAGGTCCTCTCGCCGGCAGCCCAGGCCTGCCTCGCCGGTCGGGCGCCCAGCGGCGATCCGCAGACCCGGTCGGCGACGGTCTCGGCACAGCAGGTCACACCGAGCGGCAGCCGAGAACTCCAGCTCAAGCTGGCGCAGCAGCCGAACGACGCGGCTGCGATCGAGCAGCTGGGCACGCTCTACCTGGCTGCGGGCGACCCCTACATGGCCCAGCTGATCTTCTCCAAGGGTCTCGAGCTGCGAGAGACCGCGTCGTTGCTCAATCTGCTGGCCGCCGCTCAGGCCCGGCTGGGCAACCCCCAGGAGGCCTATGCGCTGCTCTCGAAGGCCCTCAAGCTCGATCCGAGCCACCGCGCCGCCCGCGTCAATCGCGCAGCGCTGTTGATCAGCTTCGGCTACAAGAGTGACGCTCAGACTGATCTGCGCGCCGTGCCGAACCTGGGCGCGCTCAGCGACAGCGACCCCGCCCTCATTCCCGACGCCCTGCGCATCGTGGGAGGCAGCGCGTGAGACTGAACGTTCCTCCTATTCTCCGTCCTGAGCGAGCCGGCCACCCCAGCAGCTTATCGGCGCGCGCACGCCGTATGGCGGGGCTCCTGCGCCGCGCCTGCGCTTGGCACGCCCTCGTCTTCACCCTGCCGCTTCTCGCTGCCTGTGGTGATGCCAGCCTGGCCCACGTCGTCCAGCGCAGCATGCTGCGCGACGTCTCGCGCCAGGGTCAGATCACGGTCTATGACGCCGAGAACGAGACGGTCATCGCGCTCGACCAGCTCGACGAGGCCGAGGACGCGCTGCGCGACACCGAGCAGCAGATCCGCGTCACCGAGCGCAGCGCCGCGCGGGCCAAGAAGCGCGGGAGCCGCGCGGGCGTCCGGCTCGCCGAGGCCTGGGTCGGCTACCTCGAGGAGCTGCGCGATTGGGCCGAGGCCCAGATCGAGCTGCGACGCCTCGGCCTGGTCGTCGCCCGGGCGGCGATTGAGCTGACCAAGGCGCAGCTGGTGCAGCGAGAGGACCTGCCGAGCGGCAAGCACTTCTCGCTCAAGGATTTCCGCCGGCAGTACGAGCGGCTCCAGGCGCGCTACGACCGAGAAGGCAAGCGCGTCAAGCGCCTGCGCGAAGCGGCGCGAAAGAAGGAGCTGCGCTGGTGGGAGCTCCGTCGCCGCGTCGTCGCTCAGACCGGCGATCACAACACGGTCTTGTGGGTGGACTGATGCGGCACCAAGTCTTCACAGTCGGCGCCCTGGGCGGGCTCCTCTTGCTCGCCGCCGCTCCTAGCGACGGCACCGCCGCCCCGGCGCGAACCAAGCGTTCCACGGCGCACCCACGCCGCGCCCACAGCCTGCCGGCGACACGCTCGGCGCCCGCGCCCGGCGCGCCAACAGCAGGCGCGCGTGCGCGGCCCTGGGCCAACGTGCCCGGCATCGCGGGCAAGCTTGCGCGAGACGCCGTCACGCAGGCGGCAGCGGCGAGCGGCAGCGACCCAGCGAGCGCGGAGCTCGCCACCAAGGAACCAAGCGCAGAGCTGGCGGGCATTACCGTCGCTGTCGACGAGGCGACCCTGCGCGCATCGCTGACGCGCCTACGCGCCGCTCTGGCGCGCGACCCCAACGACGCGGCGGTGGCCCGCGAGCTGGGCGGTGTTGCGTTGCGCCTCGGCGACCTCGACACCGCTCTTCCGGCCCTGCGGGCGGCCGTGGCCGCGCGTGCCGACGACGCGACCGCACAGCTCGAGCTCGGCGTGGCACTTCACCGCCGCGGCCGTCTCGCCGAGGCCTTGGCGGCCTTCCTCAAGGCCACCGATCTCGCGCCACACTCCTATGCCGCCTGGATGAATCTCGGCATTACCTATCGTCAACGCGGACTTCCTCAGGAGGCCATCGCCGCCTTCCGGCAGGCTGTTAACAGCGCCCCGGACTCCGCGGAGGCCCTCCTTCACCTGGCCGAGGCGCACGCTCAGGCGCTGGAGCGCGATGCCGCCGAAAGCGCCTACCGCAAGGCCATCGCGCTCGATCCGAAGCTCATCGCCGCGCGCAATAACCTCGGCAACCTGCTGCTCTCGGCCGGTGACCGTGACTCCGCCCTCGTCGCCTACGACGCGGCGCTCAAGGTCGCGCCCAAGGACGCCGACGTGCTCTATAACCGCGGCGTCTGCCTCTTCCGCCTCGGGCAATTCACGGCGGCCGCCAAGGCCTACCGCCGCGCGCTGCAAGAGCGGCCGCGCTATACCCTGGCGCTGAACAACCTCGGGGTCGCGCTTGGGCGCCTCGGACGCAACGAGGCGATGCACCGCGCCTTTGCGGCGGCACTCCGCACCGACCCCAAGTTCGGCCCGGCGGTCTTCAACCTCGGCGTGGCCTCGCTGCGCACCGGGCGCACCAGGGAGGCCGTGCGCCACCTGCGCGACGCGATCTTGATCAATCCCGCGATGGCCGAGGCGCACCGGCTGCTCGGTGAGGCATTGATTCGCCTTGGCGAAATCAACGAGGCCAAGGTCGCCCTGACCGCAGCCCTCGATCTCGAGCCCGGCGATAGCGATGCGCGCCGCTTCATGGGCGTCGCCCTGGCGCGCAGCGGAGATAGCGATCGTGCGGCCCGCGAGCTCAGCGCCGTCGTGCGCAGCCATCCCGAAGACCTGATGGCACGCCTCGTGCTCGCGGAGGTGCTGGCCAACAGCGGCGAGACCGACCAGGCCATCGCGCAATACCGCGCGGCGCTGGAGCTCGATCCGAGGAACGCTGACGCGCACTTTGGCCTCGGCGAGGTGCTCTATGCGCTCGGGCGCCACAACGACGCGATTGCCTCGTATGAGCGAGCCACCGCCTTCGATTCGCGTCACAGCGGCGCGCAGTTTCGCCTGGGCGAGGCCTATCACGTCGCGGGGAATTACGATGCGGCGCTGCGCGCCTATCGGGCCGCGGCCAGCGCCGATCCCTCGCTGCGCGCCGAAGTGCACTACAAGCTCGGGGACATCTACTTCCGCCTGAAGAAGACCCAGCTCGAGATCGGCGAATACCTCGAGGCGATCAAGGCCAACCCTCGTCATACGAGCGCCCGCATCGCCCTCGGCTTCGCCTACGCCCGCCTGCGCATGTACCCCGCGGCCCTCAAGGCCCTCGATCAGGCGGCGACCGACCAACCGAACAACGAGCTCGCGCATTACTACCGGGGCTTTGCCCTCTACAATACGGGACGCGTCGACGAGGCCGTGGCCGCCTATCAACGCGCGGTCGCGCTGCGACCGAACTTCGCTGAAGCTTACTACTACCTCGGCCAGATCTTTCTCGAGCGCCAGCAACCCGCTGAGGCTCGGGCGGCCCTGACCGCCGCGTTGGCCGCGGATCCACGGCACGCGGCCGCCGCCGCGGCGCTGGCGAAGCTCAAGACGGCTCCCTAGAGCCGAGCTGCTGCATTCGTCGGGGAGGTTTCTCGGTTGTCGCTAGGCTCCCGGCAGAACCCAGCTACGAGGCTGATCGGCGCGCAGCCGCTTCCCGAGCTGGCGGTCCAGAGCTTTCGGCTGGAGCTCGTCCGCGGCCCCGAACCGGGACAGAGCTGGGACCTCGGGCCCCGTACGCGCCTGGGAAAGGGGCCCGATAACGACATCACCATCGCCGACGCCACCGTTTCCCGTCACCACCTCGAGCTCGAGCAGACGCCGACCGGCTTCCTGCTGCGCGACCTCGGTAGCACCAACGGCACCTTCCTCGACAATGCTCGGATCGTCGAGGCCTACCTCCGACCAGGGATGGAGCTGCGGGTGGGCGAGGTCGCGCTGCGACTGCGGGCGCACCACGAGGGCGTCCGCATCGAGCCGACCGGCGAGGATAGCTTTGGCGAGCTGCGCGGCCGCACGCCCGCGATGCGACGCATCTTCGCCCTGCTCGAGCGCGTCGCCCCGACGGATGCCACGATTCTGATCACCGGCGAGACGGGCACCGGCAAGGGCGCCGTCGCCCACGCCATCCACGCGGCGAGCCTGCGCGCCGACAAGCCCTTCGTAACCGTCGACTGCGGCGCCATTTCGCGCACCCTGATCGAGAGCGAGCTCTTCGGCCACGAGAAGGGGTCCTTCACCGGCGCCACCCACCAGCGGCGCGGCGCGCTGGAGACCTGCGCCGGCGGAACGCTCTTCATCGACGAGCTCGACGACCTGCCGCTCGACGTCCAACCCAAGCTGCTGCGCGCGCTCGACGTGCGCGAGGTCACGCGCGTCGGCTCGAACAAGCCGCTCAAGCTGGATCTGCGGGTCGTCGCCGCGACGAAGAAGGACCTGCGCCAATCCGTCGACCAGGGGCAGTTTCGCGAGGATCTCTACTATCGGCTCTCCGTGGTCACCTTCGCGCTGCCCGCGCTGCGCGAGCGCCTCGAGGACGTTCCGCTGCTCTCCGAGCGCTTCCTCGCCGCCGCCGGGACGCGCTGGGATCGCCTGCAGCCCGCGTTTCAGGATCGCCTGCTGGCCCACACCTTTCCCGGCAACGTCCGCGAGCTGCGCAATCTGCTCGAACGGGCGAGCTATCTCGACGAGCTCGAGTCCTTCGACCCGACCTGCTTCCCGAGCGACACGACCCAGGCCGCAGCCGACAGTGAGCTGCGTTTCGCGATCGACTACCGGCGGCCCTTCAAGTTGGTCAAGGAGGGCCTGGTCCACCGCTTCGAGCATGAGTACCTCACGCGCCTGCTCGTGCGCACCGGCCGTAACATCACGCGCGCGGCGCGCGAGGCCGACATCGACCGCAAGTACCTCTACATGCTACTGAGCAAGCATGCGATGATGCCGGGCGCTGATGACCCTGGCGCGAGCGACGGCTGAACCGACGAGGTCTCAGCGCGCGACGAACCGGCGCAGCTTGGGCTTTTGCAGGGCTTCGGCTCGATGCAGGGTCTGAGTCGATCTTGCGCTACCTACTTGGAGGCTGCGATGAGCATGAGAGCAGAGCGATGGATCATGGAGCGATGGATCATGGTCGTGGGCGGTTGCGTGCTGGCGGCGCTCGGCGCCTGCTCGGACGGCGCGGGCGACGCCAAGCGTGCCTGCCCGCCGCAGGGGATCGGCGTGGCCGAATTCGAGGGCCGGAGCCCCGCCCAGCAGGTGCTCGAGTACAAGCAGTACAACTGCGCGCAGCCCCAGATCTGTCCTGACATCGGCAACCCGACCGCCTGGACCTATGGCGTGATACCGAACTGCAAGGACACTGGTAACTGCCCCGGGCCGTCCCAAATCAACCTCAACCTGACGAACTGCTCGACGGGCAAGCAAACGCTGGTGATCGAGAAGGTTCAGATCTATGGCGACGAGCGCTGCTCCTTCCAGGAGGCGGCGATCGAGAAGAAGGAGCTCGCCCCGGGCGAGATCATCGCGATCAAGACCGACTGGGCGCCGGCCAGCGTCGGTGAGGACCACGCCCAGTTCCGCATCCATTCCAACGCCCAGAATTTCAAGCCGCTGGTCGTCGCATTCTGCGGCCAGGCGGTCCTGGCGAGGAGCGGCTCGGCGGCCGGCGATGCGGGCGTCGCGACCGACGGAGGCGCAACACGCGCCGACGCCCGCGCGACCGGCCTGCTCTGCCGTGACGTCAAGTCGATCACCGCGAGCTGCCACGGCGAGTAGCGGAAGCCGGCGCCTCTCTCGCGCCCTGAGCCATCCGCGGCACCACATGACGGCCCGCCTCGCGCTGCTGCCACCAGCTCTGCTGCTCCTGGGCGGCCTCTGCCTGGCCGCGCCAGTTCGGCCTCGTTCACGCCTCTTGCTGCTGGCTGACTCAGGCCCCTCGGACCTCGTCGGGCTGGCCGCCCGCGAGCTCCTCAACTCGCCACGATTTCAGGTCATACCGCTCGCGGCCCTGACCCCGCTGATGCAACAACGCGACGCCGAAACCGGCGTGACGGCGCGCATCAAGGCGCTGCGCGAGGAGGGCCGTCAGGCGCTGTTGGCGCTCGCCGACGACGTCGCGGCGCGCAAGGTCGACGAGGCGCTCGCGCTCGCTCGCAGCGCCTTCGTGCGCTTCTATGAGCCGGCGCTGCTGGCGCAGCTCCACCTGCTGCGAGCCATCGCGGGGCTCAACCAGTCGCGACCCGACCTGGCGGGTGAGGATTTCCGGCGCGCGCATCAACTCGATGCCGAGCTCATCCTCGACGCGCACTACAGCCCCCAGGTGCGCGAGGCCTTCGCCCGAGCGCTCGAGCATGAGCCGGAGGCGGCGACGCCGCCGCCGAGCACGGAGCTGACAGCCCTCTTCGGACTGCAGCCCGAGGCGCGCTACGCGATCGTGCTCGCCGCGGACACGCCGCAGGAGGGAACGGTTCTGCTCAAGGGCCTGGCCCTCGAGCGAGGGGCGCTGCACTACACCCTGATCGATGCCAGCAGCATCAGCATTGCGCCGGCGGCCGCCGCCCAAGCGCGCGCGCGCGAGCTCGGGGTGAAGCTCAAGGCGTGGCTCGAGGCGCGGGTCGAGGCAGGGGCCCAGGTAGGGGTAAAGGCGCCCGTCCTGCCGGCGTCGCCGGCGGCTCAGCCGCGCCCGGCGACAGCCCCGCCCCGCGCCTGGTACGCGCGCTGGTATGTCTGGGTCGCGGCCGCGATTGTCGTGGGAGGCGTGGCCACGGCCGTGCCCCTCGCCCTGCAGCGCGACGTCGTGGCGCTGGACGTGCGCTGGTAGCCGCTCCAGATGCGATCCCTCCGCGCGCTTCAGTCCCTGAGCCTGCTGGCGACCAGCGCGCTCGCCCTGGTCGCCTGTGAGCAGCAGCAGGGCCACGTCACCCTGCAGCTCGTCGCCTCCCCGGACCCCCTCGAGGCGCCCCTCGAGGGGGTGGCCCAGACGCTCCGCCTCACGGTCTCCGGCGGTCAAGGCCGCAGCGGACCGCTCCTGCTCGCGGTCAGCGAGGGTCGTGGTCGCCTCGGCGGCGTCCCGGTCGGTCGCGGGCAGACGATTACCGTCGAGGGGCTCGGACCGGCGGGCAACGTGGTCAGCCGCGGGCGCAGCGCGCCGCTGGCGCTCGGCGCCGGCGAGGGGACGCTGGCGCTCTACATTGGACGCCTCGAGCGCTTCAGCGCCATCGCCGCCACGGCCAGTGGCAAGCGCCGCGGAATGGTCGAGGGGCGCGCCTTTCACACAGCGACGCCGCTGGGCGATGGCTCGCTGCTTTTGGTGGGCGGAACGACCGCGCCCTGGCGGGCCGAGCAAACGAGCGCGCCAAGCCCCACGGCCAGCGTCGAATGGCTCGACGGGCAGGCCCTTCGCTTCAGCGAGGACTCGCCATGCGACCGTCCGCGAGGCTGCCTGCAGCAGGCACGCCTCGGGCATTCGGCGACGCACCTCGCACGGGACGACACGGTGCTCGTCGCCGGCGGCAGCATCGACGCTGGCGCGGCCGCAGCCCCGCCGACGACCGCCACCGAGCTCTACAGCGCGCGATCGGGCGTCTTCTTCGAGGGCCCGCCGCTCGACACCACCCGAACCGGACACGCCGCAGCCGATCGCGGTCCCGATCAGGTCGTGCTCGTCAGCGGCCGCAGCGGCGCTACGGTCACCGACGGCGTCGAACTCTACCGCGGCGGGATGATCACTCCCCTGCCCCGACTGCGACAGGCTCGGCGCAACTTCACGGTCACCGCGCTCGGCGATGCCACCCTGATCGTAGCCGGCGGCTTCGACGCCGACCACCACCCGCTGGCGACCACCGAGCTGCTCCTGCCTGGCGCGCCCCAGTGGGCGGGCGGACCGGCGCTGCAGGTGGCCCGCGCCCACCATACGGCCACGCTGCTTGGCGACGGCAGCGTTCTGCTCGTCGGCGGGCTCACCGACGATGGAGCGGCGACGGCAGCCGTCGAGCGGGTCGATGCGCGCGGCGCCAGCGTGGTCGTCGAGCTGCGCACGCCGCGCTGGGCCCATACCACGAGCCTGCTGCGCGACGGCCGCGTGCTGGTCGTCGGCGGCTTCGCGCTCAGCCTCAACGGCTCGCCGAGCAACTCCTTCGAGGAGCTGCAGATCGACAGCAATGGCAGCTTCAACGCGCGCGCGCACTGCTGTCTCCGACTGCCCCGCGCCGGCCACAGCACCACGCTGCTGGCTTCAGGATGGCTGCTGGTTGCAGGCGGCTTGACCGAGAGCGCGGCGCTCGGCTCGGGCGAGGGCACGGCCCTTCCGCAGGTCAGCGATACGGCCGAGGTCTTCGTCTATTGATGCGGCTGATCGAGTGCGCGGCTGAAATGGAGCAGGTAGTCCACCGCTGAAAAAATCGACAGGACGAGCGAGAAATAGATCGTGTGCATTCCGACGCGCTGGAAGTCGACATAGAGGTCGGTGAAGAGCAGCCGGTAGCGGAAGTGCAAGATCAGGCAGGCGATGCCGACCAGTTGCAGCGCGGTCTTCTCCTTGCCCAAGGGACGCGCCGCGATGACCAGGCCCTGCGCCGAGGCGATCCCTCGCAGCGTCGTCACCGCCAATTCGCGCGCGAGCAGCAGGATCACGACCCAGCCGTCGATGCGACCGAGCGGCACCATCCACACGAGCGTGGCCATCACCAGGATCTTGTCCGCCAGCGGATCGAGGAACTGGCCGAGCAGGCTCACCTTGCGCTGGCGCCGCGCCAGGTAGCCGTCAAGGAAGTCAGTCACCGCTGCCAGCATGAAGAGCAAGCAGGCGACGAAGCTGCGCAGCGCGCTCTCGTTGTCGATATAGAACAGCACTGCGGGAATGCTGACGATGCGCAGCAGGGTCAGCAGATTGGGCAAGGTGCGCACTTCGCTCGTGCCACCCCAGCCGCCGCGCTTTTGTTTGACCCGGGGCGCCATGCTAAATTCCGAGTTTGCGTTCGTCTCTGCGCATCAGCCCAGCATCAGCGCCGCGCAGGGCGCTGACCAACGGAGCCTTACCCGTGAGCAGTGGGTTACCCGTGAGCAGTGGGTTACCCGTGAGCAGTGGGTTACCCTCGCGCGTCGCCCCTGCATGGTCCGTCCCCAGGGGACGAAGCAGGAGCGTAGCGCTGTCAGCGGCACTGGCGCTGCTGCTGCTCGCGCCCGTACCCGCCGCTGCCGACATTTTCGCGTACACCAGCCGAGACGGCGTCATTCACTTCACCAACATTCCGCAACCCGGGAAGCCGTGGCGTCGCGTCATGCGGACCGGGCCGGGGAAGGCAGCCCAGATCCACGCGCGCCGCAGCCGGCGCCCTCTGCCGCCCGACCGCGCTCAGCGCTACGAGCAGCACATACAACAGGCTGCGGCAGTCTACCAGATTCCGCCCTCGTTGATTCACGCGGTCATCGGCGTCGAGTCCGACTACGACCGCAACGCGATCTCACGGGCCGGCGCGCAGGGGCTGATGCAGCTCATGCCAGCCACCGCCCGCGGCATGGGCGTCACCGACGTCTTCGACGCGCGACAGAACATCTTCGGCGGTGTCCGTTTCCTCCGCGTCCTCGCCAATCAGTTCGCTGGCAGCCTCGTCAAGACCCTCGCCGGTTATCACGCGGGCCCAGGCGCGGTGTTGCGCTACGACGGGCCTCCGCCCTACGCGACCACGCTGCAGTACGTGCGGATGGTCATGGGCCGCTACCGTCGGCTGCGCCAGCGCGCCCTGCCCGGGGCGATGATCCCCGCGAGCGCTGCGGCCGCTTCGAGTGAGGACCCGCCCTCGAAGCAGCAGGAAGAGGCAGCGCACCCGGAGGGCGAGCTGGCGCGGAAGCGAGCCACCGCGGAGCCGCGCGGCGAGGTGCTGACAAGGAGGTAGTTCTCCTCGCTCCCAACTCCGGGTTATAATGCCGCCGCTTGGGGTGGGTGTGTGTTTTTTACCTACCTGTGATGCGGTCAGCAGCTCCAGGATTGTGCCCGGCGGCGGTCGCCGCCGCCGAGTCGCTGGCGGCGCCGCAGTGGTAACGCGTGGAGCCTCCCGGACGAACCGCTGACGTTCGGCACAGGCACGCGAGGAGACGGTGGATGGAGATATTCCGCGTCGGCCAAATGGCCGTTTATCCGGCCCAGGGCGTGGTCGAGATCGTCGGCAACGAGGAGAAGCACATCTCGGGCAAGCCCCTGCGCTTCTACGTGCTGCGCATCCTCGACACCGACATGCGCATCATGGTGCCCGTCGACAAGGCGCACGAGGTCGGGCTGCGCCGCATCGCCAGCGCAGCAGAGATCGAGGAGGTCCTGGATATCCTGCGCGAGAAGGAGATCCACGCCGACAAGCAGACCTGGAACCGGCGCTACCGTGGCTTCATGGAGAAGATCAAGACCGGCTCCCTCTTTGAGGTCGCCGAGGTCTTCCGCGATCTCTACCGACTCAAGGCGACGAAGACGCTCTCCTTCGGCGAGCGGCGCATGCTCGACACTGCGAAGAACCTGATCGTCAAGGAGCTCGCGGTCGCCCGCAAGCACACCGAGGCGAAGACCGAGCAGGAGCTCGAGAAGCTGTTCGAGAACTGAGGCCCGCGCAGGCCCAGCGGCCCGAGCTTGACAGCAACGCACCAGATCGTTAGCGTCGCGCCCCATGCAAATTGAAGTTCGCGGCGGTGACATCCTCGACTTCGACGTCGATGGTTTGGTCATTCCGACCAACTCCCTGGGCACGATGGTCGAAGGTATCGCGGCCCGTGCGCGCGAGCGCATCGGAGCGGCCTGCGAAGAGGCGGTGACAATGCACGCGCCGATCGCGGTCGGCGCGGCCTTGGTGACCGGCGCTGGTCCGCTACGCGCGCGGAGCCTGATTCATGCCCCATTGCTCGAGGCCCCCGGGACCCGGGTCAGCGTCGAGAGCATCCGGCGCGCCACGAGAGCCAGTCTGCTGGCCGCGACGGCACACTCGCTCGAGCGCATCGCGATCCCGGGGATGGGCTACGGTGATCTGGGGGTCTCCGAGGAGGAGGCCTCGCGCGCGATCATCGACGAGGTGCGCGCCTACAAGGGCGCGACGCCCGTCTGCGTGCTCCTCGTCGACGAGGACCCCGTAATGTGCCAGGCCTTCAGCGCCCAGGTGCCGGCGTGACCGACCTAGGCGGCGTCAAGGTCGCCGCGCCGCCCCAGCGCCCTGCCGGGCCGAGGCCGGCATCGGGCACTGCCAGCGGCGGGCACCACCGCCCACGCGCGCGGACGGTCGAATGAGCCTGAGCAGCTACCTGCCGATCGCCCTGTTGTTGGTCATCGCCCTCGGCATGGCGCTGGCGCTGACGCTGCTCGCGCGCCTGCTCGGACCCAGCCGCCCGACCGCCGAGAAGCTGCTTCCCTACGAAAGCGGGCTCGATCCCGAACGCACGCCGCAGCTTCGCTTTGGCGTCCAGTTCTACCGCGTCGCCTTGCTCTTCCTCGTCTTTGACATCGAGGCGGCCTTCTTCTACCCCTGGGCCGTGCTCTACCGCGAGCTCAGCTGTGACGGCGAGGTCTACCGCGGCGTCTGCCAGGGCCGCGGTAATCCCTTCGGCCTGCTCCTGATGCTGGTCTTTGTCGCAGTGCTGCTGCTCGCCCTCGCCTACGTTTGGCGCAAGAAGGCCCTCGAATGGGACTAGAGCTGGCCACCGGGCGCCTCGCCGACGCGATCAACTGGGCGCGCAAGTACTCCTTGTTCCAGTACCCCTTCGTCACGGCCTGCTGCGGCATGGAGTTCATGGCGCTCTGGGGCCCACGCTTCGACGTGGCCCGCTTCGGCGCCGAGTTTCCCCGCTTCTCGCCGCGCCAGGCCGATCTGCTGATGGTTGTCGGCACCGTCACCGAACGGCAGGCGCCGGTGCTCAAGCGCATCTACGAGCAGATCTGCGAGCCCAAGTGGGTCGTTGCCTTCGGTGTCTGCGCCTCGAGCGGTGGCTTCTACCAGAACTATTCGACGGTCCCGGGAATTGACCACGTGATACCCGTCGACGTGTATATTCCCGGCTGTCCTCCGCAGCCCGAGCAGGTGCTCGATGCGCTGATCATGCTACAGCAGCGGATCCAAGAGGGGCGCGGCTGGTCACAGCGCCAGCAGCCGCTCGAACCCGCCGCGCAGCGCCAGGGCAAGCGGCCGCCGCGGCCCTAGAGGCGGCGACCGACGAGAGGCGATCGGCGCTGCCCGGACCGTCAGCCTACCGCACCAGTCAGGAGCGAACCGTGAGTCTGGACGTCTTGAAGCAATTGCGGGAGCAGTTTGGGCGTGCCGTGCTGCGCACCCATAGCGAGCGCGGGGACGACACCGCCCTGATCGAACCCGCAGCCATTCGCGCCGTCTGCCTTTGGCTGCGAGATACGCCCGAGTTGGTCTTCGATATGCTCACCGACCTGAGCGCCGTCGACTACCTCGAACAGGGGCGACGCCCTCGTTTCGAGGTCGTCTACCACCTCTACTCCCTGCCGCGGCGCCATCGCGTGCGCCTCAAGCTGGGCGTCGACGACCCCGCCGCCGAGGTCGAGACCGTCTCGGATCTCTGGCGCAATGGCAATTGGCTCGAACGCGAGGTCTGGGACCTCTACGGCATCAAGTTTCGCAATCACCCGGACATGCGCCGAATCCTGCTCTATGAGGCGTTCCAGGGCCATCCCCTGCGGAAGGACTACGTGAAGGATCGCCGACAACCGCTCTCGCGGCGACCCGCCGCCGAGATCTCCGCCGCGCTCGGCGGACGCCCCGATGGGCGTCGCGGCCTGCTCTAAGGCGCCGTCGGCAGAAAGGCCAAGGCGCCGTCGGCAACGAGGCTGGCGCGCTGCCGGCAGGGAGGCCCCCAATGCGTGATGCCAAGCTCGCTCGTCCGCTGCCCGCGGGCGTCGGCGCTCACCCGCCGCAACGGCCGGGCTTGCTCGGTCACGGGCAACAGCATAGCGACGGCCGCGACCTGCCGACGGAGGAGATGGTCCTCAACATGGGCCCATCGCATCCGGCGATGCATGGCACCGTCCATCTGCGCCTCGCCTTGGACGGCGAGAAGATCGACTCGGCGGTGGTCTCGGTCGGCTACTTGCACCGCGGCTTCGAGAAGGAATGCGAAGCACATACCTGGGCCGAGAACTTCCCCTACACCGATCGGCTCAACTACGTCTCGCCGATGCTCAACAACGTCGGCTACGCCCTGGCGGTCGAGAAGCTGCTCGGCGTGAGCGCCCCGCCCCGTGCGCAGTGGATCCGAATGATCGTCGGCGAGCTTGCGCGCCTCTCCGATCATCTGACCTATCTCGGCGCGCAGGTGATGGAGTTGGGCGCCTTCACGCCCTACTTCTACGTGATCAAGGCGCGTGAATGGGTCTGGGATCTGCTCGAGCTGGTCTCGGGGGCGCGCCTGACCCATGCCTACGTGCGCATTGGCGGCGTTGCCGCGGATCTGCCCGCGGACTTCGCGGAGCGCACGCAGCAGACGCTCGACCGCCTGCTGCCCGTGGTCGCCGAGTTCGACCAGCTGATCACCCGCAACCGCATCTTCATGGATCGGATGCAGGGCATCGCCGTGATCAGCGCGGACGAGGCGATCAGCCACGGCTGGACGGGACCTTGCCTGCGCGGCAGCGGCGTCGACTATGACGTGCGCAAGGCGCATCCCTACCTCCACTACGATCGCGTCGCCTTCGAGATCCCGATCGGCGCGGCCGGCGACAACATGGACCGCTATCTGGTGCGCCTGGAGGAGATCCGCCAGTCCTGCGCGATCATCCGCCAGTGTCTGCAGCAGCTCGAGCCGGGCGCGATCCAGCTCGCCGACCCCCGCGTCAGCATGCCGACCAAGGCCCAGGCCTACAACACGATCGAGGGGCTGATAAACCACTTCAAGCTGGTGGTCGACGGCATCGAGGTGCCCGCCGGCGAGGTCTACTCCTACACCGAGGCCGGCAACGGCGAGCTCGGCTTCTACCTGGTCGCCGACGGCAGCGGGCGTCCGGTCAAGTGCCGCTGCCGCCCGCCCTGCTTCATGCAGATGACGGCGCTCGGCCACCTGCTGACGGGGCTGAACATCGCCGACATCATCCCGACCTTCGACACGCTGAACATGATCGGTGGTGAATGTGACCGCTAACAAGCCGCAGTCCGCCGTCGCCAGCGCCGCGCGTGGCACCGGCGAGGTCGTTGAGTTTCAGCTCGACGGGCGCCCGATCCGCGCGCTCAAGGGTCAGAACCTCCTCGAGGCGCTGCTCGAGGCTGGCGAGCCGCTGAGCGCCTTCTGCTACCACCCGGGGCTGAGCGTCGCGGCACAATGCCGGCAGTGCCTCGTCGGCATCGGCGAGGGCTATCGCCTCGTACCCGCCTGCCAGTGCACGGTGCAGCATGGCGTGAGCGTGCGCTCACAGACCGACCAGGTGCGTGATGCGCGCCGCGCCATGCTCGAGTTCACCCTGCTCAACCACCCCGTCGACTGCGTGATCTGCGACAAGGCCGGCGAGTGCGCGCTGCAGCGCCACTACATGGACTGGGACGCCCGCCCGGCGGCGATCAATCACCAGAAGGTGCACAAACCGAAGCGCGTCGATCTCGGTCCGAACATCGTGCTCGACGCCGAGCGCTGCATCCTCTGTAGCCGCTGCATTCGCTTTTGCAGCGAGGTCGCCGGCGCGCCGCAGCTCACCTTCGCCGAACGCGGGGATCATACCGAACTGACCACGGCGCCCGGCCAGGCGCTCGACAACCCCTATGCGCTCAACACCGTCGATATCTGCCCCGTGGGTGCGCTGACGGATAAGGACTTCCGCTTCCGCAGTCGCGTCTGGGACCTCTGGTCGACGCTCTCCGTGTGCAACGGCTGCGCCGCGGGCTGCGCCACCGAGCTGCACCACAAGGGGGGAGCGATCCACCGCATGGTGCCGCCCAAGCGCTGGGACATGAACCTGAGCTGGATGTGCGACGAGGGCCGGCGCAGCTACCAGGCGATCGCCGCCGATCGCCTGACCGAGGCCGTCGCGGACGGCCAACCGGCGACGCCGGAGCAGGCCTGTGCCCGCGCCGCAAGCGCGTTGGAGGCGCTGGCCGGGCGCGCCCCGGCGAGCCTCGCGGTGGTGCTCGGAGCCGACGCGACGAACGAGGATAACTTCGCCGCGGTCCAGCTTGCCAGCCGATGGGCCGGCGCCCGGCTCTTCATCGCCGACCGCGCCGACGACGGCCGCGGCGACACGATCTTGCGCCGTGACGACCCCAACCCCAACCGCGCCGGCACGCAGGCGGTGGCGGCGCAGTTCGCGGGCGCCACGGCCGACGGCGCGGCCCTGCTCGAGGCCCTGCGCGCGGGCTCGATCAAGGGCCTCTACGTGGTTGGCAATGCCAGCGACCTGGCGGCCCCCGTGGCTGCGGCCCTCGGCAGCGTCGAATTCGTGGTGGTCCAGGCGACCTGCAGCTCACCGCTGACGCAAGCGGCGCAGGTCGTCCTACCGGCGGCCGCCTGGGCGGAGGTCGAGGGCACGATCACCAACTGGCGCAACGAACTGGGGCGGCTACGCGCGGCCTTCGAGCCCCCTGGCCACGCGCGTCCGCATTGGGCCTGGATCCACGCGATCGGCGCCGCGCTCGGCCATCCCCCGCAGGGCGAGGCCGCCAAGGACGTCTTCGAGCAGCTGCGAGACGAGGTTCCCCTCTTCCGGCGCGCCAGCTGGGGCGAAGAGCGACCGACGGTGCGCCTGCGCTGGGCCTGCCGCCGCGGATAGCCGCAGAGAGAGACACTGTCATGCTCGCGATCCTCGCCTGGTCCCTGCTCAAGATCGCCGTGATGCTCGGCTTCGCCGTCGGCCTCTCGGCGCTGCTGACGTGGATGGAGCGACGACAGAGCGCGATGATGCAGGACCGGATCGGCCCGGTCCGCGCCAACATCGGCTCGGTGCGGCTCAAGGGCCTGTTCCACCCGCTGGCCGACGCCCTCAAGCTGCTCTTCAAGGAGGACTTCATCCCGCCGCGGGCGCGCAAGGGCATCTACCTGCTGGCGCCGGTGCTGGCGCTCGTGCCCGTCCTCCTCGTCTTCGCCGTGATTCCCTTCGGGCCCCCGCTTTGCGCCAGCGCCTGGCGCACGGTGGGCCCGGATCTCGCGGCTTGCCGTCCCGAGGCGCTGCAGATCGCCCAGATCGATATCGGGCTGCTCTTCGTCTTTGCGGTCGCCTCGCTCGGCGCCTACGGGGCGGTGCTAGCCGGCTGGTCGTCCTTCAACAACTTTGGCCTCCTCGGCGGGCTACGCGCTGCGGCGCAGATGATCTCCTACGAGGTCACGATGGGTCTGGCCGTGGTCGGGGTCCTGCTGGTCTACGGCACCCTCGAGCCGATGGCGCTGGTGCAGGCACAGGCCAGCCTCTGGGACTGGGGCATCATCCGCCAGCCGCTCGGCTTCGTGCTCTTTCTCTGCGCCGCGATCGCCGAGACGAAGCGCGCGCCCTTCGACATCCCCGAGGGGGAATCCGAGATCGTCGGCTACTTCGTCGAGTACTCGGGCACGCGCTTCATGATGTTCTACCTGGCCGAGTTCCTCGAGATCGTCTTCGTCGGTTGCCTGGTCACGACGATCTTCTTCGGCGGTTGGCAGCTGCCGGGACTGGCCGATGACGGCCTGCGGATCCTCGGGCACTACCTGCCGCTATCGCACGGTCTGGTCGTGCTCGCCCGCGTGCTCAGCTTCTTCGCCAAGGTCTTCCTCGTCTGCTTTCTGCAGCTCGCGATCCGCTGGACGCTGCCCCGTCTGCGCTTCGATCAACTGATGCGCCTGGGCTGGAAGTCGCTGCTTCCGGCGTCGATCTTCAACATCGTTGTCACCGCTGGCGTGCTGCTCGCAGCCCAGGCCGCGAGGTAGCCGATGGCAAAAATCGTCACGATAAAGCGCACCTTCGGCGACCGCCTCTACCTGCTGGGGCTAATCCGCGGGCTCCGCATCACGCTCCGGCACTTCTTCGTCAACACCTTCGGCAGCAAGGAGATCGAGACCCTGCGCTACGGGGAGTGGGATCTGCCCGATCCACCGCCGAGCAGCGACCCCGACGCCTGGCGCGGCAAGCAGAAGCAACGGCAGCGTCCGGAGCGCTTCCGCGGACGGCATCGACTGATGACGCGCGATGACGGCTCCGTGCGCTGCACTGCGTGCATGATGTGCGCGACGATCTGTCCCGCGAACTGCATCACGATCGAGGCCGGCGAGCGCGAGCACCCCGGCAGCCGCAGCGTCGAGAAGTTCCCGGTCAAGTTCGAGATCGACGAGCTGGTCTGCGTCGTCTGCGGGCTCTGCGTCGAGGCCTGCCCCTGCGACGCGCTGCGGATGGACACGCAGGAGCATATGCCGCCGATCGAGCACCGCCGCGAGGCCGTGCTCGATAAGGAACAGCTCTTGTCACGGGCGGCCCTCAGCATCGCGCGGGACGGTGGCGACGGCGTCGATTGGCGTGAGCGCTACGGCGCCGCGATCGGCGACGCCCGCCAGATCTACCGCCCCGACAAAGCCTACGACGACGCGTCTCTTGGTTATCGTCGCAAGACCACGGCGGATCAGGGGCGCTAGCGCGCTGGCCGCCAGGCCAACATCCTCGAAGCGCCTCCCCGTGGCACGGCCTTTGCGCCGTTGACCCCATCCGCACGTTGGCGGGATACTGCTGCCTAGGCTTGCTGCGGAGGAACGACAGGAGGACTACTTTTCTACTCCCTTGACTATACCCTTGGGGCCTGCCCCTGCACGTCGCGCGCAGACCCGCATCGTCGGGAAGCGCAGGGGCGAGTACCGCGGGCCCCGCCTTTGTTGCTCAGGGTGTAGAAGGTCTTCCATCGCTCTCTGCGGGGCCGTCTCTTCGCCCGCGCCGATGACACACTCGGCGCGGGCTTTTTTCTGGCAGCGCCGCAGGTGCCCGGAAGGCGCGAAGTCGCGAGGCGGGGTCCGTCCGCTGAAGGATTGACCAGCCCGGCGCCCTGGAGCGCCGAGCTGCTTGGCAGCACTAGTACTGGCTGACGCGCACGGCCACAAAGACACGGTATCCCGACGAGCTGACGCATTCGCTCAGGAGCCGGTTCCTGAGCAAGCTCGGCGTGTCGAACCCGCTACCCGTGGTGCCATACTGGTTGGTGAAGTAGTAGGGGGTCGTCGGGACCGTCACGGGGTCCTTGAACGAGCGCAGGAGGTCCGCGCCGCGGATCCGGCAGGTCGCCAGCGTGTTGCTGCCGAGGAGGTCGATGCCAAAGCGCCCCGTCTTTCCGACCTCGAAGTTGACGGTGTAGCGGGCGAGGTCCGAGTCGGTCACGTTCGGGATCGCACAGGGATCCCCAAAGGTCACGCGCCGGCAGCCCGGAATGCTCGCCGGGCAGTTCATCGACGAGGGCTCGATCGCTCCCATCGTACCCGAGCCCGTCGAGCCACTGAGCGCGCCCAGCCCCAAGACAGACTCGCCCAGCTCGACCCGCACCTCGACCCCCTCGGGGACCTCAACGCTGGCACTATTGCCTCGCAGCCACACGCCATCGACGCAGATCTGATGCGGGCGCACCAGCGCCGGATTCTTGCACTGGCCGACGGCCTTGTCGCAGACGAAACTCCGGCTCGTACAGGGCTGACACGCGCCGCCGCGGATGCCGCATTGACTGTCGGTGAGGCCGAAGGAGCTGACGCAGGTCCCGTCCGCCGCGCAGCAGCCATCGCAGCCGTTGCGCTGACAGTCGGCGATGCGGGTGGTCCCAGCGACGCAGGTGCCATTCGAGCAGTACATGCCGTTCGTGCACACACTGCAGCTTCCGCCGGGGCGCCCGCAGGCCAGCACGCTATCGCCAAGCTCGCAGGTCTTCGTCGTCGGGGAGTAGCACTGCAGGGCCGCGTTACAGGAGGAGGGGCCCGCCGCGGCAATGCCGCCGGCGCCGAAGATGCAGACGCCCCCGCTGCAGCTCTGGCCGGCGTCGCAGCCGTGGCAAACCTGGTTGTTCAAACCGCATTGCTGCGCCGTCTGACCGGCGTTGGTGTCGATGCAGGTGTTCGTCGCCACATCGCAGCAGCCGTCGCAGAGCAGCCCGCAGGGCTTCCGCGCGCCGCCGACCGGCTGGCAGACGCCCCCGGGACAGCTCGTGGGATTGGCCGACACGCAGCGCCCGACGTCGCGGTCGCAGGTCTCTGTACCGGCCTGGCAGCGCTCACAGGTGCGCCCACCGCTGCCGCAGGCTGTAGAATCCTGGGCCGGGAAGGGGCGGCAAACGCCGTTGTCCACGCAGCCGGGGCAGCCGCTGAGCGACTGATCCAGCGCGTCGCCGCCCTCCGTCCCGCAGCCCGATCCGGCGACCAGCCCGAGCGCCAGCGCGGTCATCAGGAGGCCCGAGGTCAAGCCAAGGCGTTTCATCAGCGTTCTCCTCGCCGCACCAGGTGCGGCAGCCAATTCAAGCACGAAACCCAGCCGGGACGATCCGGCGCGGTCAGAGGTTCTCCGGCACGATCTGCACCAGCACCCCGCGTATCGGCGGCATGCACGAATCGATCCAGACCTCTGCAGCCCCGCCAAAGACATCCAGAGCAGAAACCGCAAAGGAGCAGGCGCCGACGGTGTCGGCCGCGCTGACGCGGTCATACTCGGTGACGAGAATCGATACGCCCGAGCCCAGGCCCTCGAGCAGCTCGCTCTCCTTGATCCCGCTCACGCAATCCAGCCCCATCGGCGTCGAGACCCAGACGCCGTCGTGCTTGATCGCCTGAACGCGCGTGCCCAGCTTTGGCGTTTTGCCGCCAGCGATGAGCGTGGCAATGAACTCCGGGTGGGCCTCGGTCCGGACGGGGACGTAGCCCTGCAAAATGGCATCGACCCACTCGTCGTCCACGTAGGATCCATCGACGACGACCTGCCTCACGCAGACGCGAAAGGCCGGTTCAGGTCTGTTGCAAGTACCATAGTTTGCGTCGCAGACCTCACCGTACTGGCAGGCCTCACAGCGCCCGGCAGCATTGCCGCAGCGCTGGTTGCTCTGGCCCTTCCCCACCCCGAGCTCGACGCAAAGACCCGCGTCGGTGCAGCAGCCGCCGCAGCTCGACTGGCAGCGGGAAAGCGCGTCCGCCTGGCCACCCGGTAAGGTGGAACCGGAGGGTACGCTGCACCAAGTTCCCGTGACGGTGCTTTGCACCTGCGTGGCCGGCACGCAGGCCTGCTGGGCCGCGTGGCAGCACTGCACCTGGGCGCCGGGCTGCCCTGGCGCGCAGGCCGCACAGTAGGCTGGGAGCGTGCTCTGCTGCGGGTTGGTGCCGGAGCAGGGTCCGCAGACCTGGCCACCGAAGCCGCACTTGCCGGTGAGCGTCTGCTGCGTCGAGAGCACGCAGCTCCCGGAGGCCGCGTCGCAACAGCCGCTGGCGCAGGTGCTCGGGCCACATTGGGCGCCCGCGGCCGGCACCGTGCCCGTGTCGCTCACGCCCGTGATGGTCGCCGGCACGCACCCGTTGGGCCCGCAGACCTGCCCTGGGGCGCAACCCGAGGAACAGGTGTCGCCCGCCAGCACACCGCATCCGACCGCCAATCCGCAAAGTAGGACCGCCGCACTCGCGGACGCGAGCTGGCTGAGGCGGACGAGCGACCCGCCGTGGCGCACCTCGCGGCGGAGCAGCCTCGACTCGCAGGTTTCCACTCGATCAGCCGAGAAATAACGCTGGGCGGTGCCAAGCGTAGCGTTTCGGGTACGGTCAATGGTCATCATGCCTTCGCCTCCGCTCGTCAAACACAGCAACAGGCGTGCCATCCCTCTCCAAGATTTAAATCCTGCGCCAGTTCGACAGGTTATGCTTTCAGATGGCTCGTAGCGGCGACGCAGGTGGAGTCAGCTGTCCCGGTCAGTGGGCCTGTTAGTCCGCAACCTTGTCCCGGACCCAGAGGAGGGAGCCCCGGCTACGGATAGGGCTTGCCGCTCTAGAGCTGCCCGGCGGGCGACGGCGGAGGACGCAGAGGCACCGCCGTCGAGGACCCGCCGCGCACGGGTCGCCGCAGCGACCGCCGGCTGATGCGTCGACGGGCCCGAGCGTTGCGGGTTGGTGGCCGCGGCGGAAAACCCAAGGACGAGGGCTCAAGCCCCGGAGGATCGCTGCTCCTGCGCCAGCACCTGCACGACCTCGGCGACCATCGGCTGCGCGCGAAGCTGCTCCAGGGGCAAAGGGAGGCGACGCTGCCAGTTCGCGTGCTCGTCGGTCGTGCCGGGCAGGTTGGCCTGCTCGCCAACCCCGAGAAGATCTTCGCATTGGACGACCATCACCTGCGACGGGCAGCGCGCGAGGTAGCGGTGGATCGCGGCCACGACGGGGCCACTCAGCTCGGGCAAGGCCGCAGCGTTGGTCCCCACCCCGGCGGGCAGGAGGCCCTGCCGTTGGAGCGCCGTCAGCAGCTGCCAGCGATCGCCCGCGCGTGCATCGTGTTGCTGACGCACCTGGTCGTCGGAGCCGTAATGTCCCAGAGCCGCGCGGACCTCGACGTCGCGTCCGCGCCAATACCCCTGCAGGGTCGGAAGATCGTGGGTAGAGACAGCCACCAGGGCCGCCTGAGGATAGGCCTGGGGCGGCAGGAACTCCCCCATGGCACCGCGCTGAAAGAGCATCGGCCGGTAGGACAACAGGCCGAAGCGCTGCATCGCTTCGCGCACCTCATCGGGCACCGTGCCGAGGTCCTCGCCGATCAACAGGCAGTGGTTGCGGTGGCTCTCTAGCGCCACGATCCCCAGCAGCTCCTCGAAGGGGTAGCGGACATAGGCACCGTCGGCAGCCGATCCACCGGGCGGCACCCAGAAGAGGCGCATCAGGCCCATCACGTGGTCGATGCGCAGCGCACCGGCGTGGCGCATGTTCTGCCGCAGCACGGCGATGAAGGGCCTGTAGGCGCGCTCGGCGAGCAGATGCGGAATCATCGGGGGCAGCCCCCAGTCCTGGCCCGTCGGACTGAAGTCGTCGGGTGGCGCGCCGACCGAGGCGGACATCGCATAGACCTGCTGCGCGGCCCAGGTCTCGGCGCCGCCCCGATCCGTGCTGACGGCGAGATCGGCGTAGAGGCCGACCCCCATCCCGAGCTGAAAGCAGCGGGTGCCGACCGCGGCGAGCTGCTGATCGGCCAGCCATTGCAGGTATTGGAAGAAGAGCACGCGTTCAGCGTGCGCGGCGGCGAAGGCAGCGACCGCGGGCGACGCCGGGTCGCGAAAGCGCTCCGGCCACCACGGCCAGCCGCCGATCATCCCCAGTTCATGCCAAAGGGATTCCTGCAGTGCCTCGTAGACCGCGTGCAGGCGCAGCGCCTCGCCGCCAGCGGCGACGAAGGCCGCGAAGTCCAAACCGCGCTGCGTGGCCGGCTGCTCATGCGCCGTGCGGAAGTGCTGAAAGAGCTGCTCGAGCACGGGCCGCTTGATGGCCGCGACCAGGCGATAGTCGACGAACTCGGCCTGGCGGGCTTGCTCGAGCCGCCGCTGGAACTCGGGGGACTGCACGCTGCGGCGCGCCTCCTCGCATTCGTCGAGCTCGGGCACGGCGGCGACATCGACATAGAGCGCGTTGAGAAAGAGTCGACTCGATGGCGCATAGGGACTGCGGTGCAGCGGATTGTGGGCGAAGAGCGCGTGCAACGGATTGAGGCCAACGAGCGCGGCGCCGAGCGCGTGCCCGAGCTCGACCGCACGCCGCAAATCGCCGAAATCGCCGATCCCCCACTGCGGCTCCGAGCGCAGCCCATAGAGCTGAAGCGACAGCCCCCAGACGCGGCGTCCGTCGGCGATGGCCTGCGGCTGATAACATTTCGGCGGAACGACGATCAGGGTCGTCTCCGACTCGCGACAATGCCGTCCGCGCCACTGCTGCAGGACGAGCTGGTGGTAGCCGAGCGGGAGATTGACCGGCAGCTCGATCGCATAGCATGCGTAGGCCTCGCCATCGATCGCGCGCTCTCCAACCACCGCCAGCTCGCGCGGCCGCACCAAGGCCTCGTAGCGCTGGCCATCCTCCAGACACAGCCGCCAGCGCAAGCGCCCCCGTTCCACGACCCGCGGAAGCGAGAGCTTCAGCCTGAGTGGGGACGCGCCTGCCTCCTGCAGCACGAGCGCGGCCGGCAGCGGGCGACGCCACCGACCTTCGTCGTGCGCACGCAGCTCAGCCCCGACCTCCGCCGTGCTTGCGACGGAGAGCCCCATCGCGTGCAGCAGCGCCTGGGTAGCCTCAGGCCCCACGCGATGCAGCGCGCCCCAGATATCGTAGTAGTGCGGCTCGATCCCGTAGCCCTCGGCCAGGCGCGCGAGCAGGTCAGGATCTGGCGGTGCTTGATCGCTCATGGGACTGGTCATCACGCCCTGATCGAGTGCGACGCGCAGGCTAACCCAGTGCGCTAGCTAAGCCCAGCGGAAGTGCCACCGCCATGGCGTCCGCGGCATCCGCGGGGGCGCAGCGCTGGCCACTCGCTCGCTCGCTCGCGTGAATTAGCCCTTGCCATGAACCGATGCGCTCAGGTAGATTGAAATCGTTACACGGAGGTGAGTCATCTAAGGCAACTGAGGGTGGTTTCAACATTGACCCCATGTGCTGCTCCGTTACCCGGTGGGGGGTGTCGCTTCACAACGAGAGATCGTCGTGCTTGTGACCACGAAAGCCGGGTGCGCAGCCGAATGCTTGGAACTACGTCCTTCGAGGAACCCTCTCGGTTGCCTTCGATGACTCATCTCCAGACCGCTCCCCGCCCAGCGCCACCGGCGCAGTGCGACCCACTCGGTTACGACCCACTCGGCTGCGACCCGCTCGGTTATGATCCGGAAGGACCGCTCGGCGAGCGCTTGAGGTCGCTGGCGTCGCGCGATTTGGCGCTTCAGCTACCGAAGCGGGCGCCGCGCGGCCGATTTGACCGAGGCGCGGACGGCCGGTATAGCTTTCATCCATCGTGAACAGCCTGGCCAAGCTCTCCTTCCGCGTCCCCGAGGCAGCGGCCCCCGCCGTCGCTCAGCTGCTGATGGATCGCGTCGGACCCGGCCTCGAGCAGCGCGATGACGGCACGCTCTCGCCGCCCCCTCCCGGAACGATCGAGCTCATGGTCTGGGTGCCGGAGGCGGACGTGGCCTCTCACGTGGAACACGTCGAGCGCCTCGTGGCCTCGCTGGCCCAATTGGACGTCGCCGCCAATGACGTCTCGTGGCAGACCGATGCGGTCGCGACCGAAGACTGGTGGGAGGCCTACAAGCAGAGCTTTCGCGCGATGCGTGTCGGTCGGCACTTCTTGATTCGCCCGAGCTGGGATGCAGAGGCGGCGGTTGCGGCCGGCGATCGCCTGATCGAGTTGGATCCCGGCATGGCGTTTGGCACGGGGGGCCATGCCAGCACCCGGCTCGCGCTCAGCGCGATCGAGCGCCTCGACCAGCGCGGTCATCTGCCGCACGCGGCGCTCGACGTCGGCTGCGGAGCGGGCATTCTCGCGCTCGCCGCCGTCAAGGTCTGGCCCGAGCTCCAGGCGCAGGCCATCGACGACGACCCGATCGCCGTACGCGTCTGCCGCGAGAACATCGCCCGCAACCAGCTCGAGGCGCGGGTGACGGTGACGCAGCAGGACGGCGCGGCGATCACCGGGAGCTACGATCTGGTTCTCGCCAACCTCAGTTTCGACGTACTGACAGCGCTCAAGCCCACGCTGACCCAGGCGCTCAGCGCGACCGGGCGACTGGTGCTGAGCGGCCTGCTGGCCGAGCAGGCGGCGACCATCGCCCGTCAATACGGCGCCGAGCTGGCCCTCGAAGTGGAGTACAGCGAGGAGGATAGCGGTTGGCGCGGCCTGTTGCTGCGACGCCGTGCCTGAGCACCGCGCGTGAAACACCTCTTCGTCGCTCCCGAGGACATCACGGCCGAGGGTGTGCGACTGCGCGGTGACGATTTCCACCACGTGGTGCGGGTCCTGCGACTCCGCCCCGGCGCCGACCTCGCGCTCGTCGACGGGACGGGGATGCGCTACACGGGGCGCCTGGCGCGGATTGATCGCCGCGAAGCCTGGGTCACCCTCGACGAGCGGCAGCTGTTGGCGCCTGACCCGCCACCGCGCCTGCTGCTGATCGACGGCCTGGCACGCAGCGAACGCACCCATTGGGTGCTGCAGAAGGCGACCGAGCTGGGCGTCGACGAGTTCGTGCCGGCGCTCTGCGCGCGCAGCGTGGCCCGCCCATCCGACGTGGCCACCAAGCTCGAGCGCTGGCAGGAGATTGCGCGCCAGGCCGCCCGCCAATGCGAGCGCGCGCGCTTGCCCTTGATCCACCCGCCGCGCCCCTGGGCAAGCGCCTTGACGCAGGTGCCGAACGAGGCGCTGCGCCTGGTCGCGATGCCGGGCGCGAGCGGACTGGCAGCCCTCGAAACGCGGCTCCGCGACGAGGCGAACGCGGTGGCGATCGCGGTCGGCCCCGAGGGCGGTCTGACGGCCGAGGAGCTGCAACAGGCCCGCGACGCCGGCTTCGAGCCCGTGGCGCTGGGGCCCCGCATCTTGCGCACCGAGACGGCGGCCATCGCCCTGCTGGCTTTGGCCGCCTATCTCTCGGGGCGCCTCGCGGACTGATCGTCGATCGGGCACCCTGGCCACCGCGACCTCGGCGGCTTGTGTTCGCCGCTCGCGCCGATATAGTCCCGGGATGTTTGAAGGCGCTTCGCTCGCACCGTCCCCGGTCGACGGTCCCACCGCCTCCGCCGCCGCAGCAACAGCCGCCACGCGCAGCGCCGACGCACCCGTGGTCTACGTCGTCGGCATCTGGCGCCGCGCGGCAGCCGCGCTGATCGATGCGCTCGCGCTGCTGCCCCTGCTGCTGCTGGCGGCCTGGGTTACGACCTGGGTCGCGCCGCGCGTGACGGCGCAGGCACTGCCGCAGCGGCACGCCGAAATCGTGATCGAGCTACTCTTGCGCGGAGACCCCGCGCTGGTCGCCCTGTTGGTCATCTTCGCGCTGCTCGGCACTCTTTATCAGGTGGTGTTCATCGCCGCCCTTGGCGCCACGCCTGGGCTTCGCCTGCTGCGCGCGACCGTCATCGACACGTTCGGCGCCCGACCCAGTGCCTGGCGCGTGCTGCTGCGCTGCGCCGGACAGGCGCTCGGGCTGCTCTTGCTGGGGTTGGGACTGCTTTGGGCCGCCTTCGATGCCGAGAAGCGCGGCCTGCAGGATTGGCTGGCCGGCACCTACGTCATCCGCCGCGCGTCGGCGAGGGGAAGATGAACGCGCGGATCAGCTCGATGCTGGTGCAGCGGGGCATTGTCGACGTGGCGACCCTGCAGGAGGCCCTCGCGCTCCAGGCCATCCGCGGCGGCACCCTCGACACTGCGCTGCTGGAGGGCGCGCAAGCCGAGGAGGCCGTGCTGATCGATTGCCTCAGCGAGAGCAGCGGTTGGCCCCCGGGTTCGCCGCAGGCAATCGATCCGTCGGACCCCGCGCTGGCCGCGACGCTGCCGGTCGACACCGCGCGACGCCTGGCGTGCTGCCCGATCGCGCGGCGCGACGGCCAGGTGCTGCTCCTCTGCTCCGACGCCACGGACGCGGCCGGACTAGCCCGGTTGCGTGCTGAACATAGCGAGGCGCTGGTGCCCTTGGCCAGCACGGAGGTCCGCGTCGAACAGGCGCGGGCGGTGGTCTACGGACTGACGCTATCGCCCCGCTTTGTCGCGCTGCTCGAGCGCCTGGGTCCCGTGCCACCGATCGTCGTCGGGAAGGCGGACCGGGCAGAGCCGCCAGCCAGCGTCGGCCAGGGGCGCGGACCGGCGCAGGCCGCGGTGACCGAAGGCGCGGCCTGCCGGCCGGCACTCGCAGCGCTCAGCACCGCGGAGGGCAAAGCGCTCTTTCTCGCTGCCGACGATCTCGCGATTCTGCCGGGCACGCTCGCCCAAAGCAGCGAGGCGACACCACCTGATCCAACCGCAGGCGCCGAGGCCGACTCCGACCTCGCGCAGGGCGTCGACGAAGTGACCACCCCCGGGATCGAGCGCATCGACGCCCTCCTCCCCGGCGTGGCGCGCCAGTTCATCGAGCAGGCCTCGGATCGTGACGACGTCCTGCTCTACCTGCTGCGCGGAGCGCACTCCCTGCTGCCTGCCGTCCAGATCTTCGCGGCGCGCAGCAACCGACTGCAGGGGCTGATCGCTGTCGTCGGTGGGGAGCTCGACCGCAGCGCCGTCCGCCGGCGCCGCATCCCGCTCAGCCTGCCATCGTTGCTGTCTGAGGCCTGTCACCAGCTCGAGCCCTACCTTGGCCCATTGACCGACAGCGCCGGCAACGCCACGGCGATGCTGCGCGCAGAGGTGCTGAGTTCGCAGGTCGTGTTGGTGCCCGTGGCTGTCGGCGGCAAGGCGATCTGCTTGCTTATCGGGCATGACCCCACCGATGCCCCGCTCGCGGCGGGAGTGCTCGAACCCCTGCGCGCGCTGGCCCAAGCGGCCGCCACTGCGCTCGGCCGGCTGATCGCCGAGCAGCGCCGCCAGAGCGCCGAGTTCCCGTCGAGGGCCGCAGCGACCGCCGCGCGTCGGCCGGCGCAGGATCCACGCACGCCGGCCGACGCGCCACGGTCGCATGCGCCGGAAACAGTGCGCTCACCGACGCGCGTGAGTCGGCGGCGCCAACGCGCTCGCGTGGCTCCTGCGCCGCTCCGGCGTCCCGCGGAAAACGCGGGACCCGCGGCCGAGACGCCGGCCGCCAACACGCCCGCAGGAGCGCTGCCGATCGAGGCGCTGGTCGCCGCGATCGCGCAGCGCGGCCCGCAGCACGGGGCTTTAACCGCCGAGCTGCGGCGCCGCGAGGCCAGCGCTCTGGCCTGGCTGATGGAGCGCTTTCCCGGCCCGTCGATCCCCGCGGAAGCGCGCGTTGACGCGCCATCGCCGTCGGCTGAGACCCAACCCATCCTCTACGCGCTCTCGTTGCTGGGGCGACGGGTGCTTCCGGCGCTGGCATCGGAACTGACGAGCGAGGACGAGGGGCGGCGCCTCGGCGCAACCCTGCTGCTCGGCGAGCTCGTCGACGCTGAGGCGATTGCGCTGCTCGCTCTGCGGCTGCGCGACGCCAGCCCGCTCGTGCGCGCGGCGGCATGCCGCGCCGTGCTGCGCATCCGGCGCCACGATCAGCTAGCGGACGCCCGCGACGAGCTACGCACAGATCTCGCGCACCCAGAGCCACGGCGTCAGGCTGCGGCCATGGTCGCCCTGGGGGCACTTGGCGACAACGTCGCCGCGCCCTCCTTAATCGCGCTCTTGCGCGACCCTCGCGCAGAGGTGGCGCAAGCGGCCCGCCTAGCGCTGGCGCTGCTCACCAAGCAGGACTTCCATGACGACGTCGCGGCGTGGACCGCGTGGTGGGCCCGGCACCGTACGCGCCCGCACACCGAGTGGCTGATCGAGGCGCTGACGCACCCGGCGCTGGAGCTGCGCCAGGCAGCCGCCCTCGAGCTCTATGAAACCACGGGCGGCGACCTCGCCTACGACGCGAGCGCCCCAGCGCCCGCGCTGCTCGCCGCCCAGGAGCGTTGGCGCCGCTGGTGGGCGACCCAACGCCGGAGCCAGAACCCTGACCACGGAGCCACGCGGGGCAAGCGGCACACCTGAAGGCACCGGCCACGCGTTGGCCGCGCAACAAGGGCCGCCCGCGATCCGCGGCGCTCGAACACGGATCGGCGCCGCGATACTCCGCATGGACGCCTCACGGGGTGCGCATCCGAGGTCGGGGAGCGGAGACGTTGCCGTGATCATGCTAAGGGTAGTCCGCCCGGCAAGGACGTTGGGCCTTCGGCTGGCGCCTCGCGGTCGGAGCGACAGTTGAATCGGCGGCTGAATCGGCGCGCGCCACAGATCCGACGGGCAATGGGTCAAACACCCGGCGGCTCACTTTTCTAGGAGATGAACGAACGCCATGTTGGAGACATTGAGCAAGGGATTCCGCGCCGCTCGCGAGCAACTCGCCGGCGTGACCGAGCTGAACGAGAGCAACATCGACGAGGCCCTGCGCCAGGTGCGCCTCTCGCTGCTCGAGGCCGACGTCGAGTTCAAGGTCACCAAGAACTTCCTCGAGCGGGTCAAGGACAAGGCGCTCGGCGAGACGGTCAAGCTGCGGGCGAGGGCCAAGGGCCGCAAGATCAAGGTCTCCCCGAGTCAGCATTTCGTAAAGATCTGCCAAGATGAGCTCGCCGCGCTGATGGGCCCGGCGGATGCCTCCCTCACCTTCGCCAAGAAGGGGCCGACCTGCATCATGATGGTCGGGCTGCAGGGCTCGGGAAAAACCACCACCACCGCCAAGCTGGCTCGGTACCTCGAGAAGAAGCGCCGCAAGCCGATGCTCGTCGCGGCAGACGTCTACCGCCCGGCCGCCGTGGAGCAGCTCAAGGTCCTCGGCGAACGCCTGACGCTTCCGGTTCACGCCGAGCCCGGCGCCGATCCGCCGACCATCTGCGAGAACGCCGTCCAGGAAGCGCACCGCCGCGGCCGCGACGTCGTGCTGCTCGACACGGCGGGTCGCCTGGCGATCGACGAGGCGCTGATGCAGGAGCTGGAGGAGATCAAGCTGCGCTGCCGCCCGGCCAACATCTTCCTCGTCGTCGACGCGATGATGGGCCAGGACGCCGTGCAGACAGCGCGCGTCTTTCACGAGCGCCTGACGCTCAGCGGCGTGATCCTCACCAAGCTCGATGGCGATGCGCGCGGCGGCGCCGCCCTCAGCATCAAGGCGGTCACCGGTGCGCCGATCAAGTTTCTCGGGATCGGCGAGTCGCTGGACAAGCTCGAGGAGTTCCGCCCGGAAGGCCTCGCCTCGCGCATCCTCGGCATGGGCGACGTCGTCGGGCTAATGCGCGACTTCGAGGAGGTCGTCGACGCGGAGCAGGCCGAGCGCGACGCCATGGAGATGCTGCGCGGGCAGTTCGACATGTCGGACTTCCTGAAGCAGATCAAGACCATCAAGAAGATGGGCTCCCTTGCCGATCTCTTCGACAAGATGCCCTTCTTTCCCAACGGCCTGCCCGAAGGCCTTGTCCTTGACGATCGCGAGCTGCCGAAGATCGAGGCCATCATTCACTCGATGACCGAGGAGGAACGGCGGCATCCCGAGGTCTTCCTGGTGAAGACAAAGGAGCGAGCAGGCAGCCCACCGGAGCTCCAGTTCAATAGCGGGCGCGTCAAGCGCGTCGCGCGAGGCGCGGGACGCAGCGATCGCGAGGTGCACGAGCTACTCGAGAAGTACTCGATGATGAAGCAGATGATGCTGGAGATGGGCTCCAACCTCGGACTGATCGGCAAGATTCCCGGATTGAAGCAGCTCGCCCAACTCAAGCAGATGGCGGGGCTCGACGTCGAGAAGCTGATGCAAACGATGGGCATGCCGGGTGCGCCCCAGGCGGAGGCGCGCCATCACTTTCGTCCGCCCCAGACCTCGGCCGGACGGGCCAAGAACAAGCATAAGCGCAAGCTCGCGCGCGACGCGCGCAAGAAGCGCCGTTAGCCCGCAGGCGGTCGATCGTGACAGGCGCGCCCCGCGCAGCGACGCGCGTGAGAGGCCCCGGCGCGCGAGCGCGCCGGAGGGCGCGGCCTTCCTAGCGGCATCCTGCGCCCAGCGACCTCGTTTTCGGAGCTCATAGCGCCAGATACGCGATCAACGCCGCAGCTCCGAGCACGAGCATGGCGCCGCAGAGCCAGTAGACCCAGTCGTACGCACCACGCGCTGGCGTCGGCGCGCGGCGGGAGCCGGTATGCTGCGGACCTGCTTGCACCGACGCAGCAGAGAGCTCAAAGGCAGCGCCTGGGGATAGCGGGGTCGCCGAGTCCGGGTCGCGCAGCTCGCCCGCAGTCTGCCGGGTGCTCGGCGGGGGCTCGGGGCTGGACGCTCCCACCCCCGCACCGACCGGTCCGCGGAGCCGAGCGAGCACCTCCTCCACGGGGTCCCGATAGCGCAAGAGCACATTGCCAATCCGCAGCTCGTCGCCGTGGCAAAGCGCCAGCTCACCGCGGACGCGCTGCCCGTTGACGAACGACCCGTTCTTGCTGCCGAGGTCAATCAGCGTGGCCCCCGCCAGATCGGCGCTGAAGCGCGCGTGCTCGCGACTCGCATCGGCGTCGGTCAAGACCAGCTGGCATCCAATGCCGCGGCCAATCAGCGGCGCGCTGCCAGGGTTGAGCTCGAGACGCTCGCCCCGCTGCGGCCCTGACATCACCTCCAGGAAGGGCGCCCCAGGCGCGACCGCTCCGGCCATCAGGGCCTCGCGAGCCATGGCGCGGGCATAGCTGGCCGTGCGCTGCGGCGTCGTCAGCGGGCGCTCTGCCCGATCGGCAGCCACCTCCAGCACGTAGTCGCCGAGTTCGAGGACCGAGCCGGCACGCAGCTCGACCGCGCGACCTTCCACCAGCCGCCGGCCGTCCAGGCGCGTGCCATTGGTCGATCCGAGGTCTTCGACGACGAGGGCTGCACCCTCAAGACGGAGTCGCGCGTGGACCAGCGAGACGCCCTCGTCGGGGAGCTGAACGTCCGCCGAGGCTGAGCGGCCGATGACGATCTCGGCGCGCTCGAAGCGGTAGACGAAGCTCGTCGCCCCGGACGGGGCGCCACTGCGTCGACGCACACTGAGGCAAAAAACCGTCACGGCAATTCCCGCCCTTGGCCGCCTCGGACGAGGCAAGGCACCCGCGCGGCGGGCAGTATCGGCGGGCGACGCTAAGCTGACAAGTCGCCCCAGCAGTCGCCCCAGCCGGAGGTCCCTGCGACGACGCGCGCCGGACCTCAGCAGGCGCGTGCTGCAGCCTCAGAGCCTCGGCGCGTCGCGATCGGGCGACGCAGAGGCCAACCAACGCCGAACCCGCTCGGTCTCCGGGCGGAGGTCCGGCGGAGCCTCGGCCAAGAAGCGACGATAGGGATCGCGCGCCCGCTCAGGCTGGCCCCGTCGGACCAAGACATCGCCGAGGAGCAGCTGCGCCGCGGCGTACTGGGGTACCAGGCGCACGGCCCGACGCAGGCGCTGCTCCGCCTGCTGCCACTGCTGGGCCGTCGCCAGGACGTGACCGAGCACGAAGTGACCGGGCGCCCACGCCGGTTGGCGCCGGACGACCCGCCAAAGCTCAGCCTCAGCGGCGTCCCTCCGGCCGAGCAGCACGAGGGCGACCGCGAGCTCATAGAGCGCCGCCGCATCGCTCGGATCGAGCCTGACTGCCTCGCGCAGTGATGGCTCCGCGGCGGCCAGGTCGCCACGAAGGCGGAGGAGCTGGCCAACACATCGATGGGCGGCGCCGAGCCCGCGATCCAGTTCGAGCGCCGCGCGCAGCTCGCGGTCGGCTGCGGCAGCCTTCCCGCGCTGCACGAGCACGCAGCCGAGCTCGGCCCGCGCCGCGGCCAGCCACGGGGCCAGCGTGATCAGCTTGCGCAGCTCGAAGCTCGCGGCACCGAGCCGACCGAGCCGCAGGAGGCTCAGCGCCAGGTTGAAGCGCGCGTTGACGTAGCCGGGGTCGATGGCGAGCGCCGCGCGAAACGACTGCGCGGCCTCGCCGTGATCGCCGCGCTTCAACAAGATGACGCCCACGTTGTTGTGCGCCTCGGCGAATTCGTCGTCCTGCACCACGGCGGCGCGAAAGCGAGCGAGCGCCGCGTTGAACTGCCCTCGTTGGTGCGCCACCAGACCGAGCCCGTTGAGCACCTCGGGACTGCGGGGCCGGTACTCGAGCGCCAGCGCTAGCTCGGCCTCAGCACGGTCCACCTGCCCGGCGGCGAGCAGCTGCGTGCCGCGCCGCTGGTGGACGGCGGCAGGACCCCGCAAGGGCGCGTGCCCGGCGCAGGCGAGGATCGGAAGCAGTGCGAGGGCTGCTGCGAACCGGGCAACGACGGCCAAGGCAGCGATGGGCATGATGCGTTCTCCATGTTAGGAAGCTGCTCGGCGCGCGTTATCGACGGTGGCCCCGCCAAAGTTGCTCCCAAGCCAGTTGCTCCCAAGCCAGGTGATGCTTGCCATGCCAGCTCCGGTCGGCCCCTCGTTCACCTGTTCGGGTTGCGGCACCCGCTTCAGCCTCCCGCCAGCGGTGGTGGAGCGCTACCCCGGCTGGGTGCCACGCCTCTGCCAGCAATGCCGCGGCCAGGGGCAGGGCAAAGCCGCACGCTTCGGGCGCGAGTCGGCCGCGCGACGACCAGGCGCCGAGCACGCGTCGTCGGCCGCGCAGCCGCAGATCGAGGCCAACCTGAGCCCGCGCGAAGTGCTTGAGAAATACGATGGTGGGCCCTACGAGGGGGTCTTCACCGACGGTGCGTGTTCGGGCAATCCGGGGCCGGGCGGTTGGGGCGTCGTCGTGGTGCGCAACAATGAGATGGTCGACGAGCGGCATGGCCGCGACCCCGACACGACCAACAATCGCATGGAGCTGATGGCGCTGATCGCGGGCTACGAGCTGCTACCCGAGGCCGCACGCACCGTGATCTACTCTGACAGTCAGCTCTGCGTCCGCACGATCAACGAATGGGCAGCGGGATGGGCCGCCCGCGGGTGGCGGCGCAAGACGGGCCCAGTGCAGAACCTCGAACTGGTCCAACGCGCCTACGCGCTGGCCCAGGCTCATCCGGGGATCGAGCTGCGCTGGATCAAGGCGCATAACGGCGCGCGCTGGAACGAGTACGCCGACGCCCTGGCCACGACCTACCTGCGCGAGGCTGGCGCCTGATCGAGCCCCCGCAGCAAGGCGTGGGTATAGATTCCCGCGTCGTGGCCGTCACTAAAGGTGATGCGTAGCGCGTAGCGACCAACGGAGTCGACGCCCTTGGCCGTCAGGTCGTCGCTGACGGTCGTGGGGTCGAGCCTCGGCGCGCGGGTCCACTCGTCCACGCAATGCGCACAGGGACAGTGCCGCCGCAGCTCGGCAAGGCGCCAGCGGCCCACCACGCCGTCAGTCCAGTCGATCCCCAAGGTATGGGCGTCGACCTGATAGATCCTGCGCACCGCGTAGTCGTCGCTCGCCATGCTCTTCCTCCCCCACCCGCGCGTCGCGGACGGTCAGGCGTTCCAGCCCAGCGAGAAGCTCTCGAGGGCGTCACCCCGGTCGAGATGCAGGGTCGACAAGCGCGCGGCAATGGCGCCAGCGACGGCACGATACGCCTGCGCCGCCGGCGAGTCAGGCCACTCGACGACGATCGGGCGACCCTGGTCGCCGCCGCTGACCACGCGTGGATCGATCGGAATCTGTCCCAGCAGGGGAAGACCGGCTTCAGCGGCGATCCGTTGCCCGCCCCCCTCGCCAAGCAGCGCATGCTGCTTGCCACAGCCATCGCAGATGAAGTGGCTCATCGTCTCGACGATGCCGAGGCGCGGCACCTTCGTCGTCTCGAACATCGCGATCGCCTTGCGCACATCGATCAAGGAGATGTCCTGCGGCGTGGTGCACACCACCGCGGCGGTCACCGCCGCCTGCTGCGACAACGTGAGCTGGATGTCACCCGTTCCGGGCGGGTAGTCGACGATCAGATAGTCGAGCTCGCCCCAGTCGACATTGCCGAGGAACTGCGTCACATAGCCAGAGGCCATCGGGCCGCGCAAAATCGCCGCACGACCGGGCGGGATGAAGAAGCCGATCGACATCACCTTCATTCCAAGCGCCGACGCGGGGCTGATGACCCCGTCGGCGCTCATCGTCGGCTCCTCGTCCACCGTGAGCATCGTCGGCACAGATGGTCCGTAGATGTCCGCGTCGAGAATCCCGACCCGAGCGCCCGATTGCGCCAGCGCGACCGCGACATTGACGGCCGTCGTGGACTTCGCGACCCCGCCCTTGCCAGAGGCGATGCCGACGATGTTCCGCACGGTCTCCAGCACCTTGCGCCCTGCCAGCGGCGCGCCACGGGTCTCGGCCTTGAGCGCAACCGCCACGTCGCTCACGCCAGGAAGCGCCGCTACTGCCCGCTGACAGGCCGCCTGAAGCTGCTCCCGCACGGGACAGGCCGGCGTCGTGAGGACGAGGTCGAAGGTCACGCGCCCGCCGGCAATGGCGACGCGCTGGACAAACCCCAGGTCGACGATGCTGCGCCGCAGGTCCGGATCCTGAATGGGTCGCAGGGCCTCGACCACTGCTTGCTCGGTAAGCTCCATCGGCGTCCTCCTCGATTAGCTGCTGCCGTGGGCGTATCTACCACAGACAGCAGCGCGGGAAAGCCCGCGGGCCAACCCTCAGTCTTCGAAACGGAAGGTCCGCTGGCTCGAGGCGGCGATCGCGCGGCTGCGCAGCGTGCCATCGGCCAGCAGCTCGACGACGCGAGCGCCGCGCTCGGGTAGAGCGAGCGGATCGACCCGGCCTGCATCGTGCTGGCCGCGCCATGCCGAGGCGCCAAGCGCCCGCGGGCGCTGCGTTCCCCCTGATAGCGTGGGGAGCACCACGCCGCCCGGCGCAAACCCGGCCGGCCCGGGGGCGGCAGCGCGCGCACGACCTCCCGCGACGGACCAACACCTAGCGACTCGGTGGCCTGCCGTGAGCAGCACCTCGGACTGACCAAAGCGCAGCGCCAAGGCCAGTCCACGCCGCCTCGGCATCGAGCGCCGCCGCCGTCCCTTGCCGCCGCCTGTCCACAATTCGCAACGCAGCGCTTCGAGCCGCCAGTCGCGACCGGTGAGGGCACGCGGCGGTCTCAGGCGTAGCCGCTGCGGCGCGATCCATCGTAGAACCCGCGCGAGCGCCGGCGCGGAGGCCTCACCGACGAGCCACAGCTCACCGACCTCGATTGCCCCGAGCACGGCGATCAGGCCGCCCAGATCGTCAGCGCTCTCGGCCGGCAACACGAGATAGTCGACGCGCTCGACGCCCGAACGGCGCAGCCATCGCACCAGCGGCTGCCGGCCGGCCTCGCCCGCCGCCGCACTACGCCCGGCGCCGAAGAGCAGCGTTGCGCCGTCCGGCAAGGCGATCATCGTCGGGCCGCTCCCCGCGGCGTCGAGCGTCGCGACGACCGCGCGGCGCTCGCGCGCCAAGCGCTGGGCGACGGGACCCGCGATGAGCGCGACCCCCGCGACCAAGGCCAGCCCGCGACGTGCGGGCCGAGACGTCAGCAGCAGGGCAAGTGCGACCGCGGCGAGCGCGACGAGGCTGAGGGGCGACAGGCTCAGGCGCAAAGCTGCCCACGACGGGGCAGCGGCCCAGCCGGCAAACCAATCGAGCCAGTGCACGGCACCGACCGCAAGGTGGAGCAGCGGCGCCCCCACGGGACGGGCGACCCCAGCAATCAGCGCACCGAGCAGCGCTACGGGCAGAACCAGGAAGGAGACAAAGGGCACGCCGAAGAGATTCGCCAGCGGCGCGATCAGCGAGACGGTCTGGAAGTGGTACGCCGTCACCGGGGCCGTTGCCAGCGAGGCGCTGGCACTCGCCAGGAGCAGCGACCCCACCGCGCGCTCCAGCCACGATCGACGGCGCAGCGCCGCGGCCAGCGGGTGGCGCGCGGCAAGTGCCAACCCGATGACCGCGACGAAGGAAAGCTGAAAGGCAGCGCGCCAGATCGCCCCGGGGTCGGTCACCAGCAAGACCAGCGCTGCGAGCGCCAGCGGCCGCACCAGATCCCGAGGCCGCCCCAGTACCGTGCCCGCCAGCACGGCCACCGTCATCACACAGGCGCGTTCGGTGGCGATCCCGGCCCCCGTCAGCGCTGTGTAGACGATGGCGGCGGCGATTCCGATCAGCGCCGCCCAGCGGCGAACCAAGGCGCGCGACGCAAGCATCGATACGCGGCGCAGCAGCGCGTCAAAGACGAAGACGAGCGTCATCGCCACCAGCACGAGGTGAAGGCCGCTGACCGCCAGGAGGTGGGCCATCCCCGCGCGCCCGAAGCGCTCGCGCTGCGACGCGCTGACCCGACCGCCGTCGCCGACGACCAACGCGGCGAGCAGCGCCCGCGCCGGCTCATCGTCAGCGGCCGCTTGCAGCACGGTCCTGAGGTGATGTCGCAAGCCCTGATGCCAGCGCGGTGCGGCACGCCCCAGGCGCACGAGTTCGGCCTCGGTGGTGAAAAAGTATCCGGATGGTTCGGTGGGGCGTGCGAGGGCGAGCCCTCCCTCAGGGGAGCGCGCTGCCGGGGACGACCTGAGCGTCGCTGGGCGCCAGCGGCCGCGCGCCACAAGGGATTGGCCCGGCCACAGCGGTGCGTCGGAGCGTGGTCGCGTCACCTCGACCTCGCCGCAGAACGCGGTCGCTGGCTCGCCGTCGGCGCCAGCGGCCCACACCGACGCGCGCTGACGTTGGATATCTGCGCCCCAGATCGGCTCGTCTTCGACCCTGAGCCAGAGGCGCAGGGCTCGGCTCCTGTTCAAGCGGGCTGCATCGCAGGGCGGGTCGCTGCTGCGCTGGTAGGTACGCGCGCGTGCAGCGCCGAAGAGCACCATGCTGACGCCGAGCAGCACGGCAGCCCGAAACGGACGGCGGTTCAACAGCAGCAGGCTCAAGAGCGCCGCGGCGAGTCCCACCCAGCCCAGGGCAGGGTGCCCTCCCCACAGCGCGCCAAGCACCAGCCCACCGACGTAGCCGGTCGCAGAGACCGGAAGGACCCATGACATGGTCGTGGTTATCGCCGGCGCGGCCTCAAGGTTGACTTAACTGTCGTGGACGATAGAATCCGGTGAAGCCATCAATATCAAATGAGAACTTGCCGACAGGCTGCGTCCATGCACGAAATGCCAGAGAGGTCACGCGCGGCCCGGCTGCCACCGCGGCGCTGGAGGACCCTCTGGGTGGTGGTATGCCTCGCCCTCGCCACCGCTCTTCCCGCGACCGCGGCGGCAGGCGGCGCGACGCTGCGCGGGGTCGTCCGCGTGCCCCCAGGCTTCGAGCCGCACCGCCCCTTCACCGAGCGCACGTACTGGAACCTCCCCAACGGCCTGCTTCCCACGGCTTCACCGTTGACGGACTGGCGCCGCTCGGTCGTCGTTTGGCTCGACGGGCGCTCGGCAGCTAGCCCATCGCGCGGGCCGGCCGACATCACCATGGCCGACGCGCGCTTCATGCCGCCCGTCGTCGCCATCGAGGCGGGGCGCTCGGTGCGCTTCCTCAACCGCGACTCGGTGCTCCACCTGCTCGAGCCGGTCAGCGGCAAGTTCATGAGCGCTGAGTCGGTCGGGCCTGGCGACAGCACGGAGACAAGGTTCGCCCAGCCAGGAACCTACCGCGTGCGCTGCTCCGAGGTGCCGCACATGGAGGCGACCGTCCTCGTGCTCCAGCAGGGTCAGGCGGCCGCGGTCGCAGGCGACAGCTCGTTTCAATTCAACAACCTCATTCCCGGCATCTACACCGTCCGCGTGTGGTATGCCGGCGAGTGGATGTTCAAGCAGTCCGTCGAGGTCGGCGGCAGGACCGTGGTCGTCGAGGCCAGGCTGCGACAGCCGCAGCAGCGCAAGGAGTAACGCGACCGTGTGGTTCTCTCGCGTCTGGGTCGTGCTGCTGGCCGCCGCGGTGGCCCTCGCCTTCGCGCTGCTGCTGGTGCTGCCGCGCCCGGCCGCGCGCCAGCTGTTCAGCGCGCACGCCTATAAGCTCGACCTGGTCCAGCATAACGCCCACCTGCTGCTCAAGCTCGATGCCCGGGAGGCGATCGACCGCGCGCTGGCCCTCTCGCGGGACCCGCGGCTGATCGACACGATGGAGCTCGCCAACGCGAAGCAGCGCGACCCGGAGCAGCTCCGGGCGAGGGCGCTGTCCACAATCGGCGAGCTCCTGGCGCCGCTGCGCCCGGAGCACCGCCCGGGCCTGGTGATCGTGGTGGATGAGCACGGCAAGCAAATCGCGCGCATCGGCCCCGGCGCAGAGAAGATGGTACCGGGTGAGCATGGCATTGCCGGCTACCCGCTGGTCGAGGCGGCCCTGCGTGGGCTTCTACGCGACGATAGCTGGAGCGTGCAGGGCCACCTGTTTACGATGGCCGCGGCTCCCCTCGTCAGCCGCACACAACAACGCTATCTCGGCGCGGTGCTGCTCGGCCAGGAGGTCGACGATGCCTTTGTCCGGCGCCTACGCCAGCGCCTTGTCAGCTCGACCGTCCCCTTCCTCGCCGCCACCGAGCTCGCGGTCTTCCTGCGCGGGCGCATGATCGGATCGACCTTCTCCTCGCCTGAGCTCGCCCGCCTGCCGCTGCAATTCAGCCAGCGCCGCGAGCAGATGCAACGCGACGAGCGATCCCCAGCGATCAGCATTGGGACCGGCGCTACTGCACACGTCGTCGTCATGGCGCCCCTGCGCGGCGAGGCCGCCGCCCACGACGCCTTCTACGCGGTCGTCGGCCCGCCCGCGGCGCGCGCCGACCTCGTGCCCGCGCTCGCCGAGCTGCAGCGCTCCGACTTCGAGCTGGCCGAGCTGCTGCAGGCGGCAGGGGTCTTCGTCGCACTCCTCGTGCTCGGGCTCCTGCTCTTGCAGCTCGAGGGCGACAGCCCGCTGAATCGCCTGCTGACGGACGTGCGTCGACTCACGCGCAGCGACATCCTGCGCCTCCCCGATCGCGAGCACCCCGGCCGACACGGCGAGATCGCCCGCCTGATCAACGACTACTTCGATCGACAGACGAAGCGGCCGGGACCCGGCGCGCAAGCGACCGGCAGGCGCGCGACCGCGGGCGTCGCCTCGCTCGAAGCGCTTCATAGCGGCTCACCAAGCGACCGGGGCGGCGAGTCGAAGTTCGACCCGGCTGTCAGGGATGAGTTGGCGCCGCTGATGGCGGCGACCTCGGGCCTGCCGCCGATCCGTGAGCTCGACATTGACCGCGCGCTCGACGAGGGGTTCGAGGAGCCGACCAGTCCGCAGTCACAAGGC